>JAEXOY010000005.1 GCA_023439045.1 Bacillota bacterium | reverse complement strand
AGGCGCAACTGGTGGTACTGGTGCATCTGGCGGTACCGGACCTACCGGACCTACTGGCGGCACAGGCGCAACTGGTGGTACTGGCGCATCTGGCGGTACCGGACCTACTGGACCTACTGGTACATGTGAATGTCCAAGAACGGGCCAGATGGTGCTAAATGGAGGATTTGAGTACTTTACTCAACCTGATGTACCTGATAATTGGTCTACAACAACTGCAACTTCTGTCCACCAAGAAACTGCACAAGGAAGTGTACACTCTGGGCTGTCATCTGTTAGAATTTCTAGCGGAGGAAATTTGAGCCAAATAGTAACAGGAATAACTCCTGATTGCTATTATGAGTTTTCTTTCTTTGCTAATGCAGCAGGAAACGATGTTGGGCTGTTGGCTCAGCTAACCTTCATTACTAATTCAGGGGATGTTACTGACGGTTCTATTCTTATAAGACCGCAAGATATGCCATCAGGTAATAGAGTATTTATCTATTACTCCTTAATAACCTCTCAGGCACCTACTGGTGCTACAGCAGTTAAGATTGAATTCACTGTTAATGCACCTGGTGGCCAAGATGTATTGCTTGACGATGTATCATTCGGTGTACAATAAAGCTTCTTAACTATTGATAGGTAACTAAAGCTGCATTATAGTACAAAACCAAATAGGTGCACATATTCTAGAATTAATAAAATATGTGCACCTATCATTTTTTTATATTTACTATTTATTTTTCCAACCCAATAAAACCTGAGCCAACTTCTCTAGCCCTTCTCCTGACTTACAGCAGATTTCAACTATTTCTGCCTTGCTGTTTAAGGCTCTTATGCCATTATAGAAGCTCTCCTTATCAAAATCGATGTAGGGTAGCAAATCTGTCTTATTTAGTACCACTATGTCAGCAGCCTCAAACATTGAAGTATACTTATAAGGCTTGTCATGCCCCTCAGGAACACTCGCGATTACTAACTTAATGTCTTCTCCAAGGTCAAAGGACGAAGGGCATACCAGGTTCCCAACGTTTTCTATAAATAGAAGTGTACCCTTCTCCAAGTTCAAGCTTTCCACTGCAGTCTTTATCATGTTTGCATCTAGATGGCAACCCCCACCTGTATTTATCTGAATAACTGGCTTTCCAAGCCTGTCTATCTTTTCCGCGTCTATGGAGGATGCAATATCACCCTCAATTACAGCTACTGGTGCCTTTCCCTCTAGCTCCTCGAAAAGGCCAAGTATCATACTGGTTTTACCTGAGCCGGGAGACGCCATAATGTTAATAGCTGTAATGCCATTATCCTCAAAGTAGCTCCTATTTTCTGCTGCCAAACTATCATTTGCATGTAGAATGTTCTTCATCATTTTTACTTCCATACTTTTTCTCCCTCACTTTCTATACATCAATCAATCTCTATACATCAATCAATCTCTATACTTTCTATATAAAACTCCTTGCCTACTCCGGTAGGAGATCCAAGTTTTCCACATTTAGGGCAGTCAAACCCATGTACAGGCTTGACAAATATAGTGCCACACTCCCTGCAGATAAATTCTGCAGCAACTCTCTTAAAAATAAGTTTTGCGCCTTCGGCAAGAGTACCCTCACTCATAATATCAAAATACATTTGAACTGAGTCATCAACAATGGTTGATAGGTCCCCTATTACCAACCTGATTTCCAGTATCTTTGATGCATTAACTCTTTTCGCTTCATCCAGAGCCAATTTCAGCATTGACTGTGTTACAGCATATTCATGCATTTTATTTCCTCATCCCTTCAAAAACTGTATTCGAGAGCTGACTTATTAGTTATACAAACAGCTGCAAAGGTCAAACTTTGCAGCTGTTTTATATACATTCATCCTTAGCGAATACTTATTTCGCATCCATAAGCCCTTAAGCTGTTACTTTCCCAGCATCCTCTGGTTCCTTTACAGGCTGAACTACCTTTAAGGATTCCTTGGTGTATTCTGAGGACTTGTGTCCTGCCTCTGATAAAATGCACTTTTTAGGGCATACCTCAGTGCATGCACCACAGATTACACACTTGAATTGGTCAATTTCCCATGACTTTTCAGCCTTATTAACCACTATTGCATCTGAAGGGCACTTTCTCTGACATATTCCACAGAATATACACTTCTCTATTTCAATTCCTGAAATATGTCCTCTCGCATCCTTAAATGGCTCTCTTTTATCAAAAGGATATAATCTGGTAGCAGGCTTCGAGAAAAGGTTCTTGAATACATTACCCACCATATCAAACATAATCTATCATCCTTTCATATATACGGCAAATACAGATATACAGTACTGTGCCTGTGTTAGCTTGTTTGCTCTGTGAAACAATTAGATATTTCTTACTCATCTGTTCTACAGCCAAACCTGTCAGCTATTTATGTCTCAATCTATTCTCACACAATCTTACCAAAAGCAGCCGAGAGGCTTATCTCTCTGTGCAAGATATGCAAGGATCTATCGTCAATATCAGCATAGGAACATCAGCTAGCTGGCTTCCTGGAAGCATCTTTAATAGAGCAGGAATGTTTGCAAAGGTTGGAGTTCTAAGTCTCAATCTATCCAAATTCTTTGTGCCATTCGCTCTCATGTAGTACAGAACCTCTCCCCTAGGCTGCTCAACCCTTGAGATTACCTCACCCTTTGGTGGGTTACCTTTTACAGGAACACAGTGCTCTCCTTCAGGGATCTTGTCAATCGCCTGTCTAATGAGGTCAATTGACTGATAAACCTCATGAAGTCTAACATATGTTCTTCCGTAGCAGTCTCCATCATTGTGAATAACAGGTTCAAAATCAAGCTGACCATATGCAGAATACCCTGTCATTCTAAAGTCATACTTAATTCCGCTTGCTCTTGCCATAGGCCCAACCACACAAAGCTCTTCAGCCATTTGCTTGGACAATACACCTACACCGCAAAGCCTGTGCTTAACAGTATAATCATTCAAGAAAACAGCTTCTACATTCTTCATATCCTCTGCAATTTCGTCCAGAACAAGATTAATTTTAATCATCTGCTCCTTGTTTAAATCACGTCTGGTTCCACCTATCTGGTTGGCAGAAATTATTACTCTGCCTCCTGCGGTTTCTTCCATGATGTCCATAATCTTTTCTCTATCTCTCCATACCTGCATAAATAAGCTTTCAAACCCAAACGCATCTGCAAGCAGTCCCAACCACAAAAGATGGCTGTGTATTCTGTGGAGCTCTCCCCAGATAACACGCAGGAATTTTGCTCTGTCAGGAATTTGAATATTCATAAGCTCTTCCATACCCTGGCAGTATGCCATAGCATGCATTACACTACAAATACCGCATACTCTTTCTACTACAAAAACATTCTGAGTAAATTCCTTTGTCTCAGTGAGCTTTTCTAGACCTCTATGAACATAGCCTATAGCAGGTATTGCCTCAACTATCTTTTCATCCTGCATAACTAGCTTAATGTGAAGGGGTTCTGGAAGAACAGGATGCTGGGGACCAAAAGGTATAATCGTTTGACTCATTACTTTGCACCCCCTCTTTGCTCAATTGTAATCTGATTTCTAAGCATTGGTGAACTCATTTGCTCATCTGTAAGCAGCATTCTTCCACCGTAATCTATCGCAATGTCAACAATATTTACTCCAAATAGTTCTTTTATCTCGTTTTCAACCAAAACTGCACTGAAAAAATCCTTTGATATGCTAGGAACCTTATCTTCCTTGTTAACAGTTATCTTGAAGTTTTTCATTACAAAGTCCTTGTCAAAGTGATAAAGAACATCTATAGTGCCGTCACCGTTGTCAACACTGGTTGCAGTAACAAACCTGTAGCCCTCAAACTTGCACTGATGAACTTCTGCAAGCAGATGGTCAACCGTAATATCAACTAAATTTTCAATCATAGCATTAATGTTCCTTTCTAGCTTGCCTATTTTTGTTCCTTCATTTTCTGTGCCTTTTCGTCCAGCTTACCAACTGCCTGCACTATACCATCAAATATAGCCTCAGGTCTTGGGCAACAGCCCGGTACAAACACATCAACAGGAATTACATTCTCTACCCCGCCTAATACGTTGTAGCATTCCTTGAATAATCCACCTGTGCAAGCACATGCTCCTATAGCAACAACTGCCTTTGGTTCAGGCATCTGACTGTAAAGTGTTGTCAATACGTGAGCATTTCTCTTATTTACAGAACCTGTAACCAATAAAATATCAGCGTGCTTCGGATTTCCTACGTTAACTATGCCTAATCTCTCAGCATCGTACACAGGAGTGAGGCAGGCAAGTGTTTCTATATCACAGCCATTACAGCTTGTGCAGTCATAATGTATCACCCAGGGCGATTTCTTTCTTGATTTGCCTAATAAACCCATCCTTCTCACCTCTCCTTATATCATATACATCCAGATTATATTTACCAAAGCAGCACCGATACCAACTACCCAGGTTACTTTGACCATCCACTGCCATGTTACTCTGGCACTGATATTGTCGATTACTATTTCAAAGAAGTAAGCAACCAAGGCAATAATTATACCTATCCATATTGGCTGAGCAAAAAACAAAGTAATTAGCCCTAAAAGAAGTACAAGATCAATCCAGTGAGTTAACTCTATCAATGCTAACTGTATTCCTGAAAATTCTGTAGTCAAACCTTTTATCAACTCTTGATGACCATGATGTGAGGTTGAGAAGTCAAATGGCGACTTTCTTAACTTTATAGTCAATACATAAATGAATGATAAAAATACTAGCGGTAAGCTAAACAACAATGGATCATGATGTTCAAATATGCTTGAAATCATAAAGCTTCCAGTTGTCTTGTAAACTCCTACTACCATTATGAGAAGAACTGGCTCGTATGCCATCATCTGCATAATTTCTCTCTGAGCACCAACCTTACTATATGGTGAACGAACACTCATGGCACCCATGATGAGTGATATTGCTGAAAAAGCAAGTATAAACATCATCATAAGAAGATCCTGCTGCAGCACCAGCATTACTAGTGCTCCAATTGCAAAGAAAAGGTGTCCTAATACATAAACCATCTGAGTTTGGTTAACTGCTATACTCTCCTTGCCCAACAGCTTGAAAAAGTCATAAAAAGGCTGAAGGATTGGAGGTCCAAATCTATTTTGCATTCTTGCTGTGATTTTTCTATCTATACCCGTTAATAATCCACCAATAATTGGGGCAGCTATTATTGCAATAACGGCTATTAATATATTATGCAATGTCATAACCCTATCACCACCCCTAACATTATAATAATGAGAGCACCCGCTACGACGCTCAGGTAGAATGAAAGCTTGCTTTCACCAAATACTTGTTCCATGTAGTAATTTCTTACTACTACCTGTTCAACCTTATCGCCAGGTCCGTTAAACTCTATACCTCTGAGGTCTTCATTAACGTTTGCACCACAAAGATAAGGTGGCTTTAAACTACTTGGTTTACGTCTCTTTGATAAAAGAGGTATTGTAATCATAAGTACAAATATTACTATAAAGAACATTATAGAAGCAAACCCACCATAAACTGCTTTGTCAGTTGCCTCGAGCCATATTCCCAAGCCAGTGCCTGAAAGCATTTCGCTATCAGCTATGCTAAGGGAAGCGATATATGGCTTTATAAAATTGTTGTACATTGGAACTATCAATACGCTAGCTGCCAATACACCAACTATAAGGAATGTCAATGCAGTCTTGATTGATGCACCTATCTTTTCCATTGTATATTTTGTCTTGTAGGACATTGTCAGTATAATACCAATCCACTGTGCCCAGAACACTACTGTAAAGGCACTTCCAAGTATTATGAAGAGTAATACTATCGGTTGGTGAACTGCTGTCTCAATTGCGAGCCACTTTGTAATAAGTACTCCAAATGGAGGTAATAGCATAGAAATCATACCAATTACAGTTATTACTGTTGTAAAAGGCATAATCTTGAACAAGCCCTGCATGTCCTCTATATCTCTGCTGCCAATACCCTGCTCAATTGTACCAACACATAGGAAGAGTAAGCCTTTTGATACTGCATGAAAAATCATAAGTAGTACTGCTGCCGCAATAGAAACCCTTGTACCAATTCCGGCACAGCAAATGATAAGTCCAAGGTTTGCTATTGTTGAATAAGCAAGTACCTTCTTTGCATTACTCTGGCTTATTGCTATTGCAGATGCCGCTACGAAGGTAAACCCTCCTACCACAGCTACCATCTGAGCGAGAATTGTCCCTGTATATGCAGGTGCAAGTCTTACTACTAAATACACACCAGCCTTAACCATTGTACTTGAGTGTAATAGTGCAGATACTGGTGTTGGTGCAACCATTGCACCTAGAAGCCAAGGTTGGAATGGGAACTGCGCAGACTTTGTAAAACCTGCAATACATAAAAGACCCAACGCTATAGGAAGCGCTCCAGTAAATGCTGCTCCGCCTGATTCTACAATTGCTTGAATTGATAATGTGCCCAAGCTCTCGTTAACAAGAACTATTGCAACTATAAAAGCAAGACCACCAACTGAGTTAATCCATAACGCTCTTAAACCATTCTTTATTGCTATTTCAGTTCCATCATGTGAAATGAGCAAGAATGAACAAAGAGTAGTTATTTCCCAGAAGAAGTACATCCATGACAGATTATCTGTCATAACCAGTGCATTCATAGCACCGAGGAATACGAATAGTACCATAAAGAACCGTGGCTGTCTTGATACCTTTAGGTGTAAATGATGCTCGTGTTCCTTCATATATCCTATAGCAAAAACAGTAATAATTGGACCTATGATTGACACTAAAGCAATCATAATCAGAGATAGATAGTCTATTACAAACGCAAACTCTGGCTCATGTGGATGTCCAAAGAAACCAAATACCTCAAACAAGGACCAAGGGATAAATTGAAGGATTACTAAAACTAAAACAATTGCCTTCTTATGCTTTATACCTATATACGCCATGTATCCCAGCAGTAATAAATCAACCCCCTTGATTATCCAGCTGACTACTTCAAGCGTACTTTCCCCCATGTGAAAAACAATTTTCCCATCGGGTGATGTCATCAGAAGGTAAATGAATCCACCCGCCACGGCAAACAATATAAGTGTTGATACACTTACAACAGCGATACGAACCTTCTGATTTCTCAATACAAAGCATAGCACTGCACTAAGTGCAGGCAGCAGAATAGCTGCCAGTAATAAATACCATTCCACAGCTAATTCTCCTTTCAAATAATAGATTTTTTTCTTTGCCGATAGCAGACTCTCTTTTTTCTTAATTAGTTAATGCAAATATGTACGTAAGTTAAAATAGAAAACCTGCACCAGCTACCCTCATATATTTGAGAACTTGTGGGCTTTATAAACCCACTGAGCTCTTAAATTCTCAATCACAGTTAATCCTCTGCAATCACAGTTAATCCTCTGCAATCACAGTTAACCCTCTGCAATATAGTTAACCCTCTGCAATATAGTTAACCATTTACAATCATAGACACACCAAGATGCATAGTCAAATGCTAATTAAGATGTATAAATTACTTCCATCAAAATTATGTCGACTACGCTCTTTTATTGTCGTCCGTTTATCATTTTACATTATTTATTTTCCAAAATCAATTGGCAAAATGCTTATTTTTAGCTACTTACACCTATGTGGTTTAGAACATTGTATACAAGATTGTGTTAAAAAAAACACAATGCTTTTATTGATTGGCATTGAGAACTATTAGATTATTTTTCCACCAAAAATATATTATCAAGAATAAAAAAGATTTTGTGTTATTTTGAGAAATACAATATAAATATATATATTAGATGACTTTAAATAACCATCAAACCAAGGGAGGTATAAACTATGTTTTGGGAAAGATATGGACCTATTATTAAAAAGACTTTATACATAGTTGTATTCTTTTTGCTACTGTATATTTCAATAAAATACCTTCTGCCGTTTTTTGCACCCTTTGTAATAGCACTTTTTCTTTCAGCAATTAATGAGCCATTAATCAAGCTACTTGAAAAAGTTCATGTAACTAGAAGAATTGGAGCTATAATATCTCTTCTTTTTACCATATCCGTTTTAGGTACTCTTCTGACAATAGGATTGGTAAAGGTTTATAATGAATTGATTGGACTGCAGGATAACCTTAATACATATACCGATAGTATTATAGTTCAAGTTGACAGGATTACTTATAAATTAAATACTATCTATAATAATTTGCCACTGGAAATCAGCACTGCAATTTCAAAAAATATTGATAGCATATCAACCAATATCGGAGAATGGATAAAAAACTTCGTTACATATTTAATAAATGCATTATCTTCTATCCCCCACTTGACGGTATTCGCTATTGTCACCCTATTGAGTACCTACTTCTTTAGCAGCGACAGACAAGCAATTTCTTCCTTTATTTATAGGCAACTGCCTTTTAAATGGAGAAAAAATATCGTAATGCTAAAAAGAGACACGCTGGCTGCTTTATTTGGTTATTTCAAAGCCTTGGGAATGTTGATGGCCTTTACCTTCGTGGAAGTATGTATAGGGTTATTTATTCTGAATGTAAAATACGCACTGGTTATTGCACTGGTCGTTGGTCTTTCAGATGCTATTCCAATAGTGGGTACAGGAGTAGTTATGATACCCTGGATTTTGTGGCAGCTTATTATCGGAAATATAACCTTAGCATTCGGGCTTACCATAATATATATTCTGGGAATATTAATACGTCAAATACTTGAACCCAAGATAGTAGGAAGTCAGATTGGGCTGCCTCCACTTGTTACGCTTATAGCAATGTACATAGGCCTAGAGTTTTTTGGAATACTGGGAATGTTTATTGGACCTATTACAATAATAATTGTAAAGAATCTACAGGATGCAAAAGTATTAAAGCTTTGGAATGAGTAACTGCTATTCTACTTTTTATTGTATGGTAGCTTATAGCTTCTGCCCCAAAACTACTCTATCGTTATTACATAAATCCTTTAGCACCGAAACATTTGTAAAGCCTGCTTCTGTAAGCAATGAAGATACAGTCTGTCCTTGATTATAGCCTATTTCAAGTACAAGGTAACCACCTTGCTTTAAATAAGCAGAGGACTCTTTACTTATTCGTCTATAAAAATCCAATCCATCAGTGCCACCATCCAACGCAAGCAATGGTTCATTGCTGCGAACTTCTGGGTCTAGTGTAGATATTGTTTCAGATTCTATATATGGAGGGTTACTTGCTATAATATCAAAACTCTGTGCCTGCTGAACTTGCTGGGCTTGTGCCTCCTCGACATGCATATGCTGAGTTTCTATCTGCTCAGCTTGTGCCTCCTCGACATGCATATGCTGAGTTTCTATCTGCTCATCTTGTGCCTTATGCTCTTGCATATGCTGAGTCTGCTCAGCTTGTGCCTCGCTCATATCAACAGAACTGGGAATAACCTGCTCAAGCCCAATTAAAGCATCGAATAAGTCTCCCTGCAGGAATGTAATCCTCTCTGCTACCCCATTATTTTTAGCATTAACCCTTGCAACTTCCAGTGCCTCATCGGATATATCGCAGGCCGTAAGCCTTGCCTGCCCCAGATACCAGGCAAGGCTTACGGCAATGCAGCCCGAGCCGGTACACATGTCAAGAATACTGATTTGGCGAGGGCTGCGCGGACCAGCACCCGCAACACCCTTATTGGCCAGGTTTATGCAGGTTTCCACCAGCAGCTCTGTATCCTGCCTTGGAATAAGCACACTGGGTGTTACAGAAAATGTAAGCGACATAAACTCGGTATTTCCCACAATATACTGCAAAGGTATTTTATTAATACGTTTTATAACACTGTCAAACAATTGCTCCACTACATGCTCAGCCAATTCCTCCTCAGGGTGAGCATACAGATAGGTTCTGTCACATTTTAATGCATGGCAAAGCAGAACCCCAGCCTCTTGTGCCGGGGTATCAATGTTGTTTTCTTTAAGTTGTGCAGTGATTACTGATAGACACTCTTTTATATTCATATGCTTCTAAATCCTTAATCCTTGCCCCATTCGTCTTTGACATTCTCTGAAGGAAGAACCTCCATAAATGCAGCAATTGCAACTTCAATCTGGCTGTCATCAGGCTCTCTTGTAGTAAAACGCTGAAAGAATAGGCCTGGTGCTGTTACTATCTTGAATAGAATATTTTCCTTCTTTGCCATAAACTTTATCAATTCGATTGAAACGCCTGCAACTATTGGCACTAGTAGTATTCTAATTAATGCATTAATAAATACATTGTGCCATCCTGAAAATGAAAATAATAAAATACTTATAACCATTATTGTAAACAATAGCGCTGTACCACATCTTGGGTGCAACGTAGTATATTTTCTAACATTTTCAACGGTTATTTCATCGCCGTGCTCATAACAGTGTATAGTTTTGTGCTCAGCACCATGGTACTCCCAAACCCTTCTCATCTCTTTCATCAATGAGACCAATGCAAGATACCCTATAAACAATCCAATTCTTATGGCACCTTCCACGAGATTCAATATAACTACCCCTGAAAATACCTCTTTATTAATAGGCGTAAAATTCTCAATCACAGTAGCAATAAAGTTTGGTAATAGTATAAATAATCCTACGCTAAAGCAAATGGATATTATAACAGCAAAATAAATTGCAATATCCGTTATTTTGTCACCAAACTTTCTATCCAACCACTTTTCAAATTTGGACGGCTCATATTTCTCACCATCTTCTAAATCCACAAAATCCGCCGAGTACATCAGAGCCTTAATACCTACTATCAGCTGTTTAAAGAGGTTTACTGCCCCTCTGACAATAGGAATCTTGCTCCACTTTCCTTTAGGCTTCACAGGCTTTTTTTCTACAACTATCTCACCATCTGACTTTCTGATTGCTGTAGCCATGTACTCCGGACCTATCATTAAAAGCCCTTCGAGAAGAGCTTGTCCCCCTATGCTTGTCTTTTTCATATAACCTCCAATGAAATTGCTTTCAATATGTATATAATAGCATAGATTTATATTCTGAACAAATTAACATTATATGAACACCATTAGAAGTGAACCCTAGGTTGCATTTTTACGAAACACTTCATGTGTAAACATTCAATCTCAGTATTACCAACACTCCTGTAACACTCTTAACTTATAAATTCCTATATTCTAAAAAAAATAAAAACTGGGTATCACCCAGTTTTTCCATGCGAATACAATATTAAGCGTTGTCAACAATACCAAATTTCTTCTTAAATCTTTCTACACGTCCACCTGTATCAAGAAGCTTCTGTCTTCCAGTAAAGAAAGGATGACACTTTGAACAAATTTCAACGTGAAGGCTCTTCTTAGTAGAACCAGTAGTAAAAGTTTCGCCGCAAGCACACTTTACAACTGTCTCCTGGTAATTTGGATGAATTCCTTCTTTCATTCTTTTCACCTTCTTTCAAAACCATTGCAATGTCCTCAATGAACAATAGCGTTATTTATGTTACGATTTATCACACTTATGTGTTTATATCAATTAATACATTAAAATGTATTACTGTTTGCTATTTATAAGAGGCAAGTGATATTTTAACACAAAACTCTACATATCGCAAGACTATTTTTTGCTCAGTCCCTATTTTTCTCAAGGAATGAAATATTTATGCTCTTTATAAAGTCTTCGTTAAACCTTGTCTGCATGAGCTGCTTAATGAGTATCTCAGTAACCTCCCCAGTACCCATGTTGCTCATTGCCTTTCTAATAGCCCAAACACCCTCGAGCTCCTTCTGAGTAAGCAGTAATTCTTCTCTTCTAGTACCCGATTTATTTATATCTATTGCAGGGAAGATTCTCTTTTCAGAAAGCTTTCTGTCCAGATGAAGCTCCATGTTACCTGTACCTTTGAATTCCTCAAAGATTACATCGTCCATTCTGCTGCCTGTTTCAACAAGTGCCGTAGCCATTATTGTCAAGCTACCGCCATTTTCAATATTTCTAGCTGCTCCGAAGAACTTCTTTGGCTTGTGCAGAGCACCAGGATCCAAACCTCCTGATAAAGTACGTCCTGTTGGTGGTATTGTCAGGTTGTATGCTCTTGCAAGCCTTGTAATACTGTCTAGAAGAATTACAACGTCCCTTTTCTGCTCTACTAGTCTCTGAGCACGTTCAAGTACCATTTCTGCTACCTTTATATGATGCTCTGGAACCTCATCAAAGGTTGAGTATATAACGTCACCTTTAATTGAACGCTGCATATCGGTAACTTCTTCGGGACGTTCGTCTATAAGAAGCACGATGAGTTCAATCTCAGGATAATTAACAGTTATAGCGTTTGCTATTTTTTTAAGTAAGATAGTTTTACCAGCCTTTGGAGGAGATACTATCATTCCTCTTTGACCCTTACCAATTGGTGCCATTAAGTCAATAAGTCTAGTGGACAGCTCCCTTGGAGTTGTCTCAAGGTTAATCCTGCTATCAGGGTATATTGGTGTCAGATACTCAAAAGGAATTCTCTTTGCAGCCACGTCAGGTGTATCTCCGTTTACCGTCTGAACATATAATAGCGCCTGGAACTTCTCGCCTTCCTTTGGAATTCTGCCCTTACCTCTTAGTCTATCACCAGTCTTTAGCCCAAACCTTCTAATCTGTGAAGGGGAAACATATACATCCTTTGGACCAGAAAGATAGTTGTCACTTCTCAGGAATCCATATCCGTCTGGTAACACCTCAAGTACTCCTTCTACAGGATCATCACTCTCTATCTTTTCCTGGACAGGTGCAGAGGTCTGCTGTCCATATTGTGGTGCAAAATTTTGCTGTCCGTTTGTTGGTGTTTGCATAGCAGCAGTTGGCTGAGAAGCCGCACCATTCTGTGTAGAAATACCATTCTGTGTATAAATACCGTTTTGTGTAGCAATACCGTTTTGTGTAGCAACTGCGGGTTGAGCTATTGCCCCCTGGACAACATCAGAGGATTGTGTATCTATAATATTTTTATTTGCTAAACTATCTGTTTTAGGTGCATCAACAATAGGTAAAGCAACAGGTTCGGTAGTCGCTGTTGTTACAGCTGGAGTATCAATTTTGGTTGATACAGATCTGCCATTGTTTGTAGCAAGCGGTGTATTACTTGAGGTATCAGAGGTCTGTATATGACTTCTGTGATTGGTTCTAATTGTCCTATGAACTGCTGTAGAATCCCCAAATCTCTTGCCATTATCACTTCTATGAGACCTTGTAGCAGAGGCATTCCTATGTGGCGCCAATGAGGTTCTTTGTGTAGGTTCACGCTTAGCTCCATGGTTTTGTTGTGAAAGGTCCTTTGGAGGTTGCTTTACAACATCTTGAGTTTTGTGTTCTGACTCAGCTAAAGTAGGCTTTAAATCAGTTACTTCTTCAACAGAAGGGTTTGCTTTTATAGCCTCTGATTCTTTTGCCTGTTCACTAACTATATCTTTATTATTTTCTTGCTTTTGTGCGTCCTTAGATTTTTTCTGCTTTGGCTTTTTTTCAGAAGGCGTTTCAGTAGATGTATGTATACCGTCTTCTAACCTCTGTGCATTTTGACTAGGATTTATACCCAAATGCTTAAGCCTATCTGAGATATGAGGTGCTTTTTCACTATTCATATCTAAAGATGTGGAAATCAAAGAATCAGATTTGTTTTCAGAGCTTGTGGTAACAACATCTTGAATTGATTTGCTTGGCCTTCCCCTTTTTGATTTTCTTAATGGTTGGGCTTCATTTGCTACTGACTGAATTTCTGACTTAGTCTGATTTTGTTGTATATCAGTTACTTCAGATTTGTTTTCTGAAGCTTCTGCTTCTTTCTCAGAAGTTATTTTGGTAGATTTAATTTCTTCTTTGATATCTGTTTGTGCAGCAGATACATCAAGCTTATCAGTTTGATGTGATTGTTTCAATTCCTTCGTTCTTGAACTTGTCTTTAGGGATTTATTACTGTCAGAGTTGTTACTAATTATTAATTCTGCTAGCTCGTCCTTTTTGAGCTTTGTAATGCCTTTTAAACCCATCATTTTTGCAATATAACGCAAATCTTCTAGTGTTTTTGCTTGTAAGTCAACAAGATCCATAGTACACCTACCTTAATACGTACTTATATTTAATAATTTAGGAAATTTAATGAACTAAAATGAAATTTATTCAAACTACTTGTTAGACGAGATTATTTGAATATCTTTATTGAAGCTATTATATCAAAAGTGTTAATACCTGTCAATCACAATAAAGATTCTCAGTATTAATGTCCCACATAGCTATAGTATTAACATTTAGCTTTTCATTATTCATATTATTATTCATTAAATGGGGGCAGAAATCTTTGCCTTTTTATCATTTAAAATGATAGCCTTTTTAGAAAATGTAATTTTAAGATCTAGATTTGAAGCAGCAGGAATAAATTTATAACAAAAGCACTTTGAACACTTAAGAAATACACCCTTGTAATGCAAGTGTATACTTACCTCCTTGCAACCGCACTGGCATATAAGCCTCCCACGTTCAGCTAAGTCGTGTATTCTATTGATAGTTTCAAGCATTACCTGGGAATTTGCAAAAAAACTTTCATAGCCCAAGGTATCCATCATTGAATCCATTTCTCGTTCTAACGAGTCAATGCATTGTCTTACAACATAGTCATTCCCGACAAAGCAATGTTCAACACCCGTAAACTTGCATACAAACTTAACAATCTTATTTTGACTAAGCTCCTGGACACTTACGATATATTCATGAGTAGTTCCGCAAGCAATACAAGGTATTAAAACAGAGATTTTGTCCTCATAATATCTCAACTCAGCGTGCGCCTGTCCGCATCTACAACATTCTTTTATATGTTTTTGCTTTAATAAATTAAAAAGGTTAATGCTGATAAAATCGAAAGTGCCACACGCTATACATTTATATGCAATAGTAAAATCGGTACTAATAATCACCTGCTCATCTCCCCCTAAAAACAAGCGTCTTGATTAAAACTATTCGCCAAAGGATAAAAAAAATCCTTTTTTTAATGTATAATGGATTTCTGTAAACTGAAGATATAGGTATATGTCAAAAATTATGTAAATTAATTATAAATAATCTAATTATAGTATATTATAAGTAAATATCGGAAAATTCTATATTAACTCTGTGTTTCTCAAAGCCTGCACTATATTGTCTACAGTTAATACCATCTTGCTCTACCTGATAAACAGGAAGAGTGACAGTAAATGTGCTACCCTTATTCAATTCGCTCTCTACCCTAACCTGTCCATGATGCATTTCTATAAGAGCCTTAACAAGCGATAGACCTATACCGCTCCCCTCACAATTTCTAGCTAGCGATTTGTCTGCCTGAATAAACCTATCAAAAATAATCTCCTGATCTTGCTTTGAAATACCTATTCCCGTATCCACAACAGAAATTTCTATGAAGTCAGTACCATCATTTATAACTACAGAGATATCTCCACCCTTATTGGTGAATTTTATAGCATTAGATAATAGGTTTAGAAAAACTCTCTCAACTTTATCGTTATCAAATGCTATAATCTTTTCCTCGATATCTGTATCAAAGGTAATTGATATTCCCTTTTCCTGAGCATACATCCTTACCCCATCAACAATATCTTCTATAAAGTGAACAATATCGTTATTTAAATGGTACATATTAAGGTACCCTGCATCTATTCTGGTAGTATCAATAATATTATTAATAAGCCTAGTTAATCTGTAAGTGTTTTGGAGTATTACATTAAAACATTTTCTATGGGTAACCAAATCTATTCCTGTGCTCTCACTTTTGTTATTCATAAGTTGGAGACTACTAGTAATCAGGTTCAATGGCGTTCTCAGCTCATGGGAAATATTACAAATAAAGTCTGACTTCAGTTTGTCCAGCTCTGTAAGCTTTTCATTTGCAGCAATCACCGTGTTTGCCAGAGTCTGCTTTTGGGAGACCTCCTGCCCTAACTGATACAACATACGTAAATCATGAAATACATATAGTTTACCAACAGAATTTCTCATGCAAATTATTGGAGAAATAGATATTCTGACAGGTACCGGCTCCCCTTCAGAAGTGTATATCTGTATCTCGCTACTTACTTCAGTAATACCTTTGGTTAATGCATGAGCATTGTCACCTATAATAATTGATATGTTTTTCCCTAGTATGAGCCCCGGATTGTATTTTATAGTACTTGTTGCCGATTCATTGCAATAAATAATGCGTCCCTCGGCATCTGTTAAAAAAACCATATCTTCAATTCTCTCTAATATGTCAGTAGCTACTATTTCTGGGCATATGTTTATAAGATCATAGTGCTCAATTATATATCTTACGGTATATAGGTATATAACAATGCCCATATCACATATCGCAGGTACTGATGTAAGCCTAAGCCATGGGGCTATAACATTGACAAATAATCCAAAAGCAGAGCATACTGTGGTAGATATGAGCATGATTTTCCCTTGTCTTTTTGCGTCCTTAGATTGGGATATATAACCCTTTATGGCAAACGTAAAACAAATGCCTACACAAATCATAAAATATAGCAAATAAAGAACATACCATACAGGTATTTTTAAAGTAATTGGATTCCAGACACCTTTTATATATATAAATTGCAAGTGCATAAGGTCTGACTCAACATAGGTAATAACAAACATCAACCCTATAATATAGACTAAAACAAGAGACCACCTATAGTCCATAGTTTTATGTCGCAAAAATATAAGTAAAGACAAGTGAAACATTAGTGGTATAAAAAGGCAGTATCCTACTGCTCCAATTTTATACCAAAATTTACTGGTATAAGGGTCAATAGAAAAATGGAAAAACGTAAAGGAAATACTCCAAACTAGCATTACCACGTTAAATGCTATAAATACGATAAAGATAGGATTAGAACCTTTCTTACTAATACTCCTTATTATGTTGTACAAGTAGATAGAAATAGTCAATAAAGATATTATCAATAAAAATAATGAATAAATAGTAATAGTCATACCAACAAATCTCCTGTATGACTATTATACAATTTAATCATTAAAAGTCAATATTTGGAATTACTATTATAGAATTTTTTTCCAAATAAAACATCGTATTGTATCATTTGATAATCTTTTACAAGAATATCCTCGTTATTTACCAGCTGAGGATTCTGAATATGCATAATAGGGTACTTCTTCTCTAATTCCGGCAGAATGTTAAAGTAGTTTGGATATTTTACCCCAGCGTCTTTCAATATCTCATAGGTTAAATGAGTAGGTGAAATAATATTAGGGAAAGACCTCATTTCATGGTAATTTGACCATGTAGCAACTGGAGTCTTATAGTATTTTAGTCTACCCAAATAATCCTCTGCCTTGTCTGTGTTGACAAGTCTATCAAACAAGTCGTAATAATCCTGTACACTACCGAATCTTGATGCGTGATCCCCAAAAAAGTACACCAGTGTAGGCTTTCCACTTTTCTCTATTGAGCTAATCAACTTTCCTAGTGCTTGATCAGAATCATATAGCCCCTGTGCAAGATTTGTAAGCGTATTTTTTTCTTCTTCATTAAGAACGTCCGATGTAACTGTTATGTCAGTACTTTCATATTTATCAATATACGGGTCATGGTTTTGCATAGTAATTGCAAATATAAATTGCGGCTTTTCAGTTGTCTTATCCTCAAGCTTTGAAATTATCTTATTTACAAGTGCATCATCAGAAACTGAGCCACCTTTATATTCACTCTTGTCGAATGAATATACGTCATAGAACTTATCAAAGCCAAAATATTTATATACCTTGTCTCTGTTATAGAACCAGCCTGAGTTTGGATGCATTGCTGTTGTATCATATCCATTTTCTCTAAAAACTCTTGCTATGCTACTAGTATCCGTTCTCAAATAAACATTGTAAGGAATTACCCCTGGATTGATAAAGTACATTGACATGCCTGTCAAAACCTCAAACTCTGTATTTGCAGTACTCCCACCTATTGCTGGTGGTGCAAGCTCTCCCTTTTGAAGTTTATGGACATTCTCATACAAGTCTTTATTGAAGGATACACCCTCTAGCTTTGACACGTCCCAAAAGCTCTCACTCATTATTACTACAACGTTTGGTTTTTGTTGATCGGATTGTGTCGTTTGACTTTCCCTATAATACTTTTCATCAAGCTCCTTAATTTTTTCATAGCTGTAACCAACTGGTGCTTTATTTATATATTTATCCAAGTCGGTGAGATAAAAATAGTTCTGTACCCATACACCATTAGCCAACATTTCTGCCTTGCCAATGTACCATGACTTTTGGATATTAAGCTGTGAAGTAAGCTGAGGTGTACTTAAAATTAATGCATTTATTCCAAAGAGTAATATTGAGAATACCATTATAAATAATGATATTCTTGGTTTGAGCGCCTTTGCTACGCGTTTTCTAAATATTATAATCAAAGCAGTAATTGCAGCTAATACAATAACTGCACCACCAATTACTACCGGAAGAGACACATACCCTTCAGCTATCCCAAACAAATTTTTTATCAAATATACATCCCATGGATAGAACGGTTCATTGAAATATTTTATTTTTATTGCATTGGCTATTACAACAACAATAGTGAGTAAACCGACTATTATATTTGAAATCCCCTTGCCCAACAAGGAACAAAGCAGCATATAAATACCAGCTATCAATAGCACGTTGAACAGTACATGCGGGTCAAACATATCTTTAAACGATTGCAATACATTCAATCTTATGGAGAACTGCGTTAAATAAGTTATAAAAAAGACAGCTCCTAGATAATACACTAAATAAAATACCGAGCTTCTATAAGATAATACATCGAAATCGGATAAGTATACTTTTTTAGTGAATTTAAGTGAAATCATTTTTAGAATTATATTAAAACTTATAGTGAACCAGATTAAGAATAGAGCTATAAAAGGTAGCATCACTGCAGTAACAGTACCCACAGCCTTAATATTTAAGAATAATATATCATCTATAATATTTTTTCCTAGGGATTTGTAAATAAATGCTGCTAGTCCAAGTCCTGAAATGAGGAAATTTGCAGTTACAAATAATATACTTTTTACATTTATTACAATATTTTTATCCCTTACCTTGCAACCTACAATATAAACGGGGTAAAAAACGAAAATAAACAGAGGAAAACTATGTTTTGATAATGCAGATATATAAGTCATTAAAAAGGCTATGGCAAAGGATACTTCAAACAGCCATTTATAATTAAGTATCTTAGGCGTAATAACCTTATATATGAGCCATGATAGAAGCAAAATATTTAATAAATATACGCGATGGTTATATGTTAGTACTAGTACAACTATATTAACTATTAACAATACTAAATATGAAACCCTACTTGTACTAAAGTGAATCTTACCCATATGGAAAACAATTATTGAGGAGAGCAAAACAAGTATCAACTCAACAAACCCATTGTTTCCACTTGATATGAAATCAACAAAGCAAATTATAGCAGCAAGTGCAAAATAATATATTTTAGATTTTTGTGACATATCAAAGCTCCTACAAATGTTTAATCTGAATAATTCTACTCTTATTATACACATAAATCAAGAATAAATTAGAATCTTAAAGAAAATCATAAATATAGCTTATGCTAGATTGGAGTGTTTAATCATAAAAATTTCTGGTTCTTTGGAGCAAAGCATAACACTTTTGAGAGCAAATCTAAATATAGAAGCAAGTTTTGATATTATAGAAAAAAGGTTAAATATTGGTGGCAAGAAAGCGTACATGCTATTTATGGACGGGTTCATTAAGGACGACATTGCTCAGCGAATTTTGGCACAATTTCAAAAAATTCAACCTCAAACTATGAATTCTTTTCAAAATGCCGAGCAATTTTGTGATGCTCAAGTCTCATATACCGAAACAAGTCTTGAAACTGACGTGGTCAAGATTGTTACTCAAGTTCTATCTGGACCTACACTATTACTGGTTGACGGGTTTACAGAAGGCATTATATTGGATCTTAGAACCTTTCCGACGCGTTCTATTCAAGAACCCGATTTAGAAAAAACAACAAAGGGTTCAAAGGATGGTTTTGTAGAAACAATAGTTTTCAACACGGCGTTGATTAGAAGAAGAATCAGGGATCCAAAGCTCACCTTTGAAATGATTAATATTGGAAATAGAAGCAGGACGGATATAGTATTTGGATATATTGAAGATATCGTTGATAAATCAAATTTGGACAAAATAAGAAGAAGACTGCTAGATCTTGATGTCAGAAGCGTGACTATGCTTCAAGAATCCCTTATTGAGGGAATAATTAAGTCCAGCTGGCTTAACCCCTTCCCTAAAGCCCGATATACAGAACGGCCTGACGTGGCTGTATCTCATTTGCTAGAAGGTAAAATTGTCATTATTATAGATAACTCTCCTAATATCATTTTGGTGCCTACCACATTTTTTGACTTTATACAGCAGGCAGAGGATTACTACTATCCTGTAATAACAGGCAATTATATAAGAATAATACGTAACACCGTGTTTCTGTTGACTCTGATTTTTACGCCTTTGTGGTTGCTTGCAACACAAAATGTATCCGCCCTGCCACCTTGGCTGCAACTCATTGGCCCGAGAGAGACTGTTGCTATACCGCTGTTAGTACAATTTCTAATACTGGAGTTTGCCGTAGATGGCTTACAACTGGCATCATTAAATACCCCAAGTTCATTGGGAACTTCCCTTAGCATTATCGGAGGCTTAATACTTGGGGACTTTGCTGTACAGGTTGGTTGGTTTGTACCTGAAACAATACTATATATGGCCTTTGTGACTATTGGCTCCTTTTCACAACAGAGCACCGAGCTCAGCTATGCCGTAAAATTCTTCAGGATTGTGTTACTTATTCTTGTTTGGGCTTTCAATGGTTTGGGGTTCCTTGCAGGAATACTGTTTATGTGTATTGTACTCGGCTTCACTAGAACATTGACAGGGGACAGTTATCTATATCCCTTATTTCCATTCCAGTGGCAGGATTTGAAGGGAAAGATTTTCAGAAGTACTTTGAGAAGTGGTAAAAAGAATAATGAAGGTTAGGCATTTATTTTGGGAACGCATAGCAAAATCAAAACGGCTTAATACCTTGTATGGGTATAAAGCCGTTTTTTGAGAATATAAACTGTTTTTTATTGCAATTACAAATTGGTGTGTATTATAATAATCCACTAATCCATTTATCTACTTATGCCATTTATTTATTACTGTTTTAATACATAGAATAATTACTGTTATTTATATTGATTTATGCTATCTCAAGAGCTATCTCCATCATGCTAGTAAATGAGGTTTGTCTTTCTTCAGCAGTAGTGAGCTCATGGGTCACGAGTGAATCGGATACAGTAAGCACACATAGGGCATTTGCACCAGCTCTAGCTGCATTCATATATAACGCCGCAGCTTCCATTTCAATAGCCAAAACACCCATCCTTGCCCACCTCTTCCATACATCCTTATCATCATCATAGAAAATATCAGATGAGAGGATATTACCTACCTTAATATTAATCCCCTTGTCTTCTGCAATTTTCACAGCCTTGCTTACAAGCTCCCAGGAAGCGGTTGGAGCAAATGTTCCTGGCAAACCATACTGGCTCGCAAAATTGGAATTTGTAGAAGCAGAAATACCCAAAATAATGTCCCTTATCCTTACATCTTCTTGTATTGCTCCACAGGAACCTATTCTAATAATATTCTTTACTCCGTAGAAGTTAAATAGTTCATATGAATAAATGCCTATCGATGGCATCCCCATGCCTGAACCCATTATTGAAATCTTCTTGCCTTTGTAGGTACCTGTATAGCCAAACATATTTCTAACAGTATTAAACTGCTGAGCGTCCTCTAGATAAGTCTCTGCTATAAACTTTGCACGCAATGGATCTCCAGGCATTAAAACGGTTTCGGCAATAATGCCCTTTTCACTGACATTTATATGTGGGGTTGGTATCATGAAATCACTCCTCCTATTTGTTTTTTGGTATAGCTTTATTATTACAAAATTTCATATAAAAATAAATAATTATTTGGTAAAGATATTTTATAAGGCCATAATATTACAAATATAAAAAGTCATAGTATTGCAAATTTAAAAAGCCATAATATTGCATATTTAAAAAGCCATAATATTGTAAATTGAAAGGTGCAAGCAAACCAATTTAGTAGTAAATATTAACAATAAAATAATAGTTGACTTACTAAAAACTGCTGTGCTATAATACCTCTTGCAGACAACGACTGCATTTATTGACAGCTAAATGGGAGCTTAGCTCAGCTGGGAGAGCATCTGCCTTACAAGCAGAGGGTCATAGGTTCGAGCCCTATAGTTCCCACCATTGCGCTGGCGTAGCTCAGCAGGTAGAGCAGCTGACTTGTAATCAGCAGGTCGGGGGTTCGATTCCGTCCGCCAGCTCCAAATAAGAGAAAAGCATTTGCTTTTCTCTTATTTTTTTAGAATATAGGAATTTATAAGTTTAAGCACTGAACGGATTTGCAAAGTAAATTTTCTTGTTAATACTCATTGACTTTGCACTTAAAAGAAAGTATGATATTATTAGTTAGCGGCGTCTAACCATAGTTGAGCCGCATATTTTAAGTGTGCTAGTTAGCCATTGCTAACTATATGCACTGTCGGAGGGAGGGTAATAGTAATGCCTAAGAGTATTCTGACAAAGCGTGACCAAGAAAAAAAGCTTGTGTCACAAATGATTGCCTTGTATTGCAAAAAGAAGCATGGAGGTAAGCATGGTCTTTGCAAGGAATGTTCGGAACTTGATTCTTACTCAAGGCAGCGCAGCGATAAGTGTCCTTTTATGGAGACCAAGACCTTTTGCTCAAACTGCAAGGTGCATTGCTATAAACCTGACATGCGTGAAAACATTCGTGAGGTAATGCGGTTTTCTGGGCCAAGAATGATATTCTCACACCCAATCACAGCAGTCCGGCACGTAATCCAAACCAATAAAGAGAAGAGAAATACTTAAGAAGTATTTCTAATTATTTAAAGAATTCAAGGAAGTTAAATAGATTAATAAGGATAAGAGAAATTATAAAAATTAAGAAGAGAGTTAAAAGGAGAATTGATATGAGTGTAGTAATAGTAGGAGGAAACGAATGTATGCTTCGTCAATATAAAAACCTTTGCGGTGAGTACAAATGTAAAGCGAAAGTATACCCCAAAATGTCCAGTAGTCTAAGAGATATTGGAAACCCTGACTTGTTGGTACTGTTTACTAATACCGTTTCACACAAAATGATACGTTGCGCGTTGAGCGAGGTCAAAGGTCGGAATATCAAGATTGCACGGTCTCATACCAGTTCAATTTCTGCACTCAAAAACATACTTGAGGAACACGCAGTATAAGTGCTCAGTACAAATAGTTGAGTATGGTAAGGTTACATAAAATTAAATGTACAAGATATATACAGAGATCAACTGAATTATACATGGTAAACCACTAATATATATGTATGCTAAATACTGATAATACGCGGCGTAGATACTGATATATATGCTTGGTAAATACTGATAATAAATAGAGCCGATACTGATATATTCGCAAGATAATTGACTTGCTTTATTAAAATATATATAATAAACTACACTAAGTTATATGACAAGCTGCAATAAGTTATATAATAAGCTCAAGTAAGTATATAAAAAAATGTATTAATAAGTTATCTAGGGTTCCGCAGTATACAAATAGTGCACAGCAGTATTGATTGTTCCAACAGAAGCAGCTAACAGCTTGCTTGCATTCTTTTTTACTGGACTTGTGACCAAGAGATAACTCACAGCTATATGGCTGTGTCACGGAGGGATAAAAGCCTGGGAGGTATCAAGATGATATCTTCTTGGCTTTATTTTTTAGCTAAAGGAGGTGCAAATATAAATGGCATGGATTTATCTTTTTATTGCAGGAATTTTTGAAGTAATCTGGGCTATGGGGCTCAAGTATTCTCATGGATTTACAAAGCTATACCCATCCTTGATTACATTGGGGGGAATGGTAATAAGCTTCTATCTCTTGTCACTTGCAACAAAATCACTCCCAATAGGTACTGCATATGCAATCTGGACGGGTATTGGTGCCTTGGGTACAGTAATATTAGGAATCTTCCTATTCAATGAAGCACTTAGTGTACAAAGAGTTGTTTTTCTAGGTTTAATTTTGATAGGTATATTCGGGCTCAAGTTTACTTCAGCTTAAAATTGCTCTTTTGACCTTGTGGCCCATGCAAGCTTACACCATATGTTAGCTTGTACCACATGTAAACTTGTACCGCACGTGAACTTGCACCGCACGTGAACTTGCATCGCACGTGAACTTGCACCCATATGTACATAGTAAAAGCTTGAAATATAAACTATTTCAAGCCTTTACTTATTTTTTGTCTTAACATGTTTTGTTCTTAACCTGTTTTATTTATAAAATATATTGTATGTTGCACATATTATGTCGTTTCTTATTCTTTTAATTTAACAGGCATATATAAATCAATTCCACCAACATGATTAAATGCGTCATCAAAACCTAAATGCTCCTCTAGCCATTGGTGTCCTCCATAGACGTACTTACTGTCCTGGAGCCAGCTTTGAAAGCGCTGCCATGCCTTCATAATTTCTTCTCCAATATCACCATTTGAACCTTTCTTAACTGCTGCAACAGCATATAGGCCGCCTTCTAATAGCTTGGTCTTTACTCTTTCATCCTCAACCTTAACCGAGTCACTAATTGTAACGCATACCTCGTACCCGTACTCCTGCTGTTCTTGCGATTCAGGACCTGGATTATTGTAGCCAAATATTCTTAGGCCGTCCTTCTCCATATCCAATCCACATTTTTTGAGCCATTCATTTACCACTAAAAATGCCTGATGTTCAGGGTTTATTCCATAGTAACAGTAGTACGCCACCCTAACTGGTTCAAGTTTCTTTAACACCTTAATATCTGGGTACTTTTCAAGCAACCCACTATCTTGAATTTCAAAATATTTATCCATAACACTCACCCTTTCAAAACTATATACTGACTGATTTTGTCTGAATTGACTGGGCAAAAATCCAGTAATACGTTTGAATGCTCTGGAAAACGAGTCCTGACTCTCAAAGTCATACTTAATCGCAATGTCCATCACTTTATTATCACTGTCTAGCAACTCAGATGCTGCAAGGCTTATTCTACGTTGTCGTATATACTCCTTTACAGTAAAGCCTACAAGAGCAAAAAACATTCGATAATAGTTTGACTGCAACATAAAAGCCTCTCTGGCTGCTTGATTTAAGTCAATCTCATTCTCAATATTGGTTTCAATGTACTCAATGGATTTTTGTATCCGCTCATAATAATTCATAAGGGCGCGCTCCTTAAATATCTTAAGATGAGACTATGATATCATAGGAGTTTTAGAAATGTCCGACTTTTTTTCCAATTAATATTTTAGTCATACTATGTAATTTTAATTTATATGAAATTTATTGGTTAACTATAATTCATATGACTATTTATATCTACATAAAAAAACTCACATCAGATCATTATAATGGCTGAGTGTGGAATTGCTTAGGATTTTGAATAATGATCCTAATGGTAGCACTAAATGCTTTTATGTATACCTTTATTGCTTCTCTTTATTGTCCAATAGATTGTGTTTATGTAACTAACATATTGTTCTTATCTTACCGCTGTCATATATCGATTATATAATGAACTGCATTCCTTCATACACTCTAAATATAAATTCCTTACTCTTTCATCAGGACAAACCCTTAAATACGATTCCTTTTCCAATATTGACATCAAAGGTTTCATTACATAATAATATCTATAGTCACTTTCTTTTCTAAATAACTCAAGATAATGCTCTAGTATATGTAAATACCTTAGTTCATCAATTCTGAAATTACACAACTTGAGTAGAGTATCAAATAATGCAACAATATGGTCAGAAAAGAACTTACCGTGTTCCTCTCTGTTTTCGAATCCGTAATAAGTTCCAAACGGTGTAGCCCATAACATTCCCTTAACTGATGTTCTTGTGATTGCACAACAATACCACTCTTGTATTTCTAGATACTTATCAGTTCCTAGAGCCTTATATTCTTGTGAAACTGCTGTAAAACTTCTATTTGCAACACAATCAAATATTTTCTCATTATGTTCCTTATCGTTAATATTAGTTAGGGAACACCAGAATATATAGTTGTTGTCTATTCTCCCTATAATGCATAATTCTTTGTCTTTACTGATGTGTAATTCAATAGATATTTCTTTATTACTTAAATCATAATTTGGTTTCACTTTGTTGCTTTCATCTATCATATTGAACTCTTGGATACTTTGCATTTTTATTAAAATTACCCCCTTCATCAGCCAGTATAAGTTTTTATACCTATGTCCTTTAGATTGTTCATTCCTGCGACTTATTTCAAACTCATTTGTGATATGTTTCATTGCGCATTATCTTGAATGCACGATATACCTGCTCTAGCAATATAACCCTTGCGAGCTGGTGAGGAAATGTCATTTTGGATAGAGATATTCTGTAGCTTGCAGCCTTAATAAGGCTTTCGTCCAGTCCTAAGCTTCCTCCTATTATAAATGTAATGTGAGAGCCACCTGACAACATAATACTGTCAAGCTTTTTTGCAAAACCCTCTGAGTCTATTTGTTCACCCGATACGTCCAACAACACAATATAGCTTCCTTCCCTTACACGCTTCATGAGACGTTCAGCTTCCTTTTGTTTAACCTGTTGTTCTTGTGCAGGACTTAGGTTGTCGGGAGCATGCTCGTCATCAACCTCAATTAGTTCAATATCAGTAAAACGCGAAAGCCTCTTCTTGTACTCGGCAATCGCGTCCTTTAAATACTTTTCTTTCAATTTTCCCACTGCTGCAATGGTTATCTTCATAATTAATCCTTATTTCTAGTGGCGAACAAGAATCGCAAAATTAATAATGCTTTATACCTTAATATCACCAAGCTTATTCTATCTGATACATGGTGATGAATAATATACCGTATTTATACTGCCTGCCAATCCCACTACCACCTTACATAATATTTATGCTGCCCAGCTCAGTCTCGGTGCGGTGCTTACTGTCTCTACCTACAGAATATTTATACTACCAGCTCTGTCTCGGTGTGCTACCTCTAGCATCACATCGCTCCCAACAGCAATCTTCTTTTCAGTCAAGGCATTAAAGCTCGTCTGATATGCTAATTCTGGAAAGTTATTTTCATGGCTTAAATGACCCAGTATAAACTTTTTGCTACCCTTTTCTGCCATGTGCGCTATAATCTTGGCCGCTATTTCGTTTGATAAATGCCCATGATCTCCAAGAATACGCTTCTTTAGCGGCCACGGATACGGTCCAACCCTTAGCATCTCTATGTCATGGTTTGACTCCAGTAATAAAAGGTCACTTTCCGATATATTATCAATCAATTCCTGTGTAGCATGCCCAATATCGGTAGCTGTAGTAATCTTCTTGCCCTCTGCCATAAAGTTATACCCTACCGGCTCGGCTGCATCATGTGGAATGCCAAACGGCCTAACACATATATCCCCTATTTCAAAACAACAACCTGTTGTGAAGCACTTTCTGTTTTCTAACTTAACTGGCCCTAGACCAGTTTCCATTGCGTCCCAAGTTGACTCATTTGCATAGATAGGAATATCCTGCTTTCTTGATAATATTCCAGCTCCCCTCACATGATCTACATGCTCATGTGAAATTAATATAGCGCTGAGTTCTGCTGGATTTTCTCCGATAGAACAAAGCGCCTCTAATATTCGTTTTCCGCTAAGGCCCGCATCAATCAGAAGCTTTGTCCGTTCTGTCCCTATAAATAGGGCATTACCGCTGCTTCCGCTGAACAAACTGCAAAACTTTATCATCTATATTCTCCTGCTAGCCTAATAGTTTTATGTGTCGAGATTGCATTCTATTGGAGCCCTTGAAATATCTGCTCCTAGCGCTCTTAGCTTGGAAACCAGATTTTCATAGCCTCTGTCAATATATTTAATGTTTGTTATTTCTGTAGTACCACTTCCAACAAGACCTGCTAATACCATTGCAGCCCCTGCTCTAAGGTCAGTTGCCTTAACTGGTGCACCTGAAATAGGAATTCCACCTTCAATAACCGCAATCCTACCCTCTACACGTATCTTTGCTCCCATTCTCTTGAGCTCGTCAACATACTGAAATCTTGAGTCCCAGACTCCCTCAGTAATTGTGCTGAGTCCCTTTGCTAAAGTGAGCAGCACTGCAGCCTGAGGATGCAAATCGGTAGGAAACCCAGGGTATGGCAGTGTCATGATATTGACATTCTTAACTATACCACTGTTTGAAATAGTAATAGCGTCTTCGTCCTCAACTACCTTTATACCCATCTCAATAAGCTTTGCAGTCAATGACTCCATATGCTTTGGTATAATGTTCTTGACAACGACCTCACCCTTGGTAGCAGCCGCTGCAATCATAAATGTACCAGCTTCTATCATATCAGGAATTATTGAATGGGTGCAGCCACCCTTTAGGGCAGGCACTCCCTTGATCTTGATAACGTCTGTTCCAGCACCTCTTACATTAGCTCCCATGGCGTTTAAGAAATTTGCAACATCAACTACATGAGGTTCTTTTGCTGCGTTTTCAATAATGGTCTGTCCTTTTGCCATAACTGCTGCAAGCATAAGGTTAATAGTAGCACCTACGCTAACAACATCAAGATAAATCTGTGCACCTGTAAGTTCATCTGCTGATATCTTTACGATACCATGCTCAATTTCTACAGTTGCGCCCATTGCCTGAAAACCCTTTATATGTTGGTCGATTGGCCTAAAACCAAAATCACAGCCCCCGGGCAAGGAAACTTCTGCTTTGCCAAACCTAGCAAGCAGTGCCCCTAACAAATAATAGGACGCCCTCATACTCTTAACTAATTGATATGGAGCCGTCCAAGTATTTACCTTTGTTGAATCACATATAATTGTATTTTCATTTTCTATAGTAATGTCTGCACCTAATTTGCCAAGAATATCTATAAGAACCTTGACATCCATAATATTTGGTACATTTTCTATTCTACTAACGCCATCTATCATAAGCGCAGCAGGCAAAATAGCCACTGCAGCATTCTTTGCACCACTAATAGTAACTTCTCCTGAGAGAGTACATGGACCGTTTATTATAAACTTTTCCAAATCTATTTACACCAACCTTCTAACACCATCTAAAAATATGGTAGAATATTTGCCTTTATCCTTTGTTGCTTAAGTAAAATTCATCGCAAAATGTTTGTAAAAATGCAGTATGTTAAAAGCAAAAAGCAAGACCCTAGAATTATTCCACACTATTATATCACTAAGTATACAATTATTCTATACCAATTATATGCAATATAATAATTATTTCGATGTCTCTTCAGTTGTTGCTTTTGCTAAAATATCGTCTCCATTTCTTGCATTAAAGTAATATTCATCCCCGTTGGAAGTTACAATTCTCCACGCCAGTCCCTCATATAGCGTTTTGGTGTCCTCGACAAAAGTATAACCCTTAAAACCTATATCCACCTGAGTAATATCAATGCCTGGCTCTTTTGTCATCCTATTTATAAGGATTTCAAAGGCTGGAGATACATTTTGCTTGCTTGGAGTTATCTTTAGAGGCTTCTTATAGCTATATTCTACTGTGAGAGCACCCTCATCATCAATTTGAACATGTATGTAATTATCAAATACACTGTGCCCTTTATATACTCCCTTGTACATAATTTTTATGCTGTCTCCCTCTTTGATTGCGGGGTAATGCCCATCTAAGACAAATTCTGTATCAAAAGGTACGCATGAATCCTTAAAAAAGGACTTAACAAATGCATCCGCGCTATCTTTGTTAGTAATTTTGCTAACATCTACTTTAGCAGTATTGTCGGTGTATATAAAATTAAATGCCGTTTTAAACTCTAGAACCTTACTTCCATTTACATATCTGCCTATTCCGCTATTTTTATATGTGGCACCAAATAACCATTTAAGAATATCCGAGCGATTGAGTTCTTGTTCAGCATACTGAAGCATTTGATCCTCTACTATCTGCTTAGGTATTGGACACTCTATACGAACATTGTTAAGCTCTAGTATTTTTCTAGTATTTCTGATTGTTTCATCAGATACTTCCTCAACCCTGTAAATGTTATATAGTATTACTGACAAGCACACATTGAGTATAATAAATGTTAATATAAGTATGTTTTTAGCTCGCTTCCAATCCATAAATCTTGCCCCTCTATGCTTTCGATGTAATTTTACATTCAAGCATTATTGTTGGTTAACTTAATATCTTAATTTACTTGCTGAATTTACTAACTGTCCTCCAATGAACATCATTTTTGGTTTGATTGTCTGAGTGGTATATCATAGCAGTTATCTTCTGTAAAAATTGCAACTCTTGGTGAAACAGAAATAGACTTTTCGGTATATCTCTTTAGTACATAACATGCTTCTACATCTCTGATAGATATCATTGCAGTATCAAGTGTTGGATAATTAGTAGCCAGACTATCCGCTATTTCCGAAATATTGAGCTGATATTCATTATTATAGTCAGAAGGATTAAATGTCATTGCAACCCATTGCCCATGTGTAACCCTCTTGCTGTTTACTTCTATAGAAATAATACTTGAAAGCTTATTACCGCCTACTTCATAATTATTTAAAAGTATAGGAACCTGCCCTTCTTTAGTATCTATGGTAATATCAAATTCAAACACATATGACAAGGTTTTTTCTTCGATTGATTTTAGATATACATTCACACCCGATAGAAGCTTATTGTGCTTGCTATGTTCGATCATAAATGTAATTGCCTTTTTGTATGCATCTAAAATTTTTGGCTTCTCTGAAGGAACTTGAAGTCCTATATATCTGTATTCTAGTGTTGAATCCTTATAAACTTTGTATATATTCTCTCCGTTTTTAAATACTAAAGCACCATTTTGATCATAATCTGGAAAAAGGTCAATTACCGAGTCACCGAATAGCTTTTGCGAAATCGCATCTAGGTCATAGTTACCATTTTGTATACTGCTCTCGAACAATGGGCTAATTTCGACATCAGAATAAAGCTCATAGCTTACTTTAGTAATTGGTGTCAGTATGTCCTGAGAAAAAGCACCCTGTTTAGTTCTAAATTTCTCAAATGCAAATTCATAGTTTTTTGCGTTTGGCTTAGTTATATAAGAATTGTACAGCCTTGCGAAGGTATCCTTGCCAATAGACTCAGTAGTATTGGCTGGTAATTCGTAGGAATATATCTTATCCGCGGATCTTATGTATATCATATCGCTGTAATTATTATCAATATCATTAGGGCTAACAATATACTTGTATATGTTTTTTGGGCCCTCATCTGAGCACTTTGTCTCAATGACCCACTCTATGATTTCTGTGGGTATAGACGTCTTGAATTCAAATGCGTATGGCCTAGAAGCAACCAACCTACCCCATTTATCAGGATCATAATCTTCTATTAGTTTAGGCTTGTCCCCTAAAACCTTTGCAAGGAACTTCTGAGAACCTTCCCACAAAAGTTGGTACTCCTCCGACCCATTTTCTATAATAAAATGATCACTTTCATATCCTGATGAGAGTATAACCTTATATGGACGTACGAAATCAGCCTTTACATCATCTGATGTGGCTTGTGACATCGGATTTGACGTAAAGATGGAGTCTAAAAAAGAAAAAGGAAAACTGCCGGATTGACTACTCCACAGAATTCCTACCTGTATGATACATGTAACCACTAGTGCGGCTAACAATAAAGTCTTAAATTTTTCAGTATAATATCCATATTTTCTTCTATGCACTGTTCTTATCCATCTTATAATTTTTTAAGGAAATCAACAACATTTAGAACGCCGTCCTTAATATCGTCAACCCAGTTCTTTTTCTTGGGTTCTGATACTGTAATAGTGTACAAGCTTTCTTGCGGCTTATCCTTGGTCTTTGCTGTGTAGGCCTTTATCTTTATGCTGTTGTCACCCTTTGACTTAAGCTCATAATTCTTGGCATAAATCTTACCGTTCCCAACCTTAACAACATTGTCCCCGTCAACAGTAGGGAGAACTTTGTATTCCGATGCCTTTGAGTCAAAGTAAAAAACTTCGATAAAGGTTTCATCATAAACACATATTCCGCAAATTGAGATGACAGCCTTATCAGATACCATATCACCTTCTGGCTTGGTAATATCAATAATATCACCTGCAAAAGCAGGGACTGCAGCGGAAGATAAACAAAAACACATAATTATAATAAATGCTAATAATTTCTTTTTCACTTTTTCACCTCATAAAGACCTATTGGCTGAGTAACAAAGAAGCAAAATCTAACCATCACTAATATTATTATAATATAAAATGTGTTACAAATCCATTACATCCCATTTAAAATACATTTACACTGCTGAGGGTAGCCTTTCTGTTACCTCAGTCAGTCCATACAAAATAAACTTACACTCCTGAGGGTAGCCTTGCTGTTACCTCAGTCAATCCATTCAAAATAAGCTTACACTGCTGAAGGTAGCTTTGCTGTTACCTCAGTGCCCTTACCATATTCACTCGCAATGCTAATAGAACCACCATGAGCCTGAATTATTTCTTTTGCAATCGCCAATCCTAAGCCAGTGCCTCCCATATCTCTAGACCTTGCCTTATCCACTCTATAGAATCGTTCAAACACTCGTGGTAGAGCATCATTTGGGATACCGATGCCATTGTCGGTAACCTTGATATAGACGTCATTATACAGCTTTCCAACATAAACCGTAATACTACCGCCGGGTGCAGTATACTTTAACGCATTGCTTATAAGATTTACAATAACCTGTTCGAGCCTATCGTTATCTGCTGTAATCAAAGGTATATCCCCAATTACAAAGCATTCTAGCTTCTGATTGTTTTGAGCCGCTTCAATTTGCATTCTCTCCACAATCTCCTTTGTCAATGAGGCTAGAGAAATATTCTGCATTTTCCAGTTCATTTGCTGGTTATCCAATCTCGATAATTGCAGCAAATCCTTGACTAGACGTGTCATTCTATCGGCCTCTGAATTAATAACTGAAAGGAAACGCTCGGTAGTTTCTTTGTCTTCGGCAGCACCATCTAGAAGAGTTTCTGTATAACTTTTTATTGAAGTAATTGGTGTTCTAAGCTCATGAGAAACATTGGCAACAAACTCACGCCTCATTGCCTCTAGTTTTTGCTGTTCAGTAACATCATGGAGAACTACAATAATACCTTCTGGTTTCTTATTGGTATCGGTGAACACAGCAAAATAGACCTTTACATACATATCATCTATAATTGCGTCCGATTCACTAACAGGTGAGTTTTCAAAATATACAATATCTTCAACTTTAACTTTTAAGCCAACCTTTTGGGCAAATTCAGCAAAGGACATTTCCTCGGCAGCTTGACCGAATAACTTACGCGCAGCAGGATTTACGTGTATCGTCCTGCCATCAAGCCCATATGCCATTATACCATCTGCCATATAATTTATAATGGTTTCAACCTTATTCTTTTCACTGGATATCTCTACAAGTGTCTTTTTTAGCTCATGTGCCATATAGTTAAAGGTCTTGGTGAGGTTGCCTATCTCGTCGGCTGACTTAACAGCAAGCGGTTGGTCAAACTGTCCCTCTGCAACCTTTTCGGCCTTGTGCATAACGCTTACTATAGGTGAAGTAATTGTCTTTGAAAGTAGATAGCCTAAAACTAAGGATAATAATACTGCAAAGATAGCACTTGTGAATATAAGGCTATTGAATTTGGATAAAATATCTGCCCACGCATCCTTTTGATATGCAAAGTAAAATATTATATCCTCTCTGCCTTTAGGCTGAAGTATATACTCAAAATACTGACTATCTCCATCTTTTATAAGAGTTTCATTTTCTTTAAAGCCCCGTTGGGCCCATATAGAAATAAGGTTTTCGGAGTTTGCATATAACTCCTCAACAAATTTTTCAGGTGTCTCTGAGAATTGTTTGTCAGACGAATATAAAATATTTCTCGTCGGCTTATTATCCTCATTAATATCTATAATGGTCATCGTTAAGTATTCCCTAACACCAAAATAGCTTTTGTCATCGCCTTTTTCCTTGAATAAACTAATAAGCTCCTCATTGGAAATAGGTGTATTACTATTTACAATACGAATCCCTTCCCAATTCTTATATCCATTGGTTATCTCAGTCTTAAAGCTATCATAATAAATATTTCTGAGTCCAGAGTTTATTACAACATATACCACAACCACCAAAATAACGCACATTGACATAAATATATAAACTAGTTTCCACTGCAAACTTCGCAGTAACCTTATAAAACGCCTCCAGAACTTCATAGCAACGGCAGTTTCCTTTCAACTTTATATCTTAGAATTTGTTAAAATAATACCCTACACCGCGCTTAGTAATAATGTATTGAGGTACCGCAGGGTCCTGCTCGAGCTTTTCTCTAACTCTTCTCACAGTAACATCAACCGTTCTGACATCGCCATAATATTCATAACCCCAAACCTTCTCGAGTAATGTTTCTCTAGAGAATATTGTTCCCTGTTGTGCAGCAAGGAACTTAACCAACTCAAACTCTCTAAGTGTCAACTCTATAACCTCTTCATCTCTTCTGACCTCATAGCGGTCAACATCAATAATAAGGTCACCATATTTATTTACATGAGATTGTTGAGCCACTGGATTTTCAGGTGGTGTAAGTCTTCTAAGATTAGCCTTGACACGCGCCATGAGCTCTCTTGGACTAAATGGCTTGGTTATATAGTCGTCTGCTCCAAGTTCAAGACCCAAAACCTTATCCACTTCTTCTTCCTTTGCCGTCAGCATAAGAATAGGAGTTGCAATAGTTTGTCTGAGCTTTCTGCAAACAGTAAAACCATCCATTTTGGGAAGCATAATATCCAAAAGAATCAAATCGGGATTTTGGGATAATGCAAGTTCTATAGCTTGCTCACCATCATAGGCTTCAATTGTATCGTAGCCTTCTTTCTTTAGATTGAACCTTAAAATATCGACTATATTTTTTTCATCATCAACAATTAATATCTTTTTACTCAAAAACGACACCCCTAACACTTTAATATTGCTTTACTTCCATTTATATATCTAATAATATGATTAATAGGATTATACCATTAATTGCTCGTAAAGAAAAATTAATATTTTGGTAATTTTATGGCGATTTGTTACTGTTTGATTAAAGCAGAGTATACATCTGTAATATAGACGTAAAATTACTCCAAAAGGTTGCAGGCATAATAAAATTTCTTGGGGCATTTTTCAACGCTACTTTTGGCTGCAATAATTGGATAGAAACCAATTATAAGTGCTTGATATTCCGTCCTCCAGCTGTATTGAGGCCTTCCACCCGGCACGCTCAAGCCTGCTGACATCAAGCAGTTTTCTAGGTGTTCCATCAGGCTTAGTGCTATCTAGTACAATCTCTCCATTATAACCTACTACCCTTTTTATTATTTTTGCAAGCTCAAGAATAGTAACGTCTTGCCCTGTTCCTACATTGAAAAATTCATTTCCGTTATAGTTATTCATCAGGTAAACACATGCGTCCGCCAAATCGTCAACATGCAGGAATTCTCTTAGCGGAGTGCCCGTACCCCAAAGCACTACTTCCTTTGCATTATTAAGCTTTGCTTCATGGAACCTTCTCATAAGCGCTGGCAGTACGTGAGAATTATTTAAATCAAAGTTATCGTTTGGCCCATATAGGTTTGTGGGCATAGTGCTTATGAAGTTTGTTCCGTATTGTGTATTATAGAACTGACACATCTTGAGTCCTGAAATCTTAGCCAAAGCATATGCTTCGTTGGTTGGCTCAAGTGCACCTGTCAGAAGATATTCCTCCTTTATGGGCTGAGGGCATAGCTTGGGATAAATGCAAGAGCTACCTAGGAATAAAAGCTTATTTACGTTGTACTTGTGCGCGGCATTTATGACATTGCACTGAATAAGCTCGTTCTGCATAATGAAATCTGCCGGGTAGGTGTTGTTGGCATAAATGCCGCCTACCTTTGCTGCCGCCAGAAATACGTATTCGGGCCTTTCATCAGAGAAAAACTCATTTACCGCTGCCTGGTTTGTAAGGTCTAGCTCGGAATGTGTTCTATTGACAAAATTGCTGCAGCCGTCCTTCTCCAGCCTTCTCACTATTGCTGATCCGACAAGGCCACGGTGTCCTGCAACAAATATTTTGGATTTTGGGCTAAGCATGGATTACCTCCCACATTGATAAGAATATTTACTTCGCTAATAAGTTTAATAACTAATGTGTTATATAACTAATAGGCTTTATAGCTAATAGGCTTTATAACTAATGTGTTAATTTTGATAAAACTAGAGAAAGAAAAAACTACTCTGTATATCCATCTCTACAGCAAATCTCCTTTTCCGTCCTGCTTGAGCTTTTCCACTATTGTCTTTACATCCTGAGCCCTGGACTTCGGACAAATCAGCAAGGCATCCTCGGTATTGACTACTATCAAGCTCTCTAAGCCAATTGTGGAGATTAGCCTACCGTTTCCATATACAATGCAGTTCTTGGTGTCTATACCGATATGCTGGGCTTTTATTATATTGCCATTCTCGTCGGGTTTGAATATGGCACCAAGCGAATCCCAGCTTCCAACATCATTCCAGCCAAAGTCACCGGGAATAACCAATACATTGTCAGCTCGCTCCATAATACCGAAATCAATAGATATACTCTGAAGCTGCGGATAAAGTTGGCTTATTTTGCCAGTTGGAGCATGTGTAGCTTGCGCTTCCCCAACATAATTGGCAGCTGGCATGCTTTCCATAATCTCTTGCATCTTATCATACATCTTTGGTAGAAACCTTCTGAAGCTTTCAATTATCACAGAGGTTTTCCAGATGAACATGCCGCTATTCCAAAGATACTGGCCGCTTCTGAAATAATGCTCGGCAACTTTAAAAGATGGCTTTTCTACAAAATCTTCGACCGTATAAAATCCATTGTTCTCTTTTTTCTTGTCAAAGCATATGTACCCATAGCCCGTAGCAGCAAAGGTGGGTTTGATTCCTATAGTAAAAAGACTATCACTTTGCTCTGCCATCTCCATACTCTTGCTGAGCGTATGCTGCATATGTGCAATATCTTCAATAAAATGGTCAGAAGGCAATATACACATAACGCCTTCACCATGATACCGCTCAAGCAACATAGCAGAATAAAGGATGCAGGGTGCCGTGTTTCTCCCAACTGGTTCGCAAATAATATTTTGTTTGGGCAGACTATCGGAAATCATGCTTTTTAGGGAGGCAGCCTGAGCTTCACCAGTTACTATGAAAGTATTATTGATGGGCACTACCCCTTCTAGTCGTGCAATTGTTTCATTTATCATAATGTCATTGCCACTAAGATTTAATAATTGTTTGGGCGAATTCTGTCTGCTCAGTGGCCAGAACCTTGTGCCCCCTCCACCTGCAAGAATAACGGCGTATCTATTCATTAGTATGCACCCTCCTGATTTATCTATTTTTGTTGTCTACCTACACTATTAATTCACTTAAAGCTTAGTTGTCCCCTGCGCACTTGTAGTTTGGTACTATTACTTTAATATACTCTCTTGCCTCATCGGCATTTGTCATTATTATGTCCTTCAAGCACTCAATTTCTCTCTTTAGCATGGCAAGGTCGGTATACAATGGCTTTGCAACATAAATCTTATTATGTTTGGTAGCCTCAACGCCCTCTTCTGCTAATAGCAGCTCTTCATAAAGCTTCTCCCCTGGGCGTAAGCCTGTAAACTCTATCTGAATATCTACATCAGGCTCAAATCCGGAAAGCTTTATCAAGTTTCTAGCTAAATCATAAATCTTGACAGGCTCACCCATATCCAGTACAAATATTTCACCACCCTCAGCCATAGCGCCAGCCTGCAAGACTAGCTGCACTGCCTCAGGTATGGTCATGAAGTATCGTATAATTTCAGGGTCAGTTACTGTTACAGGACCGCCCTGCTCTATCTGTTTCTTGAATAAAGGAATTACACTTCCATTGCTGCCCAGTACGTTTCCAAATCTTACAGCTACAAACTCAGTTTTACTCTGCTTGTCAAATGCCTGAATTATCATCTCGGCAATTCGCTTGGTGGCACCCATGATGTTGGTTGGATTTACTGCTTTATCGGTTGAAATCATTACAAATCGCTCAACCGAGAACTTGTCCGCACATTCTGCGACATTCAATGTCCCAAATACATTGTTTTTTATAGCCTCTGTAGGGTTGGCTTCCATGAGAGGTACATGCTTGTGAGCAGCAGCGTGGAACACTATGTTTGGTCTGTATTGTTTAAATATGTATTCAAGCCTTGCCTTTTCACGGATATTTGCAATAATAGTTGTGAGATTGAGGTTGGGCTTATTTTTTACCAACTCATTTTGGATATCATAGGCATTGTTCTCGTAATTGTCCAAAATAATGAGGTGCTTTGGTGAAAAGATAGCTATCTGTCTACACAGTTCTGAGCCAATAGAACCTCCCCCACCGGTTACCAAAACAGTTTTATCCTTCAATAAATCCCCTATCTCAGAGTTTTCAAGACTTACCGGATCACGACCTAATAAGTCTTTTATATTTACATCTCTAATTTTTTGCACTGAAACAGACTCATCTATAAGCTGAGAAAGGGACGGTAGAATTTTTACCTTGCAGCGAGTATTTGAACAAATAGTATAAAGCTCATTTATGGTCTTGGAAGGTGCCGAGGGTATTGCAATAATTATTTCATCAACTTGCTTTTCCTCCGCTTCCCTCACAATATATGCCCTGGTTCCAACGACAGGTATTCCATTGAGCTTCTTGCCAACCTTACCAGGGTTGTCATCAATTAATGCTACTGGGGTACACCTAAGCTCTGGATGCATCTTGTACTCATTTATAAGGGATGCTCCTGCATCACCTGCACCAATAAGCATAACCTTTTTGTTGTTCTTCATCATCAATATATCGCCACGGACAATTCTTCTAAATACCCTATAGCCCATGCGTATCCCGCCTATCATGAAGCAGTCAATAAAGAAGGTCATAATAAAAATACTACGCGGTACAGCCGTCTGAGAAATAAATATGTATCCTAGCATAATTACATTGCTTATAAAAGAAGCCAACAAAATCTTGCTAAGCTCGTATGCGCCAGCGTATCTCCATAGGCTAGAGTATAGGCGTAGAATGAAGTATGTAGTGATTTTGACTGCACATGAAACAATCATTAGTTTTGGAATTTGGTTGATAAAATCTTGAGGTATACTATTAAAATTCCACTCAAACCTGAGAAGGTATGTAAATAGAAAACCAAAATTTATTAATACTAAATCAAAAATTACTAGCAAGAAAGCCCTTATTTTATATTGCATTATAAATAACCTCGTATGGTTGTATTTGTATATGCCAAAAATAACCTAATATAATTATACCAATTATTATCAATAGGTGGAAGTTTTTTTATGGCTATATAGTTCTTACGTAAGTCGTATGATAATGGCCCAGTATTGTATATAACTTAGATTAGGTGTATCATAATATTGATAAATTTTTACAAAGGAGATACTCATATTAAATGAAAATATATAAAAATATCATTAAATATATGTTGGATATTTTCTTTGCAATAATAATCCTAATTTTATCGAGTCCATTTCTCTTATTAGCTATGTTGCTGACAAAGTTGACTACAAAAGGACCTATCTTTTTTAAGCAGCTGCGTCCCGGTAAACATGGGCAGATATTTACCATATATAAACTAAGGACAATGACAATGGATACCGATTTGAACGGTCAACTACTACCTGATGTACAAAGAATTACAAAGCTTGGGAGCATATTTAGGCAGTTAAGTATTGACGAACTCCCTCAACTAATCAACATAATTAAAGGTGAGATGAGCTTTATCGGCCCTAGACCTTTGCTAGTACAATATTTAGAGTATTATACACCAGAGCAAATGAGAAGGCACGATGTACTCCCTGGAATTACAGGCTGGGCTCAGGTGAACGGAAGAAACACTATAGATTGGGAAAGTAAATTTAAGTTAGACATATGGTATGTTGAAAATGTAAGCTTTTTGGTAGATGTTAAAATATTAATTGCCACTATAAAAAATGTCTTGATGAAGAAGGATATTAACAATTCTTCAGCAGAAACAATGCCTATTTTTACTGGAAGTTCAAATAAGGAGACTATATGATAAATATTCTATTTACATGTGTTGGAAGGCGTGTAGAATTGGTCCAACAGTTTCAGAAGGCAAAAGCCGCTAAGAATATACAGGGTAGTATTTTGTGTAGTGATATGTCCCCTCTTGCGCCAGCATTATACTATGGAGATGACCATTTTATTCTTCCAGCATTAAAGGATAAATTATATATTGATGCCCTTTTACAGTTGTGTATTGATCAAGAAGTATCATTAATAATTCCTACTATTGATACAGAGTTAGAGTTGCTAACCGAAAATGCTAATAGATTTGAGGCAATAGGGACAAAGCTATTAGTTGCAAATGGCTACACTATACAATTGTCACAGGATAAGTATTTAACGTTTAAATTTTTTAAGTCTTTGGGGTTGGATACTCCTTCTACATATTTAGCAAAGGAAATGGATAATATTGAGCTTCCTTGTTTTGCGAAACCATCAAATGGCAGCTCTAGTATTAACACATTTAAGATAAATTCGAAGAGAGAATTAGATTTTTTCAAGGATTATATACCAAATTGTATAATACAAGACTACATAATTGGAACAGAGTACTCCATTGACATATTTTCTGATTTTGATGGCAACCCAATTTATATTACCCCTAGAATCAGGCTAGCAACTAGAAGTGGTGAAGTATTAAAAAGCAAAATAGTTCATGACCTAGAGCTCATAAATTTCTCAAAAATGATTTGCGAGAAGCTTAAATCCACTGGTCCTATAACTATACAGGCCATAAAGAGCAACACTGATAATAAATACTATTTTATAGAAATTAATGCTCGCTTCGGCGGAGGCAGTCCTCTTAGTATGATGGCAGGTGCAGACTCCGCATCAATTCTGTATGATCTTCTTCTTGGAAAAGAACCTTGCATCGCAAATAATATTGAGTATAATACTGTGTTTTCAAGATTTGATCAAACAATTATGCTATTTGAGAAGGAAGATAATAACGAATATGAAAAAATATAAAGCAGTCATTTTTGATTTAGACGATACACTTTATATGGAGCTTGATTATGTAAAAAGTGGTTACAAAAGTGTTGCAAGCTTTCTAGCTTCAATCATAAACAAGAGTCATGATTCAATTTATGAAGACTTGTTGAACTTATTTAACAAGAAAGTGCCAAATGTGTTTGATAGTTATATTAATGAAGCACTCAGCATATCTGGTGCAAGTTTTAATTGTGCTAAAATAATCGAAGAATGTATTGCTATATATCGGAACCATACCCCGTGCCTCCAGTTGTCTGAAGAAACATATAAATTGCTTGATTTATTGAAGGAACAAGGTTATCTATTAGGAATAATTACAGACGGCAGGCCTGAGGGGCAAAAAAATAAAATTAAAAGCTTAAACTTAGAAAAGTATATGCATACCATAATAATATCTGATGAATTGGGTGGTATTGCCTTTAGAAAGCCTTGTGAAAAACCTTATCTTGAAATATTACAAAGAATGAGCCTATCTGCACAAGAGTGTATTTATATTGGAGATAACCCCTCTAAGGATTTTATCTCTGCAAAAAGGCTTGGGTTCAAAACCATAATGATAAAAAGAAATCAAACAATCCATAAGCAAGAGTATTTAAGCAGTGAACATACTGCCGATGTTACTATTGAGAACATATTAGATGTAATTACTTTTTTGGGCGGTGATATTAATGAGTAAACGTGTTTTTCTCTCCCCTCCTCATATGAGTGGCAATGAAATGAAGTACATACAGGATGCATTTGATAGCAATTGGATTGCGCCGCTTGGTAAAAATGTGGATGGCTTTGAGCAAGATGTTAGCACTTATATAGGGGTTAACCATGCATTAGCGTTATCCTCGGGTACGGCTGCCATCCATTTGGCATTAAAGTATTTAGGAGTGGGTGAGGGCGACTATGTATTTTGCTCATCTCTTACTTTTTCAGGTAGTTGTAATGCAATCGCATATGAAAAAGCACTCCCTGTCTTTATAGATAGCGAACCAGAAAGCTGGAATATGTCCCCTATTGCACTTCAAAAGGCCTTTGATTGGGCGTCTAGTAGTGGCAAACTACCAAAAGCGGTTATTATAGTAGACCTATATGGGCAGAGTGCCGATTATGATAGGCTATTACCAATATGCCAGCAATATGGTGTTCCGGTAATAGAAGATGCAGCCGAAGCACTGGGTGCATCCTACAATGGTAAAAAGTGTGGCTCCTTTGGGCATATTAATGTTTTTTCATTCAACGGAAACAAGATAATCACAACCTCCGGTGGAGGAATGGCAGTATCAAATGATGCCGATGCAATACATAAAATGAAATTTTGGTCAACTCAAGCAAGAGAAGCAGAGTTACATTACGAGCATAAAGAGATAGGCTATAACTATAGAATGTCAAATATATTGGCAGGCATAGGCAGAGGACAGATGGAAGTCCTTGATAATCGCGTATCCTCTAAGAAGAAGGTGTATCAAACCTACAAAGTACACTTTGCAGACATTCCACAAATAAAAATGATGCCTATTCTTGAGAAGGGCGAACCTAATTATTGGCTTAGTGTAATTACACTGGATAGCGGGTGCAAGGTTACTCCTACACAAATTATAAATAAACTAGCGCAAAGTAATATTGAATCCAGACCAGTGTGGAAGCCAATGCATATGCAGCCGGTATTTAAAGAGTGCAAATACTTTACTCATGATGGCGATATCTCCGCTGAGCTGTTTAGAAAAGGGGTTTGTTTGCCGTCCGGTAGTGCCTTGTCATGGGACGAGCAGGAGATGATAATAAATATAGTGAAACAAGAGGTTATTGCATAAAATGAATATTCTTTTTCTTACAATTGTGTATCCCGAAAATGATACCAATCTCTATACTGATCTAATGCAAGAGTTTATTAAAAAGGGACATAAAGTATATGTAATTACATCAAGGGAGAGAAGGTATAGAAAAAGTACAAGCATTGATGTGGAAAATGGAATTACTGTACTAAGAGTAAAGAGTTTGAACCTTCAAAAAACTAACATACTTGAGAAGGGATTAGGCACTCTACTCATTGAGCAGCAATATATATCAGCAATAAAACAGTATTATAAAGATAAATCTTTCGACTTAGTAATTTATTCAACACCACCAGTGACCTTCGCTCGAGTTATTAATTATTGCAAAAAGGTATATAAATCGAGGACGTATTTACTCTTGAAGGATATTTTCCCTCAAAATGCTGTAGATCTTGAACTCATAAAGAAAAACAGCCTGATATATAAATATTTTAGAAGTAAAGAAAGAAAGCTTTATGGGTTATCCGATTACATTGGGTGTATGTCACCAAAAAATGTAGAGTATCTGCTGCGTAATAATCCTGAATTATCTATAGAAAAGACAGAGGTCTGTCCCAACAGTATTATACCAAAATCTCTGAACGCTATTACTTATGAAAGCAAGTGCAATATTCGAAATAAATATAAGTTGCCAATAGATAGACTGCTTTTATTGTATGGTGGAAATCTTGGCAAGCCACAAGGTATAAATTTTTTACTTGATATCCTTATTTCAAATAAGGATAATATAGATGTATTCTTTCTTATCGTAGGAGCAGGAACAGAATATGCGCTATTGGAACAATCAATTGAACACAATGGTATTCAAAATATTAAACTGATTGAAATGCTTCCAAAAAATGAGTATGAGGAACTTGTACAAGCCAGTGATGTTGGACTGATTTTTTTGGATAAGCGCTTTACTATACCAAATTTCCCTTCCAGACTTTTATCCTATATGGAGTATTCATTGCCGGTTATTGCGGCTACTGATGTAAACACTGATATCGGATCTATTATCGAGCAAGGTAAATTTGGGTTTTGGTGCGAAAGTGGTGATATAAGTGGGTTTAATGCTTTACTTAGAAAAGTACTTAGTAATGAGCATTTGAATGCTATGAGCATCAATTCAAGAAGATATCTTGATGAGAATTATACATGTGCTACTTCTGTAGATATTATTTTACAGCATTTCTTATGAATGGGAGGGTTAGGCTATGTTTGAGAATAAGACATTGTTAATTACAGGGGGAACCGGTTCTTTCGGTAATGCAGTGTTAAGTAGATTTCTACATACCGATATAAAGGAAGTTCGCATATTTTCAAGAGACGAGAAAAAGCAAGATGATATGCGGAAGGCCTTTCATAATGATAAGATTAAATTTTACATAGGGGATGTTAGGGATTTATCTAGCATAAAAAATGCTATGCACGGTGTTGACTATATTTTTCATGCAGCTGCACTTAAACAGGTTCCATCATGCGAATTCTTTCCATTAGAAGCAGTGAAAACTAATGTAATTGGTACAGAAAATGTCTTAACTGCAGCTATTGACTCCAATGTAAAAAAAGTAATTTGCCTCTCAACTGACAAGGCTGCATACCCTGTTAATGCTATGGGAACATCTAAAGCTATGATGGAGAAGGTTTTTGTAGCCAAATCAAGGACCGTTGACCCTGATAAAACACTAATATGTGGCACTAGATATGGTAATGTTATGTGTTCAAGAGGAAGTGTTATCCCCCTATTTATTGAGCAAATCAAGGCAGGTCAGCCCCTTACAATCACAAATGCGGATATGACACGATTTGTTATGAGTCTTGAAGAAGCTGTAGAGCTTGTCATATTTGCATTTCAAAATGCAGAAAGTGGGGACATAATGGTTCAAAAGGCTCCTTCCTGCACTATAGGAGTTCTTGCTCAGGCAGTAAAGGAATTATTTGAGTCTAATTGTGAAATAAGGACAATCGGTATACGCCATGGAGAGAAAATGTATGAAACTCTCTTGACTAACGAGGAATGTTCAAGTGCAATTGATATGGGAAACTTTTTTAGAGTACCTGCTGATAAACGTGACCTAAACTATGACAAATATTTTATAAAGGGCATAAAAGAACAGCCAAAAATAACTGAGTTTAACTCTAACAATACGAAACTACTAAATGTTGAAGAAGTTAAGGATAAGCTTCTTGCTTTGGATTATATCCAACAGGAGTTATATTCTTGGAGGACTAAAAAATGAAGTTATTAGTAACTGGTGCAAATGGTTTTATAGGCAAAAATCTTGTTGCTCAGCTTAAAAATGAAGGCTATACCGAAATCTACCAATATGACATAAATTGTACAGAGGATTTTTTGATCCAAGCTGTAAAAAGCTGTGACTTTGTTTTTCATTTAGCTGGGATAAACAGACCGCAATCCAACTCTGAGTTTATGGTTGGTAACTTTGATTTTACTGAAAAGTTGCTGAACCTACTTATTAAACATAATAATCCTTGTCCCGTTTTAGTTACTTCATCAATCCAGGCTACTTTAGACAATCCTTATGGGGTAAGCAAAAAAGCTAGTGAAGATGCAATTTTTGAATATGGTAAAATTACAGGCACCAATACTTATGTATATCGTTTACCAAATGTATTCGGTAAATGGTGCAGGCCAAACTATAATAGTGTTGTTGCAACATTTTGCAATAATATTGCGCATGATCTGCCTATTATGGTATCCGATGAAACTAAGCAAATAGAATTAGTATATATAGATGATGTAGTCAAAGCTTTTATCAATACACTTAATAAGTTACCTAATTGTAGTCAGGAATTTTGCTATATCCCGGTAACTTACCAGCTAACCCTTGGGAAGCTTGCTGACACAATAAGAAGTTTCAGACTGTCGCGGGAGAACTTAAGCGTCCCTGACTTGTCAAATGGGCTTATCAAAAAGCTGTATTCAACATACCTCAGCTATCTCCCTAAAGATGAGTTTAGTTATTCTCTCAATACAAATGCTGATAATAGGGGAACATTTACTGAATTTATAAGAACAGATAATAAAGGCCAAGTATCAATTAATATTTCTAGACCGGGTATTACCAAAGGTAACCACTGGCATAATTCCAAGACCGAAAAGTTCCTTGTGGTAAGTGGTAATGGCATAATTAGATTTAGAAAAATTGACACTACCGAAATTATTGAATATGCTGTAAGTGGTGGAAAATTAGAGGTGGTAGATATTCCGCCTGGATATACCCATAATATAACTAATACAGGTGATAGTGATATGGTTACAGTGATGTGGGCTAATGAAGAATTTGACCCAGCTAATCCAGACACTTATTTTATGGAGGTTTGATGTGGATAAGTTAAAGTTAATGACTATAGTAGGTACCAGACCTGAAATTATTAGACTTTCTGAAGTAATAAAGGCATGTGATAAGTACTTTAAGCAAGTCCTTGTCCACACAGGGCAAAATTGGGATTATACGCTAAACCAAATCTTTTTTGAGGAGCTGGGCCTTCGTTCTCCAGACTTCTATCTTGATGCTGTAGGTAGTCATCTTGGTGAAACAATGGGCAATATCATATCAAAGTCATATGAAATTATGCAAAAGGAATGCCCTGATGCTCTATTATTACTAGGTGATACAAATAGTGCGCTTTGTGCAATATCTGCCAAAAGACTTAAAATTCCTATTTTTCACATGGAAGCTGGTAACAGATGTTTCGACCAAAATGTTCCTGAAGAAATCAACAGGAAAATCGTCGATCATATCTCGGACATTAACCTCCCCTATACCGAACATAGCAGAAGATATCTGTTGTCAGAGGGCTTTAGAAAGGAACATATATACGTAACTGGATCTCCGATGGCTGAGGTTCTAGAAAAAAATCATCAAGCAATCAATAATAGTAACGTGCTTGATGTATTAGGATTGGAACACGGTAAGTATATACTTGTATCTGCCCATAGAGAAGAAAACATAGATAATGAAAAAAACTTCTTTTCACTGATGGAAGCACTAAATGGCATTGCAAAAAAATATCAGTTGCCAATTATATATTCAACACATCCAAGAAGCTGGAAGCGTATAGAAGATAGACAATTCGTATTTCACCCTCTAATACGTCAGCTTAAACCTTTTGGTTTTATGGATTACAACAGGTTACAGCTAAGCTCTATGTGCGTATTATCTGATAGTGGTACATTATCTGAAGAATCTGCAATCTTAGGATTTCCTGCAGTTCTTATAAGAACGTCGACAGAACGTCCTGAGGTTCTTGATAAAGGAACTGTACTAATTGGCGGTATTACTGAAGAAGACATCTCACAGGCTATAGATTTAGCGGTTTGTATGCACAAGAATAATGAGCCCCATGTATTAGCAAATGACTACAGAGACACTAATGTTTCTGTGAAAGTTGTAAAGCTAATACAGAGCTATACTAAAATTATTAATAAAGTAACTTGGGGGAAGTAAAAGATTAATGAATATAATAGTTTTTGATGTTGCAGCAGAACATGGGGGAGCGCTCACAATACTGAAGGAGTTTTACAACTATGTTAAAAACAATCCTACTCCTAATGTTAAATGGACTTTTATTCTTAGCACCCCCTGCTTAGAATCAACAGAGCATGTTAATGTTAAAAATTATCCATGGGTTAAAAAGAGTTGGTTTCATAGACTTTATTTTGATTATCTTGTTGCACCAAAGCTAGTTACCGAATATAAAGCTGATAAGGTTTTTTCTTTGCAGAATATTTGTGTGCCTAGGGTTGCGGTTCCTCAAATTTTGTACGTCCATCAGCCATTACCTTTCACTCAATATAGATTTAAACTATTCCAAAACCCATTATTTTGGGTGTATCAGAATATCATTGGAAAACTTATAATTAACTCGATGAAAAAGGCATATAAAGTTATTGTACAAACAAACTGGATGAGATGTTCGTGCTCTAGGTTTGCTGAAATAAGTCAAGACAACTTCATTGTCTGTTCACCATCAATTAATCTCCAAGTATGTAGGACGTATTCAGATACAAATAAAAACAGAAGAGTGTTTTTTTATCCAGCGGCTGCAACACAATATAAAAATCACATGATAATATTGCATGCGTGTAAAATACTTAAAGGAAAAAACATAGACTTCCAGATAGTATTTACAATTAAGAGTGATGAGAATAAACTCACAAAAATGCTTAAAAGTTATTGTGATACTTATGACTTAAACGTACAGTTTGTAGGGAAATTAGAAAAAACACAGCTTGTTGATTTATTTGCCTCTAGTACTCTAATTTTTCCTTCATATATTGAGACATTTGGTTTACCTTTGCTGGAAGCTAAATTATGTGGTTCAATTATTCTTGCAAGTGACCTTGATTATGCTAGAGAGGTTGTATCAGATTATAAAAATGCTATCTTTTTTGATTGCTTTGATAGCAATAGTGTTGCAAACGCAATGATTCACTCTATGCAAGAATTTTCCTATCAACAACAGTTTCCAAATACTTGTACCGATAAAAATCCCCCCTCATGGGACATGGTTGTAGATACTATTGTGAAAGGATAGCGATAATATGAAAGTTCTTTGGATAACCAACTTACCATCTCCATATAGAGTTCAGTTTTTTAACGAACTTTCTAAATACTGCAATTTACTTGTTTTATTTGAGAGACATTCTGCTTCAGATAGACATAATAAGTGGTCGTCTGAAAACACTTATAATTTTAATTACAAAGTATTAAATGGAACGCCCACTTCACATGAAACTGCTGTTTGCCCTAGTGTACTGAGATACATAACAAGGAATAAATATGACATTGTAGTAATTACGAACTATTACTCCCCTACTGGTATGTTAGCTATACTAAAAATGAAACTTTTAAAAATCCCCTTTTATATTGAAGCTGATGGAGGGTTTAAAAAACAAGACTCAAGGCTTAAATATTTAGTTAAAAACTATTTTATTAAATCTGCTAGTGGTTGGTTCAGTACAAGTAAAAAAACTGATGAATATTTCTTGTTTTATGGAGCAAAAAAGGAGAAAATTTATCGTTATCCCTTTTCTTCTATAAATGATTCAGATATTTGTACAATTGAAGAAATTAAATACTCAAAAAATTACTATAAGGAAAAGATTAACCATTCTAATGAACGAATTATTCTTGGGGTTGGACAATTTATCCATAGAAAAGGCTTTGACATGCTATTAGAAGCATATTCAAAAATTTCTACGCCCTGTGTATTAATACTCGTCGGATGTGGAGATAAGGAGAATGAATATAGAGATTTAATAGATAAAAATAATTTAGCTGGGGTATATATCGAACCATTTAAAGATGCCAAAGAGTTAGTAGATTATTATCGTGCAGCTGATATTTTTGTTCTTCCTACAAGGGAAGATATATGGGGATTAGTAGTCAACGAGGCAATGGCTTATGGTCTTCCGGTTATAACTACTGATAGATGTGTCGCTGGTCTAGAGCTTATAGAGCACGGTAAAAATGGCTTCATTTGCAGTTTGAACAATATATCCGACAGTCTTCCGGCTTTTCTAGATAGATTACTATCGGAAGAAAAATTATGCGCTGAAATCAGTCAATCAAACATTAATAAAATAAGAGAATACACAATTCAAAAAATGGCAAGGTCACACGCTGATATTTTCTCGAGAATTAACTCTTAACAGCCCTTTTAAGTCTATTGTTAATTTTGCAATAGACTTTCTTGTTTAGTAAAAAAATTATTGCCTTTACTTTATTTTTTATTGTCCTTGGCTTACCAAAAACAAAGCTTTTCTTGATAATTGGGTCACTAACTAGATTACCAATATAAACAGCATTTAGAAATAGGGTTAATATATTATCGTTTAGTATTTTTAAGTAACGCTTATTAATAACGTTATCTGAAAAGTATTTTTCGAGGTAATAGCATGTATTTACTAGGTCAATCGCATTTTTATATTTATTGGTTACCTTCGTGATTGACCCCTCTCTCATAACGTACATATAAAAAAATAGATCTATGTATTTTACTCTTTCTGCATTAATAAATACTTGTGGTGTCCACAGCTCATCTTCATGCAGAATGCCGGGTTTGAAAAACAAGTTATTCTTAATGATTAACTCACGCTTATAGAAGTTAATTGGCACACACATGGACATGCTACCCTCTTTTAAGCCCTTACATATAAACTCAACACCTGAGCAGACTTCGTTACTAAATGTATGCTTTCTAATATCACAGTAATAATTGTCTTCTGTTATGTAAGAAACAAAATATCCTGAAATAATATCTAAATTATGTTGTTCTAATTCACTAATCATTATGGAAAAAGTATTGGGAACAATAAAGTCATCACCATCAATAAAGCTTAAGTAAGTACCGCAAGCCGCATGTATACCAGCATTTCTAGCTTCTGAGAGCCCCTTATTCTGTTTGTTATGTATTACCTTTACCCTTGAATCTTTCTTGTAATCATCACATATCTGTGGACTGTTATCTTTAGAGCAATCATCTACTAATATAAGTTCAAAATCTATAAAACTTTGGTTTAGAATAGATTCTATACATCTATTCAAATATCTTTCAACATTATAAACAGGAACAATAACACTTAGCTTTGGCATTTTCTTCTTTATCCTCTTAGTACTTTTAAAATTTTCACTCCATAATATTTTATAATAAATAGCAACTTTTCTATACCACTTGAAGATTTTAACCTCAATAGCTCTTTTAATCCTATCTTGCAATTATTTAAAAAATATACATAATAATTTAATAATGCTCTTGTTAATATTTTGTTTTTTAGTTTGTTATCATTTCTATTAAACCGAATAAGCTTTTCTATCCATTTATCTATTCTATAAATGCTTTCTTCATCTAAACTAAACCTTCTGATTAAGTTAATATGATCATTTAACTCTTCTTCATTATAATCTATAGCTAGTGCATCTAAGTTTCTACTAATAAGGCTTTTCCAGCTTTTTAGCTGAACTTGTTCATTCTTTATGCCAATAGAATTACTGCATCTCCGATACAAGAGCAAAACTTTAGGCAAATTAGCTAATTTACCGTATTCTTTTAATCTTGTCCAAAGCTCGTAATCTTCTGCATACTTGAATTTATCGCTATATTCTAAATGATACCTTTTTATAATTTCTGCCCTAATAATTACACTTGGATGAGCCATGCAATTGCCAAATAACAGCATGACATTTAATTTATCATTTGTCTTTTTATATTTTACAATTTTAGTGGCTATACCCACACCAAATTCCTTAATCCAACTCCCACAAACAACAACATCGGGATTTGCTTCCATGTACTTAACTTGTTCGTATAACCTAGTAGATATACTAATATCATCACAATCCATTCGTGCAATGTACTTACCACTAGCAAGAGAAAACCCAAGGTTCAGGCACCTTTCTATCCCTAAGTTATTTTCATTGTCTATTATCTTGACTCTACTATCATTGAAAGATTGAATAATATTAAGACTATTATCTTTAGAACCATCATTAATTATAATAAATTCAAAATCCTTAAATGTTTGTAAAAGTATACTTTCTATAGCCTCCTTCAAATACCTTTCACCATTATATACTGGCATAATAACACTTACCAATGGCATATCTCATACTCCTTACTATACTTTTATCCATGATTCAGGAACAATATTTGTATCATCGTATCCAGACATTTTAGTAAACCACTTATGTGGTGCTAATACTATTTTATTAGGGTTGTCGTTTAACCATGCTCCCCACCAGCTAAATGAACTATTAGCAATAATATTATGCTTACAGTGACTCATTAGTTTCATATCGAAAAAGCTATCCCTACCTTTATTACAATCAACAAATATAGCTCTTTTATTAGAACTGATGTTATTCTTACACCAGGTCAAATCATCTGAAAATATAAAGTATGTAATATTTTCAAATCTATTTTCAAAGTAATTCATTGCATTATCATAGTACTTACTTTCTCCAAGGTTTTCATATATCTTAGCTAGAATGTAGTCGCCTCTTCGTATATGCATTGCAATGGAATTAGTACTTTGAATCATATCAAGCATCTTCTGACTTTTTTCTCCCAAATCAGGAAACTTAAAGCTGCTTAGAATTTCAGACCTTATTGAACAGAAGTACTTTTCTGACTGCCAATATCCGAATAGATACTTATATTTATTTTTCTCTGTTAATAGATTAGGAATATATTTGGCTTTATTCTCCTTAATAATGTCACTATTACTAAAATTTAACCCAAGCCTTCTTAGTATTTTTGATAGTATATCTTGTTTATATAGAATATACTGTATATTAGTTTTATTTAATTCTATACCAAATATTTTTTCAATCTCCAAACCATTATGTGCAATATTACTTTCATAAAATGAGCAATCCGCGCTAACATCATAACCCTTTTTCTTTCCCATATAGTATATTGCATATTGAAACATCTGATTTCCAAGGCCACCCTCAAATCGGACTATCATTGCTTGCCCCCTTTGATTTTTTTGCCAAAACATGAAATCCAAAGCAAGCAACTTCAGAAGAGGATAATGCTTTACTAGTAAACTTTGAAAGTCTTTTATTAATTATGCCAATGCAGATTTTTTCGAGTAAAGATAACCTTTCCCCAACATATTGAGTGCTCATATATGGTAGTCTGTTCATTTCTTGTAATATAAAGTCAAAATAATTACCATTAGGGACTACTTCTTCTACTATAAGCCCGTATTTTGGTAATAATTCTTCATAAAAATATCTGTTAAATCCAGAATAATAGTGATAAGGAGCAAAATGCGTCAAGCTTCCAAATGGTGCCGTCAACAATAACTCTCCACCAGGTTTTAGTATTCTAGCGAACTCCTCAATAGCCTTAATAGGTTCAGATATATGTTCAAATACTTCTGTACACATAATATAATCAAAACTCTCATCTTCACTTGGTATAGATGTAATGTCAGAAACAATATCAATTTTTGCTATGTCCCATTCTCCAGTTTGAAGTCCAATGTTATTACCTTTCCCATCATATTGACAAAAATCTTGAGATATGTATTTCAAATGGGCACAATACTCCTTATACTTTTGTTCCCCTGCACCTGCATCTAGTATACTTTTATCCTTTGTAAATGTTTGAAGTTTACTTATTACCCAATTATCTCTAGTTTTTTTGTTTTTGTCTATTTGTTCGTTACCAAAAAAATAATTGTACACTATTTGCTTTACTGTGCTCATAAAGAATCTCCTATACTAACCTTACTTATAAACAACCTTAATAAAATTCAGACATTATACAATATAAAGCTAACACTCTACTTAATTAAATTACTATCGTATAATATTGTATTTATATAAGTATCTGCATATATGCTGTATCCATTTAAAACCATAAAATCTATCAACTCATTATCTTTCTTTGCACTTCTATCTTGGGTGTATTCTAATGTTTCAATACAAAATATTTTTGGTCTATATTTAGAAAAATCAAGTGTTTTAAGAACTTCTAAATCTAACCCTTCTATATCTATAGAAAAAATATCAGGTGCTCCATTAAAATACTTCTCTAGGATATCATTAATGCCGTACATTTTAACATCTTCAGTATTACAAATTTTAATGCTTCCCATTTTTTCTATTCTTTCAGCCTCCTCTTTACAGAATGTGCTAAGAGTATCACAGCTCATAACATAGTACTTAGCAGTATTTTCCTTACTTATACCAATACCAGCATTAATAACAGTATCCCTCTTCCTAGTTCTACTAATTAGCTTGCATAACTGTTTATTTGGCTCCACCAATACTCCTACACTCCCATTCTTATAAAAAAAGTAGGTATTATTTAGTTTTTTAGGATGATTTGCTCCTATATCTATATATGTCGGTTTATTAATGTCTAAGTATTTAACTAAGTGATTTATTATTAAATCTTCTCCGCATTGAGAATATGACTTTTTATAGTATACTTTCCCATTTAAGTGTTTCAAGGCTCTTTTGATGTATTTAATTTCCATTGTTTTCCCTCTTTCACAGGTTAATTTATTTTTTCCCACTCTATCACAGGAGCAAGAATTCCAGGCCTTTTACCAAGCCAATATGGAGAGTCGCTCAATCCATTTTTAATAGATAGATTAATAAATATATCTGACTTAGTTGGCTCAAAGAACCATTTTACATAGTGTATACCACCTATTAACTCTATCCTATAAGTACCCTCGTTAAGCAATCTTGATGGTATTTTGCTTCTTAAAATATTTCTTCCTAGAGTTAAGTCAGGCCACTTACTTTCATTTTCATCTGTATGGTAACTCCAATATAATACATTTTGATTCTCATCAAAGATAGCATATCCTATGCATATAGCATTGGATAAGGTCAAAATTTCAAAGTCAATCTGAATAAATACTTCATCATCATTCTTAATTGGGTTTGAAATTGGGGTTCCATTTTTATCACACAATGAAAGACACAATGGGTTTATATCTTCAGAATAAACTTTGTTCTTAGTTTTCTTCCACATACTATTTACATTATTTTCAAAGGACCTTTTATAGTATGTATTTAATACATCATCAATTTCATCTGCAATGAAATCGATTTTACCCTTATCAAGCAATATGCCCTTATTACACAGCTGCTGTATAGCACCCATATTATGGCTCACAAATAGTACTGTTCTTCCTTCCTTGCTGACATCTCCCATTTTCCCAAGGCACTTTTTTTGAAACTGTGCGTCCCCTACTGCTAACACCTCATCAATAATAAGAATTTCAGGTTCTAGGTGAGCTGCTACTGAAAATGCAAGTCTTACATACATTCCAGAGGAATATCTTTTTACAGGGGTATCAAGAAACTTCTCAACCTCAGCAAATTCGACTATCTCATCAAATTTCTTCTTAATCTCCTGCCTACTCATGCCTAAAATTGCACCATTTAAAAAAATATTCTCCCTGCCAGTAAGCTCTGGGTGAAAACCAGTGCCCACTTCTAGCAAGCTTGCCACTCTGCCATTTATCTTTATGCTGCCTGTGGTTGGCTCAGTAATTCTGCTAAGTAACTTTAGGAGTGTTGATTTTCCAGCACCATTTCTACCTATAATCCCTACTTTGTCCCCAGGCTTTATATCAAAAGAAATATCCTTTAATGCCCAAAACTCTTCCTGTGCTCCAGTATCTAGCTTATTTTTACCAAAGTTTCTAACCTTGTTCACAATGACATCTCTTAGTGCCGTGTAACGTTCATTTTGCTGGTGGTTTATTATATACTTTTTACCCAGATTCCTTACTTCAATTATATTTTTCGACATCACTATCCCCCGTTAAATTACATCTGCAAAAGTTCTTTCAGTCTTTCTGAAGTATAACAATCCAAATATAAATACCAAGCTCACTAGTACCAGCGAAAGTATCATCCCTGGCCAGTAAATCTGTGTATTCCCTATAATACTCCACCTAAAACCATCTATTACTCCAACCATAGGATTAACGGAGTATAAAAGCCTCCATTGTTCCGGAATCACTGCACTAGAAAAACCTACTGGTGATATGTATAATCCGAACTGTACAATAAAAGGTACAATATATCTGAAGTCTCTGTACTTAACGTTTAATGCTGCTAGCAATAACCCATATCCCATTGCCGCAAAAAAAGCAATTAGTGTAAACACCGGTAATAAAAGTATCTGTATTGGTGGTACAAAGCCGTAAAATATCATTAACCCAATAAGTATTACGAAAGATACTAAAAAGTCTACAAAGCTAACTATCACCGCACTTATGGGTACAACTAGTCTTGGAAAATATATCTTTGAAATCATATTTGAGTTTGCAATCAAACTATTACTGCTTTCCTGCAATGCACTAGCAAAAAATGTCCATGGTAACATAGCAGCATATACCATAATAGGATAAGGTGCCCCTCCCTCAGATGGCAATTTAGCTACGTTTCCAAATATAAAAGTAAATACCACCATTGTTAAAAACGGTCTCAGAATAGCCCATAATATACCTATTACAGTCTGTTTATATCTAACTAATATATCTCTCCATGCCAAGAAATAAAATAATTCTCTATAGCGCCAAATGTCCTTGATATATTGTTTTTCTGATTTACCCGCTTCAATATAAAGTATAAAGTCCTTATGCTTATCCAAGTTTTATTGCCCCCAAGTATTTTTAATATACACTAAATAGTACCTGCATTTATATATAATTTCTCTAAAACTCCAGCAGCTTAAATGATTGCCTTAGCACCAGCTAATTATCCTTGCTTTAGCACCAGCTAATTGTTGTTGCCTCAGCACAAGCTAATTATTTTTGCTTTGGCACCAGAAAATTATTATTGATTTATGCCTATGTCAGACTCTTACAATCAGCCTCAACCATCATTTTAACCAACTGCGTAAATGAAACCTCCCTCTTCCATCCAAGTACTTGCTCTGCCTTTGATGGATCACCCAGTAAAACATCTACCTCTGTTGGCCTAAAATACCTAGGATTTACGTCAACGAGAATCTTACCAGTTTCTTTATCTATTCCCTTTTCATTTACTCCATTACCTGACCATTCTATATCTATTCCTACATGAGAAAAGGATAATTCCACAAATTCTCTAACAGTATGCGTTTCACCCGTTGCAAGTACAAAGTCATCAGGCTTGTCTTGTTGAAGCATCATCCACATACCCTTTACATAATCTCCTGCAAAACCCCAATCTCGTTTTGCGTCGAGATTACCAAGCGAAAGCCTGTCCTTCTTTCCTGCAACAATTTCAGCCACAGCTCTTGTTATCTTCCTCGTAACAAACGTCTCGCCTCTTCTAGGGGATTCATGGTTAAACAAAATCCCATTACAAGCATATAAATCATACGCTTCCCTATAATTTACTGTAATCCAATATGCATATAGTTTTGCCGCAGCATAAGGACTTCTTGGGTAAAAAGGTGTTTTTTCACTCTGAGGTTCTGTTCCTGGTAAACCGCCATACAGCTCACTAGTAGATGCCTGATAGAATCTTGTTTTAAGTCCATTTTGCTTGATAGCATCTAATAGCCTGATTGTTCCTATTGCGTCAACCTCAGCAGTATATTCAGGAACTTCAAAGGATACCTGTACATGACTTTGTGCTGCTAGATTATATATTTCATCAGGCTGTGCTCTCTCTATTACTCTATTTAAATTACTAGAATCAGCTAAATCACCATGATATAAAAAAAGTCTCTTATCCATTATCTCTTTATTATCCATTAGATGATCAATTCTCTTTGTATTAAACGTACTCGCACGGCGGATTATTCCATGCACCTCATATCCTTTTTCTAAAAGATATTCAGTGAGATATGACCCGTCTTGACCCGTAATACCTGTAATAAGTGCTTTTTTCATTGAGACCTCCAATTTTGATAAATGTTGTTTAATTATTGACGGACAAAAGGTAGCATTCTTTATATTAGTTTCAGTAAATTAATAACTAAAAAGTCATTATTCATAAACATCTGCTCTTTTTCAACACTTGTGACAACAACGCATTTAGATTTGATGTTGGTGGTATCAAACGAATACACAATACCAATTTCATTCGCTATCTGCATAACGATATTCCCTATCTCGTCCTGATCAAGAATAATGCAAATAGAATTATGCTGCTTTTGTAGTTCCTGTATGACGCTAGTTATCCTGGTTTTTGTTTCATTAATATAGTTATAGTGATACTTAATATACGCACTTGTCTTTCTAATTTTTTCTGACATACCTGCTGGTGTGAGCATATACAGTACTCGATTCATGGGGATTTGTTTAATTTTAATAAGTCCTTCTTTTGCCATTTTGTTTAACAAGATATTGACACTACCTAGTGATAGCTCTGTCTTTTTTGACAGTTCACGCTGAGTTATTTTAGAGTTCTTTTCAATTTCGCTTAAAACTATGTATTCTTTATCCACTCATAATCTCCTATGTTCAGTATTTGAACAATTTAAGTATATACCTAATGTCAATACTTGTCAATTATACAGAAATAGATGTCCGTCTATATTTACTCCTAAAATGGTATGTGTTAAAATTAGCTAGTAGAAAATTTTAGGAGGATATAAAATGAATGCACTTCTGCGGAGCAACAAACTTAAATTACTTCCTATTGGGTTAATTTTATGCATAGTTCCATTAATTGTATTTGTGAAAATCGTAACAGTTGATGATACTATTGTAGAATTCTGGACAGGACAAAAAGAGGTTGTAGACTTTTTCTCATACTATAAGTCTACTTGGTTTATCGGCCTTTCAATCGGAGCTCTTATATTTTGTGTCACATACATATTGTATTGTAAGAAGAAAATATACTTATCAAAAGTATACATACCGCTTTTGATTTACGGCTTTCTTACCTTCCTTTCAACCATACTGAGTGAATATCCTTCGCAGGCCTTATGGGGGTTCCCCGATAGGTATGAAGGCTTTATAGTAATTCTGTGCTATTTACTTGTTTGCATTATAACCTCGCACCTTATAGATTCAGAGTTTGATATTAAATATCTTCTAACCTTCCTTAGCATTTCAGTTACAATTGTATCCCTTATTGGAATATTTCAGTATTTTGGCTTTGATTTATTCCAAACACAGTTTGGTAAGGAATTAATACTACCAAAGGCTATTGAGAATATGGCCTCTAGTCTGAAATTTTCGTTCCCTATACATTACATATATGCAACACTATATAATCCCAATTATGTTGGAACCTTCTTTGCAATGGCAACCCCAATATGTTTAGTTGCTGTACTTAAATGCCAAAAGCTACTATTTAAGTTATTAGCAATTATTCTTTGTATACTTTCTTATTCTAGCCTAATTGGTTCTCTATCATTTACTGGTTATATAGGCGCCGCTATAGCCTTTTTATTTGTTATAGTTATACTAAGAAGTGATTTTATAAAGCGTACAAATCTAATCCCATTGCTTGTAACTGCAATTTGCTGTATTTCAATGACAATTATTATGAATAGTGTTGCAGACGGAGCCGTTTTTAATGAGTTACAAATCTCTAGATTTTTCCCTCAAAAAACTACTACTCAGTCTCAACCTGCTGATTCAAGTAGTGCGCAACTAAAGGATTTAACCATTAATAAGAACGTTGTTACTCTGTACTTCGATAAAAACAAATTGAATATATCCTTTGACCCAGAAAAAAAGGAACTTGCCTTTTTTGATGAAAATAATACTCCATTAGATTTGAAATACACCACAAGCGATGATGGAGCTGTAGTCAATTTTATAAATGAGCCTTTTAAATCAATTAAGATTAATATTTATAATCAATTAGTGCAAATCATTGCTTCTGAGTCAACTATTATAAATACCACAATCAAAGAAGATTATAGCTTTAGCATAGTTAATCCTTCTGGCACTATTACAGACATAACAAAGGCTGAAAGCTTTGGGTTTGAGGGTAGAGAACTATGGGGATCATCTCGTGGATATATCTGGTCAAGGTCTATTCCTCTAGTTAAAGATACTATTCTATTGGGACATGGTCCTGATACGTTTGCAATGTATTTCCCTCAGACAGATTATGTAGCAAAATTGAAATATTTAATGGGCTTCTACACTGTAGTTGATAAGCCTCACAATATATATTTACAAATAGGCATTAATACTGGGGTTTTATCCCTCATAGCTTTCCTATGCTTCTTTATGTGGTATGTAGTAAGGTCTCTTATGCTCTATTTTAGAAGGCCATATGAAAACATATACTCATATGCAGGTGTTGGATGCTTATCTGCTGTTATAGCATATTTGGCGGCTGGTATTGGTAACGATAGTACTATATGCGTTAGCCCTATATTTTGGATTTTAGTAGGTTCAGGTATCGCATGTAATAGACTATATATAGCGTCTCAGCAGCCACAACAAAAATCGAAATAGAGTTTATTAGTAAATAATCTAAACAATATGGTACTCTAATAATAAAAAAATAAAGTCTTGCTAAAATGTAGATAAATAATAAACAGTGGCTAATCGAGATTAGCCACTGTTTTTGTCTAAGATTGTTCTATAATTTATTAGTTACATACCTTTTCATATTCTTTGTCTTTTGAAGCTGTAGGTGTTTGGGTTTTTGTTAGCTTGCTCTGATCTTTACCATTCTTGATTCTATTATCTGGACCGATAAAGCTCCCTCGCCTGAGTATAATTGAAAAGGTCTTTAGTATAAGTTTAATATCAACGTATAAAGAATAATTTGTTAAGTACATTATATCGTATCTAAGCTTGTCCTCTGGAGAGGTATCATAATTCCCGAATAGTTGTGCATAACCAGTTATTCCCGCTTTAGCTACAAATCTTGAATTATACTCGGGTATATCAATCAGAAATTGAGATACAAAGAAAGGTCTCTCTGGTCTCGGACCAACTATACTCATGTCCCCCTTGATTACATTGAACAATTGAGGTAGTTCATCAATCCTGCTCCTTCGTAGAAATCTCCCGATACGTGTAACTCTTGTGTCATTTTCTTCAGCAAGAATAGGTCCCGATGCTTCCTCTGCACCTACACTCATTGTACGAAATTTATACACCTCAAAAATTTTGTTATTTTGAGTCACCCTTTGTTGCCTATAAATCACTGGCCCAGGAGATGTAACCTTTACTGCAATAGCCGTTACTAATAGTAGAGGCAAGAGCACAAGTGAACCCAAAACTGAAAAGCATATATCAAACATCCTCTTGAAGAATTTTTGTTCGCTCGTCAGTCCTAGCCTATCTACTACAAATCCTGGAGTGTCACCAAATTGTATTATCCTAGAACTAGCAAGAAGTATTTCAAAAGCTTCAGGAACAATATAAATTATTTGTTTTTTCCCAAGGCACCTCACAATAATTTCTTCTTTGAACTGTGCCGAAAGATTATTGCATAGAAACACCTCATCCATTTCATTTATTTTACGTTCAATGATACGGGTATCCTCGCTAGATAATACATAGAGCTTTTGGATTTTATCAGAGCTTATAAAGTCCTTTAACTTATTTAGAATACGATCCTCTTTATCTACCTTATTATTATGTATAATCATAATATTTTTTTTCACCGAAAACCTTTTGCTTAAGTAAAGTAAAGCAGAATGAAAAAATACTAGAAGAATTATTTGAACTAATGGACTAATTATCAGTACAGTTCTAGGGAATGAAAAGCCCTTAAGCATATATGTAATTGTAGTTGTAGTAAATGCCAGCATGGTAACCGCTGTAGTTATTGATTTAACAATATGAGAAATGGGACGCCTATAGAAAGCCACAACCTTGTACAAATCCAAGTAGATAATTGCAGCAATAATAATCAAAGGTATCGCATTGATAAATGGAGCAAAATTGTAGTGTGGCAGCTGTCCATTAAATTTAATTAAATATAATAATATATAAGAACCTAAAATAATAAAAACGTCAGCTGCTATTATTATCACCTTATAAAATTTTTTTAGATTTATAATAAGTTTCCTCATTATTTATCAGCCTGCTTTCTCATTCCTCACAAGATAGTTACATGCAAAACCCACTCCAAGTAATACCCAAAATACGGGTGCAACCGGGACAACGCTATCGTTGAATAGGCCTGCAGCTAGATACCCGCATACTCCGATAAAGATTCCTGCTCCTGTAATATGGCTAAGTTTCTGTTTGTCAAACTGCTTTCTGCAATATAACCGTATACATTCGGCAATATAAATGCCAAATAATACAAGGACAGCTATGAGAGATAAAACTCCAGTATTAACACCTATTTGTAAATATAAGTTATGTGGCTTAGTAACACTTATATTCGACACCCCATACGCTCTAATTTTGCCAACATAGTCGTTTTGCGGAAACTCAATTGCATATGTATCAGGGCCATACCCCTTTATGATAGTGCCTTTAAGCATTGGTATAGTTCTCGACCATAAATATCCTCTTGCAGAACCTAGTGTTTCCATATTCTTAAACCCAAAACTCTCAGGATGGCCAATTTCTTTGGTTGCTTTTTTCCCTTCCCCTAAAATCATAAACCCTGCATTTGTCATAAGAAAAGAAAAGCTTGCGTCCTTATTCTTTACTTCTAATGTGCTATCAACTATACTCAACACGTAGTCTTTATACTTATCATTTTTTATTGAAATATTCTTTGTTGTATTTTCTCCATTATGAATTTCGATTTCTATGGGTTGATTATTCTTATCATATAATAACAGGGTGCTATTCTCTATTTTTAAGTATAATGTCTCATCTCCTGCAACAATCTTACATTCATTATTTTCCAAAATAATATCGCTAAGGTCAAAGGTTACTCCTCTCTGTTCTTTGTCTAGCTTAAGTACCTCTACTACCTTATTGGAGAGCATTCCATTAGTAACTATGTTAACAGCAAAAATGCCTATTACACATAATGAAACCAGACCTATAAATATTACCTTCTTGTTCCATATCTCTCTTCGGAAAATAGCTATCAATAATACTGCTATAATTGCACACCCAACTAGACCTGCTCTTGATTTGCTTCCTATTAAAATACAGATTAAGGCAGCGACCAATGTCGCCAACCCAATTTTTGTCCGAACTCTTGAAGCTCTAAAAATAGTGAATAAAAACAGTGGCAAAACCAAAGCTACAAAGCTACCAACATAGTTTGAATTACTAAGTGTAGAAAATACAGCATATTTTCCAAATGGAAAACTGACTTCTTGTCCACCTAAACCGCCATATAAGAATTGCTTTGCAAAGTAGCTCCCAAAAAAGTTATATCCTATAAATTGTGCTATCCCTATTAAACAGATTATTGAACTGCTTATTGCTAACGCTACTGTGATATAGTTTATGTGCTTGTCTGTGTTTACAAAATTATATGTAATAACAAGTAAAACGAGATAGCATAGCAATAAAATCATACCTTCATAACGCTCGGCAAATCCACTAATGGCTATCTCTCTATATTCAGAGGTTAGGGAGGATAAAACTATAAACCCTGCATAAATAGCTGTGGGAAGATAAAACCTTGACTTTTTTATCTCAAACCCATCTTTCAAATACTTTATAAAATATACTCCTATTGCAGCTATTGCAGCTAAAATTACGCCAACACTTTTATAATAATTGAAAATGTCTATAAAAACATTATCCCCGGAAAAGTTAAGGGCCTCTACCTGACTTGTCTTGTCGGTATACGCAAATATTATCAACGGCACTACTGCCAATGTGAACAATATGGGTATAAGCTCTGCAAACGTACTTTTTTTACTGATATATCTTTTTTTGTTTTCCTTTTTAGCTTTAGTCATGTTACCCCTACCCTATTTCTATGTAATTTATGTTCCTACTAGAGTTATATTATCAACTTAAAAGTAGTTTTGCAAGTAAAGACATGGAATAAGTTGAGACTTATGTATTTATTAACCATGCTGAAATTTATCCATATATCTCATTGTATTTTTGTAGCATATATTGCACCGTATATCTTGAGTGCAAAAGTTGCTTCCCTGCCTCTCCAAGTGTTTTGCATCTCTTTTTGTTCTCTATAAGCAATAATAGTTTTTCTATTATCATACACTCATCATTTGAAACAAGAAAACCTGTTTCTTCATCAATTACTTGCTCCCTAATCCCACCTACATCAGAAGCTATTACAGGAAGACTGGCGTCCATTGCTTCAAGAATTGATACTGGCAATCCCTCATAATTTGAAAGCAATAGGAATATATCCATTTGCTCCAAGTAGGGGTATACATCTTGCTTATTACCTACTAACTCAATATAATTATCAAGTCCCATCTCTGCAACATAAACTTTTGCCTCTTCGAATTGAGGCCCCTCTCCTAGCCAAATAAGTTTAACATTAGTATGTTTTCTTAGAATTTTCTCAATTATTTTAAATGTTTCAAACACTCGCTTTTGTGGTGCCAATCTACCAAGTGTCCCAATCATAACAATGGAATCATTCTTTTTGGTATCTTTATTAGTAAACTGAAGGCACCTATACTCTGGTTCTATATTAAGAGCTAATTTATAGGATAATTCATCACTAAGAGTACTATACCTCTCTTCAATACCGTTGTAAATAGTAATAAACTTATCTTTTTTTGCTATTCTCATCTCTATACCTTGAAGCCTGTCCTGCTCACAAACGCACACTATTTTTTTAGTTATATATCCAAGAAGCTTTTCAATAGTCCAGTACATAGCTTTAACTAGCTTACTATTTGAGTTTAGCAAACTCCAGCCATGCACGGTAAAATAAATATTTTTACACCCAGCACTTCTTGCAGCGATTCTTCCTAGTACTCCACCCTTCCAACTATGGCAGTGTACAATATCTACTTTTTCATTTTTAATAACAGTATATATCCTCTTGAGCGCTGTAAAGTCCCGCTTTGGTGATATAGCTCTTTGTAGCTCTGTCACCTCGTAAACTTTAACTCCTAATGCTCTTGCCTGCTCGACAAGCTCTCCCCCTGGTGCACAAACCAAAACTAGATTGTATTGCTGACTAAAGCCTTTTAAAAGATTATATACAATTTTTTGTGCCCCTCCTGTTTCAGAGAGTGTAATAATTTGAAGTAAGGTTTGCATGGTTCTCCTAATAGAACTATTTATTTAAATAATTAGTACCAAATAGTAAATCATATTGTATAGACCTATAGTCTTTAATAACTTGATCCCCTTCATCTACAATACCTTTTGTCTTAAGGTTCATTATAGGGTATTTATTCTGAATTTCTTCTAATATATTATAATAGCTTGGATATTCAACCCCAGCATTTGAAAGTATATTATAGCTTAGTATATTACTAGATATATCCGTCTCGAGACGAGGTATATCTGATATATTAGACCAAACTGCAACAGGAGTATTATAGCTTTTAATATCTTCTGAGGCATCCGTACCATTAAGCTTTCTCATTAAATCATAAAATCCTTCTACACTATCTATTCTAGATACATGATCACCGAAAAAATATACAATTGCTGGCTTATTCCTTTTATCTAAAGCATTTATCAACTTTCCAAATGATTGGTCGGCATCATATATTCCTTGTCCTAAATTACTTAAAATATTAAGTTCTTCATTTGTAAGGCTACTACTTTCTGCTTCTACTTCCAAATCCTTGTATTTATTATAATATGGATCATGGTTCTGAATAGATACAGCAAATATAAAGTTTGGTTTATCTGTATCCTCAAGTGTATGTAGAACTTTTTCTACAAGTGCTGTATCTGAAATAAACCCTCCCTTATTATCCTTTTGATCAAAACCGTCTATATCTATAAAATTTTCAAAGCCTAAGTATTTATATACCTTATCTCTGTTATAAAACCATCCGACATTTGGATGAATAGCAGTAGTTTTATAATCATTTTCAGCAAAAACATGTGGTAATGCCATAGTATTTGTCCTTAGATAAGCATTATACGGGATTACCCCAGAGTTTAAGTAGAATGTAGATAGCCCTGTGAGAACTTCAAACTCAGTATTTGCTGTTCCTCCACCTATTACAGGTGGGACAATATCCCCAATATAATACTTGTTCACATTTTCTAAGATATTTTTATTAAACGTAACACCATTTAGCTTGTTTAAGTTCCAAAAACTTTCACTCATAATAATTACTATATCTGGTTTTTTGACCTGTGAAAGATTTGATTTACTATATTTCTCATTAATGTCACTCATCTGTTGCTTTGAGTATCCTTCTGGTTTTTTCATAGTATAGCTACTAAAATCTCTCAAATAGAAGTAGTTTTGTACCCACACTCCATTTGACTCTATTTCGCTTTTACCTAAGTACCAACTCTTTTCTATATTTATTTTTTGTGATAAGTTCCCATTCTCTAATATAATTATGTTACATGCACAGATAATCAACGAAAAAGGTATTAGAATGACAGCTAATTTTGGCTTTAATAACTTAGAACTAGGTTTTCTGATAAAAAATATTATAATTATTGTTGTCATGAGTGCTACAATTCCAAATAGAATCCAATATATATTTATATATAAATCCATAATTCCAATTAAGTTTCTTATTAAAAAAACATCCCATGGATAAAAAGGCTCATCAAAATACAATATTTTAACATAGTTTGAACAGGCTAAAATTATAGTTAGAAAAACCAAAATAGTAGTGCCTAGTCCCTTCCCAACCAAAGCCCTTAACAATAGACATAACCCTATTACAAAAATTATGTTAAACATAATATTAGGATTTATTAATTCTTTAATTATGGAATAGCCATCTTTTATTACTAGTTCCGAAACTAAAGTAGCTCCAACTGCAATTAGAATTGAAGAAATTATACACCTTACTCCATCACTAAATATTGATAAATCAACATTATCAGGTTTATTATCCCTTAGTATACCCTCTGATACCCACTTTATAGCAATAAGCCAAGAACAACAAAGCCATATAAAAATGGTAGTTAGCAATGGTAAATAAACTGCTGTTACCACTCCTGGAAATTTCATCTCAGTGTATAGCATGTTCCATACTATAAATTTACCCTTTGACATATAAAGAAATATTCCAAAAAATATAGTAGATAATATCAGGTTTTTAATTAGAAATCTTCTGGTATTTTTATTCTTTGAAATAGACTTATGACTAAACATATACCCTAAAAGATAAATTGGGAAAAAAGTCAAGATAAGAAGTGGCACTCCAAATCTAAAAAAAGAAAATACATAAGTCATCACAAACGCTATACCAATAGATACTTCTAAAGAATTCTTTTTATGTACTATTTTAGGAGCTATCTTATACCAAATCAAAAATGCTACTATTATAACATTAATTAACAAGACCTTTACCTGTATCATTAATAAAATAACTAAAAAATTGGTACATAATAGAATCCACCATGTTTTCTTACCTAAACATATATCAATACTGCTTAAGAAGAATACACTGAATGCAAGTCCTACTGAAATTAAGAGTATAAAGTATCCATTTTCTATTGGTAAGAAATCTAAACATGCTAATAAAGTTATGAGCAAAAGCACTAACTGCTTTTTGATTGAGCTAATTCTTTTGATATACTTATATAGACTATCAAACAAATCCTGTTTTTTACTAATGTATGCAAATATAAACCACAAAAATATTAATAAGACTAATAATTCTGATATTAATATAAGGTATAAAAATGGTGAATACTTACCACAGTCAAGCGCTATGCTTTGATTTGTCCAATCCTTTGAATACAAATCAAGTTCCTCTGATTTATTGTCAACCGTGACTCTAACCTTACCAGAACCCTCCTGCTTGGCAAATATAACCTCAATTTTATAAGCATCCTTTACTGGGATACTGATTTCAGAATACTCACTTCCATTTAAATATAGTAATATACCGTCTGCATATAACCACGGTTTTGGTTTTTTTATGCTTTCTAATGGTACCGCTGTATTGTTTACAAGTATTTGAACTATTCTAACATCCGTTCCTGCTGATACACTACTTTTTTCACCCAAAGCACAAATAGATAACTCTTGCTCTGCTGCATTGCTATGGTAGAAGCTATTTTTGATTAAGAAAGCAGTAAGCAACACTATAAAAATACTTAGTATGAATGTAATAATATAGTACCTTTGATTAAGTCTAATTATATTCATCAGGATTAATACCTATATTACTAAATTAATGAACTTTATATTTGGTTAAATATGTAGAACCAAATTTGTATAATCCTTGGAACTTAAGGTTATTACTTGTCTCATTATAATAGTAATAAATTTTTCCTTTCCTTAAAGTCTATTCTTTTCACGTGCTCAGACTTTTTTAGATCAATTGCATGTATATTGTTTTAATTTATAGCAATAAAGTATCAATGTGTGAATTTGCAGTTATTAATAGTCTGAATATAAATAATTGTTACATATTTTACTTTTATTGAAAATTTTCCTTATACATTTGAAAGTAGTAATCCTTATATCTGCCACTTAATATCTGTTCTGTCCAATACGAATTATCCAGATACCAATCTATAGTTTTACTAAGTCCATCTTCTAGGGTACAAGTCGGATTCCATCCTAATTCGGTTGTGATTTTTGTATTATCTATTGAATACCGTCGATCATGTCCAGGGCGGTCCTCGACATATTTAATAAGATTTTCAGATTTCCCTAAATACTTGATAATAAATTTAACAATTTCAACATTAGCCCTTTCATTATTCCCACCAATATTATATACTTCACCTATCTTACCCTTATGTAATACAATGTCAATACCTTTACAATGGTCAATTACATGTAGCCAATCTCTAACCTGCATTCCGTCCCCATAAACTGGGAGTTCCTTGTCACATAGACAGTTATTAATAATAAGCGGAATTAACTTCTCAGGAAACTGATTTGGTCCATAATTATTTGAACATCTTGTAATATTAACTGGCATTCCATATGTTTCATAATATGAACGAACAATTAAATCCGCACTTGCTTTTGAGGCGGAATAAGGACTATTTGGAGCAAGTGGAGTTTCCTCTGTAAATGTTCCAGTATTGCCTAACGTACCATACACTTCGTCTGTAGATACTTGAAGGTATTTAACATTATCTTCAAATAATCTACAGTGCTTATTATCTGTATTAATTTTCCAATGCTTCTTTGCAATATCAAGTAAAATTTGGGTCCCAATAATATTTGTAGTTAAAAAGACTTCCGGATCTATTATACTCCTATCAACGTGTGACTCTGCAGCAAAGTTTACTACTGTGTCAATGCTGTATTTAGCAAATAAATTGTCTACTAAATTTCTGTCTCGAATATCCCCTTTAATAAAGTAATAATTTACATAAGTATTTTCCACATCTGCAAGATTGAATAAGTTTCCAGCATATGTTAATGCATCTAAGTTAATGATGTTATAATCATATTTACTTAACATATACCTAATAAAATTAGAACCAATAAATCCTGCCCCACCTGTTACCAATATATTTTTCATCAAATACCTCCCTCATTTGATGCTATGAAATATAAATACTGTCCATAATCTGTCTTTAGCATTGGTGCTGCTATCTTCAGCAAATCATTTTTATCTATATATCCCATTCTATAAGCAATTTCCTCTATACAAGCTACATATAGTCCCTGACGTTTTTGAATCGTTTGCACAAACTTTGCTGCTTCAATAAGCCCTTCGTAAGTACCAGTATCAAGCCAAGCCATACCTCGGCCAAGTATTTCTACCTTTAACTTACCATACCGTAAGTACTCCTCATTAATAGATGTTATTTCGAGTTCTCCACGTCTAGAGGGTTTTATACTTTTTGCAATCTCTACAACATTATTATCATAAAAATAAAGACCTGGAATTGCATAATTTGACTTTGGATTCTCAGGTTTTTCTTCTAATGATAGTACCCTCCCGTCCTCGCCAAACTCCACTACACCAAACTCGTTAGGATCACTTACATAATATCCAAAAATAACCGCACCAGATTCTATATCTGAGGCATTTTGTAAAACCTTGGATAATCCGCTCCCGTAAAATATGTTGTCCCCTAACACTAATGCTACTCTATCATTCCCTATGAAATCCTCACCTATTATAAATGCCTCAGCAAGCCCTCTGGGCTGACTTTGAGAAGCATATTTTATACTTAAACCCAACTCACTTCCATCTGAAAATAAATCTTCATAAACGCGTAAATCTTTGGGAGTTGACACAATAAGAACTTCCCTAATTCCAGCTAACATAAGTGTTGATAATGGATAATAAATCATAGGTTTATCATATATTGGTAGTATTTGTTTTGATACTGCTTTAGTGATTGGATATAGTCTTGTCCCAGACCCTCCCGCTAATATAATACCTTTCACTCCATACTTCCCCCTTTGCAATCTTACTTATTTATTGTTCAATATAACTACTACTTTCTATTTTTTCATCAATAATATAAGGGGGTCTACTCCTAGTTGCATCTAGCGTCCTCCATATATACTCCCCTAGTATGCCTAATGTGAACATAATGGTACCGAAAGCAAACAGCACTAAAACCATAAGTGAAGTCCAACCCTCTACACTAACTCCCCTAACTAACTTATTAAAGACTAAAAATCCTGCTGAAATCATGGCTATAGCACATATAATAATGCCGATCCCAGATATTCCTCTAATTGGAGCATAAGAAAAACCTAATAATGAATCTATTACTAATTTAATTTTTTTGGCTAGCGTCCATTTGGATTTTCCAATTTCCCTTGCTTTACGCGTGTAGTAGACTTTTTTGGTTTTAAAGCCTGACCATAATACCTGAAGTGTTATAGCAGAGTTTTTCTCATCAAGTAATCTTAAAACCTCAATAACTTTTCGATCAATAAGAAATGCATCAAAACCACTTTTAGGCATAGATCCAACTACAAATTTACGCATAATCCAGTAATAAATATGAGCACATGCTCGTTGAATAATCCCCTCTTCTCTACCTTCCCTTACTGCTAGTACTACTTTATTACCCTTCTCCCAACATCTAAACATATCTATTATGAGTTCTGATGGTTCTTGTAAGTCTGCTGACTTGACTACAGCGCAATCGCCTGAGCAATTCAAATATCCTGCTAGAATTGCTGCATGGGACCCAAAATTCCTTGATAGTTTTAGAAGTTTAATATTATTATCTATATCTCTTAATTTCGTCATTTCGTCCCACGATTGATCTCCTGAGCCATCATCTACCATAACTATTTCATAATCTTTAACTATGCTCAATACTTTCTCTTTTAAGTCACTATAAAGAATATGTAAGCTTTTTTCATTATAATATACGGGGATAATAATTGATAATCTAGCCATTTTTGTTTACTTCCTTTATAAATTCATTAAAATCTTTAATATATTCTTCAGGGTTATATATTTCACTAGCCAATACTAATAGAATAGAATCCTCAGAAAAATTAAACATATTTTTCCAAGTCATTTTGGGTAAATATAACCCAATATCAGGTTTATTTAATGTATATAACCCTTCTTTTTTACCATCATGTACCCAAATATCTGTAGAACCACTTAAGTTGATTAGCACGAACTCACTATTTCTATTTGCATGTTTTCCTCTTACATTATCTTTGTTCGTACCATATATGTAAAATATTCTTTTTATTTCAAAAGGAATATCTTCTAATCCTTGCACTACCACGAGGCTACCTCGTTCATCTATATTTCCCTTGAGTTTTATAACTTTAGCATTATCCATTATAGTCCTCTTCCAATACTTTTTTTCCTGTAACTAAATCTCTAATCTTCTTTGCAGGTGATCCTGCGTAAACAGAGTATGAATCAACATTTTTTGTTACTACGCTTCCTGCACCTATCACTGAGCATTTCCCTATATTAACTCCAGGTAATATTATCACTCCTGCTCCAATCCATACTTCATCTTCAACTATAATATTTGCAGACTTAGTAAGTTTTTCCTTTACATGTTCTAATTTATTTATTTCTATACCATTATTGGCCGAAGAATCAGTAATAAATGTAACATTAGCTGCTATAGATACATTATTACCAATATAAACACTTAATTCATTATTAGCTGTTGCCAACTTCAATCCAAGATTTGCATATGTATTTTCACCCATCTTTATGCCTAACTTTTCCCAATATAGTTTTCTTATTCTTGCATCAGTATAATAATTTGCTATCAGTTTTGTAAACCTTATTGGCATATTATCTACGTTACTTTTAAGTATATCGTATATTAACTCATCAATAATTGATAATTTATTGTTCTTTGCCATTTACATAATACTCCTTATAAAATGTTCTATTTAGTGTATATTTACTATTATAATCCTCCTTATTCTTTATAAGCCCTAGATTTATCTGTTGCCCGTTATTCTCAGTTGATATTCCCCATGAAACTTTTTTATACCCTAACGCTTTTGCTTCCTTTATAACATTATAATACAAAAATGTACTTGCACTAAATTCTTGATTATCATTATGGGTAGCAGATAAATTTTGAGCATGTAATACTTTAGTACCATCAAAACAAAAAATCATACCAGCTGCAATAGCTTTATCCCCATTATATACTCCGTAGAATTTTACATTGTTTGGTATTATTTGTTTAAAAAAACTAATTAAATCCGATACCGTATGAATAGGTGAGGTATTAAACTTTTCTAAGGTATGCGTAAGTATGTTATGAAACTCAATTATTCCATTCTCACTATTTATTTCCTTAAATACCAAACCTTCTTGTATACATTTTTTTATATTCCTCTTTTTATTCCTATCAAAACCTGAAGTAATATCATCACTTTGAGTTTCTAAATCTATATAAGTATTTAATTCTGTATAACTATTGTATTTTTTATATGCTAAAACATATTGTAATAAATCACTACTTTGTTTAGAAAATATATCTGGAGTAATTTTTAAAATACATTTATTAAATTTATTACATAATATAAAATTTTCAAAACAGTCCATAATCTCGATTAATTTCTCTGTCTTATAGTATTTTTTTCGAATTAATAACCCCCCATAAGTACTCCCCTTATGCGAAAATAATATTTTTTTATTGTTTTCAAAATATTTGCAAGCTGGACATACTGCAGCTATAGTATTCTTGGAATCAAAAATAATTATAGACGCATCTATAAATCTATCCTTTGGATGATAATTTAAAAAATTCCTACTTTGAAGAAAAGTACCATTTACACATTCATCACCCAATGTAAACTCGTCCCACTGTTTCTGATATTTTTCTTCATAAAAAACTGCATTAAACATTTTCTATCCCTCCCCACTCATTAAGTGTATTAATAACAAATTCTATTTCCTCATTAGTCATTTCATTATAGAGTGGTAATGATAAAACCTCATTTGAGTATTTTTCAGTAATCGGTAACTGCCCATAACCTATATTTAAGTATTTATATGCTTGGGATAAATGAGGAGGTACAGGGTAGTGTACTAGGGTGTTTATTCCTCTATTGTTTAAAAAGGAAATCAAATCTCCTCTATTTCGGGTTCTAATTACAAACTGATGCCATACACTTGTTACATCTTTACAAACTCTTGGTAATATAATATATGAATTTTTTATACTATTAAGATATCTATTTGCAATACTTGTTCTCTCTCTATTTAAATCGTCTAAATATTTAAGCCTTACTCTTAGTAATCCTGCCTGAAGTTCATCCAATCTTGAATTAGCTCCAACTACCATATTGTAGTATCTTTTTTCACTTCCATAGTTTCTAAAAACCCTAAATTTCTGCGCTAGCTCCTCATTATTTGTTGTTATAGCACCTCCATCTCCAAATGCGCCCAGATTTTTAGACGGATAAAAGCTAAAACAACCTATATCACCAAAATTTCCAGCCTTAACTTCATACTCCTTTGCTCCATGTGCCTGTGCGCAGTCCTCTACTACTCGTAAGTTGTATTTTCTTGCAATAGACATTATTTTGTTCATTTGAGAGCACTGTCCATATAAGTGTACTACTAAGATTGCCTTTGTTTTAGCTGTAACTTTTTCTTCTATTTTAAGAGGATCTAAATTAAAGTACTGGTCTGGCTCAACAAACACAGGAGTTGCACCATTTATAGTAATTCCCATCACACTTGCTATGTAAGTGTTCCCTTGTACTATGACTTCGTCACCCTTACCAATACCCAATAGTTTGAATGCAATCCAAAGAGCATCTAAACCATTTGCCAACCCTACACAATATTTTGCTCCAATAAAATCCGCAAATTCTTTTTCGAATTCCAGCAATTCTTTGCCTAAAACATACCATCCAGAGCGTAATACTTCAACCGCTTTTTGTTCAAATTCTCTTTGGTATTTATAGAAACCTCTATCCAATCTATTTGCCATAATTTCCATACATAATCCTCCAACAACAGTTAAAAAATAATTTTATTTTTTAGAACTGCTAAATGTCCATTTTTTACTCATAATATAGTTATATGGTACTGTAAACCCTAACGTAAGTACTGGTGCAAGTAAAACTGAAATGTTAAAAATATCTACCAATATATACATTAAAAAAGTGCTCAACAAAAAGCTACTTGCGTATGTAGTATAATATTTTATTACTGAATTAATTGGTTTACTATCTTTATGCTTAAATACCCAAGTTTTATTTAATATATAGCCTATAATTGAGCTAATAAAATATGCAAATATATTTGAGATTAAATAATTAACATTACATGCAATAAGTATATAATAGATTGAGAATGATGTTAATGTATTAATTATTCCTACCATCCCAAACTTAATAAATTCTAAAATTTTACTCATATTTAACTAGATAAATGTTAAGAACATCCATACAATCCTTTCTGGTTTAATTAATATATTGCTATAGATATGTCAGGCTAACCTATGACATTTTTAGCTTACTTTTTTTACTTATATTAAGATACCTAATTAATCCCTTTAATAAAATACAATCTTAATAAATGGCTATATACGCTGTATCTTCTATAATAACGATCTGGTCTTTATCAAATTTATTCCAATCTTTATCCTTAAAATATTTATTATATATATTATCCGGCATTTTAACTGTATTAAACTCTCTTCCAGTAATAAATTTAATAGAACTAGCCCTTGCCCATGACTTGGCCATTGCTCTAATATTTAGATCTTTTGATGTTACTAGTCCTTTATATCCGTAAGTAATATATTTATCACTTGTAAAAGAAATATTACTCACAACCTTTCCTGTATGTTCCTCATATGTATGAATTTCTCTAATCATAAAAGTTATTTCCGTTTTATCGATTTCATTGGTCTTAAATAGCCCAATGGAAACCTTTTGGGTCTGAATACAAAAAATCAAAGTTATCCCGATTAATAAAGCAGTAATCCCTACTAAGATTTTTTTATTAGTATCGCAATTGGGATTAAGTGTTACCAAAATAAATATACTAATAATTCCAGGTAACCCCATCAGAGCTGTAATAGTCCGGTGACTTATCCAGCATTCCTTTAACATGAAATGTGGTATAAATATGGAAACATAAATAATAGTCATTATTATAACTGTAGGTATCAAAAGTTTTATATCTTTCTTAATAATTATGGTTAACAGCATAACAATAAATACCATTACAGTAAACATAAATACATATTTGGGCATGGTCCCTAAATTAGTAACCCATATGCTTGGTTGCTCAACGATGATTTGTTTAATATTCTTTAATACGTTAATTTGTATCTCTGCTCTACTACTCATGCTTATTAATTTAGTAACAACTACATTTATAATAGCTGCAATACCATAAATACTTCCAATAATAAATATCTTAACTATGTATGGCATAAGCCTTTTATCTTGCCTTTTAGTAAAGTTAATATATACTAGTATCAAGCTAATTATAAAGTAATATGCACCTAAAACTTGGTATGCACCTAAGCTAAGTGTTAAAATAAATATAGATAAACCAATTGTTTTAGCATCTAATTTTTCTTTTGTTCCAACTATACCGCCAGCTATAATAGCTAGAAATAATCCGGTAGAGAAACATATTACTACATCAATAAATTGATACCAATCTGAAAAAAAAGGATTAAAATATAGTGAACATATGCTTAAAAATAGAATAACCTTGCCTATTAATGGTTTAATATCTATCTGGCGCTTAATAAATATATAAGTTAATAGTGTTGTAAATGAGAATATTAAAATACATAAAGATATAACTAATTCTTGATCTTTAACAGGAATTATTCCGCCTATCATATATAAAATTTTAGAAACTAAATAACTAGTATATCTACCTTCCTGAAAAAAGAGATTTGGAAAGTCCTCATATTTTATCATTGCATTATTATATGCATCTACTGAATAATGAGTCTGAATATAATTTCCATAGAACCCTACCCCTATAACTACACTTAGTACTAATATTAGTACTTCTTCAATACTAATAATTCTCTTTTTTAAATCTAACATAAATTATCCTCCGATAAAAGTTACAATTCTTCTAATAGTCCTTCCAACGCTTGTATTATCCATAAATTTGCGATATGTTTGAATTACTCTCCACGTCCTCATACTATATATTTCCTGCAACCTTTTTTCTGCATCGCTTTGTGTTACAGGAACAAACACAGTACTATTTTCTTTAGCACGTAATAGAGTATTGTATTGATTTTCGAGCCACTGTTTTCCTTCCCATACTTCCATAAGTTCTTTCTCTATCATTTCAGTTTCTTGAAAAATAGTAACATAATCGTCGGCAAACATACCTAATTTATCTAATGTAATTGATATTTCTGTTCGGCTATTATGCTTATACTCATTAGTAATGTGATAGTCTATTTCTTTTTCTAAGCTTGCAATCATTACTTTTGTAGAGAATTTATATTCAATTTTTTGTCTACAGTTTTTACTTAAGTTTATATAATTCTCCTTTACACTGAGTATATTTTGTATGGCCAAAACATATTGCTCTATTTCTTCCGCCAAAAAGTTTCTATTGTCTAAATCATCTGTCTCATTTTGAAGTAATGGTAAAATTGCACCAACTGAATTGTCTATTAACTCAGCTTGTCCTCCTACATCACTTGATACTACAGGAGTACTCATTGAGCATGATTCATATGCTGTAAGTGCTAGTCCCTCCTTTATAGAACATATAAGGGTTATATCACTATCTCTGTAATAGGGTCTCATGTCCTTTTGCTGACCTGCAAAATATATTGTATTCTGCAGCCCTCTATTATTACAAGAATTATGTAGCTCTTCCAATTGTGGTCCGTCTCCTACTACAATAATAGCAATATCCTCTATTTTTTTTCTTAGTCTATCAGCTATCTCAAGCATTAAAAATGGGCGTTTTTGAGGGTGTATTCTACATGGGTATAGTATACACGGTCGCTCTATTTCTATACCCAAGGACTTCTTTGCCTGTCCGAATTCCACCAAGTCAGCATTATATATGTCCTTATCAACACCAATATACAATGTTTTTACAGAGTCTTCTTTTCTTCCAAACTCATTAATTAATACCCTTCTCGTCCTTTCATTGCATACATATGTGGTTTCCAACATATCCCCTACTACTCCAGAGGTTCTGGCATAGCCACCACTTCTCCAGTACCATTCCTCCATATGAACATAGTCTATGATTACAATTTCTGGGAAGTATTTTCTTAACCAAGGCACAAGATAATAGCCATAATATGAATTTGACAACAAAATAACTTTTATATCTCTACTCTTTATAAAGTAGCTAATAAATTCGGGGTAATTCTCAACATCCAAAAAACTAGGCAATTCAAATATATCCTGAACATATTCTTGGAACTTCTGTCTCCACTCGTTTGTTCCATGAACTGTTGTCAGTATACTTACTTCAAATTTTTCTTTATCAAGCCCTTTAACAACCTCAAGATTGAATATATCAGCTCCTCCCATTTCCATCCATGGGATAAGCATCATTATGGATGTCTTGTTACTAAATATTCTTCTGTTAAAATTACTATATATCGGCTTTTTATACCTATCTCTAATACTTTTAAATGGGTATTCTTTTGCTATAACATTAGTATCTACATTTATGGCAACCTCTTCTATCAGTTGTTTTGCTTGTTTCTGGATATCAGGATCTTTATTTATAATAGATAGCACACCGGTATCCATTCTCCTGTACCAAAACCCATAGTACCCAAGCTTTATAGGTTTTTTGCTTGCACTCAATAATTTTAACCATAATCTCCAGTCTTCATAATAATGTCTTGTTATCTCATCATATGCTCCTACTGCAATAATACTACTCTTTCGTATTCCAGCACAATAAGTCAGAAAATTATATTCTTTTATTAAAGTAGCATTAAATGGTTTGTCCCAAAGATATTCTTGATTATGAAACCCAATGTTTTTTGTATAGCACCAACAATATTCAGGATTGAAATGCATTGCCCAGTATATAGTCTCAACATAAGTCGGTTCAATTAAATCATCAGCATCTAGAGGTATTATAATTTCTGTAAGAGCTTCTCTAATTGCCATATTCCTGGCAGTTGAAATACCTCCATTTTCCTTATGTAATAGTTTAATTCTAGAGTCCTCTAGTACTAATCTTTCGACTATTTCTAAATCAGCCTTATTAGTACTACCATCATTCACTATGATCCATTCAAACCAAGGAAATGTTTGATTCATTACACAGTTGTATGTCTGTTCGAAGTATTTGCCAGCATTATAAAAAGGTGTAATAATAGATATTAAAGGTGTCTCTCCTTTTTCATAGTTTCTTGTTATACGGTTTAATCCGGGCTGTTTAGAAAAATCAAATTGCATCTTAGTTTTCTCCCTAATTAAATATTATATTTTTTAAGCTTAATAACTTGTTTAATTAATTTATCTTCTCTTAGTACCTTCAATTTATAATTTAACTTACTAATCTCGGTCTGTGCTTGATCTAGTATAGATTCTAGTTCTTCTTGTTTACATATATAGTTTTTATTTACCAGCTGAAGAGACTCATTATCAGTTTTATAATTCTCCACTTGACCCTCTAACCATGCTTTTGATTCAACTAGTTCCACAATATATTTCTTTGTTTTTTTGTGTTCCTCTTTATAATTATCTAATTGTCCCTCTAACCATGTTTTAGATTCAGCCAGTTCTATAATATACTTCTTTGTTTTTTCTTGCTCTTCTTTGTAATTAGTTAGTTGCCCCTCTAACCATGTTTTAGATTCAGCCAATTCCATAATATACTTCTTTGTTTTTTCTTGCTCTTCTTTGTAATTAATTAGCTGTGACTCCAGCCAGCTCTTTTCATTTATTAAATTGTCAATGTATTCCTTTAATCCGGCCATTTCCTTTTTATGGCTTTCTAATTGCTCTTCAATCCACATTTTGCCTTTAATTAAGTTACTAATATATTCATCCTTTTTAATTACTTCATTTTTATAGTTTTCTATTTGTGAAATAAACCACACCTTTGCTGTAAGTAGTTCTTTTATATATTGCTTTAGCTTGTTTGTATTATACTCATGAACTTTTGTTAGCTGCCTTAATGCTATATAAACCTTATCATCTATTTGCTTCTTAATCGGCGTATTACTAGATTTATTAGTCTTAGGTATACAGTAAAGTACTGTTTCGGAATAAACTTCGTTAGAATGGTGCCGAATCTCAAAAAAGTAGCTACTATTAATTGATTTGATAAGCTCAGGTATTTTCCAAAAATCATCTTCTAAGTGGTATATACACACACACATTTTTGGTGTTAGCTTTTCTATAATATTTCTTGCACCTATGATAGCTTGTTTCTCGCTGCCTTCTATATCCATTTTGATAAATGAGACATTATCTTTGCAGATATCATCTAGCTTGACTGCATTAACAGATGTTTCCCCATTTTCGTCTATTGAACTATCTCCACTCATTGTTTTGTTATCAAAACTAATAATACATTCTTCACTATACACTGCATTTTTTAGTACCTTTACTTTACCTTCTTCGATGAAGTATTTAAGGTTTTCGCAACATTTTTTATAACTATTATCTTCAGCCTCAAAAACATATACTTTGTTGTAATTTGGATCAATAGAAATAAATTCTAAAGCAGTATCCCCTGTATAACCACCGCAGTCTATAAATACTTCCTTATTAAACTCCCCAAATATGTCAGTGTCAAAGTACATAGTACTCTTTGCACATGCTAATGACAAGTACTGCTTATCCATAAAAATTTTTGAATATAATAAATTTATTAGTGTATCTTTACTCTCTGGTGAATTTAAGCTATTATAAAACCACTCATATTTATCCCAGTTGTTTTTTATATCTGATATATTTCTTACAAAGTAATTGAATGACTCATTTTCTTCAATATTCTCCTTGTTGTATTTGTCAGAAAGATACCCTATATCATTATTTTCTTTTACTTCTGCACTTTTAAAATGATTTTGTAAAGCCTTTAGCAATAATTCATCCAGACTATTCCTCATTACATAATTTTTTAATTCCAGAATATTAACCATAATACACCCATTTTCTTGATTATAGTAATTTGTCTAGTTTAAGTTTAAGACCAATTCTTACAACCACTCGTAACAATTTGTATTTAAATAACCTATGTATTACTTCATCTCTAATAAAACTTCCACTAGTACTTTTTTCTATTTCGACAAAAGCTGTTACATAATCGTCAGCAAATTGTCCCATTTCAACAAGCATCTGAGATGTCCTTTGCCGTATCCCCTTACTGCTACAATCTTGAACTAATTGTTCTATTTCATCTTCAAGATTTTTAATCATTACCTTTGTAGAGAAACTATTTTCAATCTTTTGCCTACAATTATAGCACAGCAAATTATACTTTTGCTTATCTGTAATAATATCTTCTATTGCTTTTATATATTGTTCTATCTCTTGTTCTTCAAATATTCTATTATCTAATTGTTCCTTTTCACTTTGTAGCAAAGGAAGTATGGCTCCTACAGAGGAATCAATTAATTCAGCCTGTCCACCTACATCACTAGAAACGACCGGTGTACTCATTGAACAAGATTCATATGCGGTAAGTGCTAACCCTTCTTTAAGCGAACATATAAGAGTTATTTCGCAATCCTTATAATACGGTCTCATATCACTTTGCTGACCAGCGAAATAAACTGTATTCTCTAACCCCCTCTTATGGCAAGCCCTCTGTAGCTCGACCATTTGAGGACCATCCCCTACTACTATAAATGCTATATCATTTATTTTCTGACGTAGTCTATCCGCTATCTCAATCATTAAAAACGGCCTTTTTTGAGGATGGATTCTGCATGGAAATAATATGCATGGTCTTTTAGGTGATATATTTAGTGTCTCCTTTGCTTGTCCATACTCAACTATATCAGCATTGTATTTCTCTTTATCTACGCCTATGTATAGAGTTTTTACAGATTCTTGTGCTCGATTAAAGTGATTAATCAATACCTGTCTAGTCCTCTCATTACATACGTATGTTTTTTCTAGAAGGCCTCCCACAACACCTGATGTTCTCGCAAATCCCCCACTCCTCCAATACCATTCCTCCATATGTACATAATCCAGTATAACAATCTCCGGAAAATTCTTCTTTATCCATGGAACCAGATAATATCCATAATATGAGTTTGATAAGAATACTAGTTTTATATCTCTGCTTTTAATATAATAACTAATAAACTCCGCATAATTCTCTATATCTAGGAAACTAGGTAATTCAAATATATCTGTTACATAGTCTTCAAACCGTTGTCGCCATTGATTATTGCACGGTACTGTGGTAAAAATGCTTATATTATATCTTTCTTTATTTAAACCCTTTACTACTTCAAGATTAAAAATATCTGCTCCTCCCATTTCCATCCACGGAATGAGCATCAAAATATTTAGCTTATCATTAACATTATACAACTTTCTTTCAAAATTACTAAACCTAGGGCCTATAAATTGATTTATTTTACCTCTGCATGGGTATTCTTTAGCAGTAACATTTGTATCCGCGGTCTTAGCCACCTCGTTAATTAATGTTCTTGCTACTTTTTTTGCATGCTTATTTTGCTTTACTAGAGAAAGCACTCCTTTATCTGTTCTCCTATACCAAAAGCCATAATACCCTAGCTTTATGGGTTTTTTACCTGCTGATAAAAACTTGAGCCATAATCTCCAGTCCTCGTTATAGTGCTTTAATGTCTCATCATAGCATCCCACTTCTAGCAAATCTTTCTTACGTATTCCCGCGCAATTGACTAAGAAATTATATTTTTTTAGCCTTTTTGCATCAAAAGGCTTATCCCAAACATATTCTTCATCCTGGAAGCCAACGCTTTTTGTATAGCACCAACTATATTGAGGATTGTAATAAAGTGCCCAGAAAATTGTCTCTACAAAAGTAGGTACTATTAGATCGTCAGCATCTAAAGGGATTATTATGTCGGTGCTTGATTCAGCAATTGCTTTATTTCTAGCAGTTGATATTCCCCCATTTTGTTTATGTAGTACCTTTATTCTATTATCAGATTCAGCGAGCTTAGTGAGAGTACTGATATCTTCTTTCCTAGTGCTACCATCATTTACTATTATCCATTCAAACCATGGAAATGTTTGATTCATAATACAATTATATGTCTGTTCAAAATACTTCCCAGAGTTATAAAATGGTGTTATTATACTTACTAAAGGCTCTATATAACTATTTACTATGCATTTATTTAGTTTTATTCTACCTGGCTGCTTCGTAAAGTCAAAATTCATATATAATTAGAATGTAATTTTAGCGTTCAGAATACTCCTTACATATTTCTGAGCAATCGCCAAATTTTACAACCTTACCTCCTTCAAGCCATAGACATTTATTACAAATCTTTTTAACCTCTTCTATAGAGTGTGAAACAAAGATTATAGTAGCCCCACTATCAATGATTTCACTCATTCTCTTGTGGCACTTATTTTGAAATTTATAATCTCCAACTCCCAATATTTCATCTACTATTAATATATCTGGTGTATGAACTGTGGCAATAGCAAATCCTAATCTAGCAACCATACCAGAAGAGTAATTTTTAAGTGGGCAATCAACAAAATCCCATAGTTCAGCAAAATCAAGTATATTCTCAAAATTCTTTTTCATTTCTACTCTACTATAGCCTAGTACTGCACCATTTAAGAAAATGTTTTCTCTTGCTGTCAAATCCATATCAAAGCCAGCACCTAATTCAATAAGCGGTGCTACACTGCCATTCACACTAACATTACCTTTTGTAGGCTTCATTACTTGGGCTATTATCTTTAGCAAGGTACTTTTACCGCTTCCATTTAAGCCTACAATACCAAGAGACTCCCCCTTACACACCTCAAAACTAATGTCCTGAAGTGCCCAAAATTCCTGAAACATTAGATTTCTCTTTAAAACCCTTACAAAATATTCTTTTAAATTATCTACTCTTTCAGCGCTCTTATTAAACATCATTGATACATTTTTTACTTCTATTATAGGGTTTATCATGTCTAAAATCCTTCCAATCATATATAGAGGATAAACTTGTCCTGTTTCTTATAAAACACTAGTAAGCCTAGTACAAGAGTTACAAGTGATATTCCGATACAGGTTAAGTTCTGGGCTAATGAAGGGACCGCATTATATAATACAATGTCTCTTGTATATTCAATATAGTGGTACATTGGGTTTAGTGATAGAAATAGTTGCGATTTGTCGGACAATAATGATGATGGGTAGAATATAGGTGTCAAATACATCCAAGCTAGTGTTATTACACTATATAATTGTGCAACATCTCTATAAAAAACCATAAGCGTTGCGAGTATTAGTCCTAATCCAATACAGAAAATTATTAAATAAATAATTAAAACTGGTGCTAGTAGTAATGTAGGTGTAAAGTTTACTCCTGTAAAGGCCATTACTATCATCATTGCTATAAACGAGAAGAATAAATTAACTGCACTAGATAAAACCTTAGATAATGGAAATAGATATTTTGGTATGTACACCTTTCTTATTAAACTTCCATTACCTGTTACTGAATACAACGCGTTTGTAGTAGCTTCTACCATAAAGCTAAACATTATATTCCCCGCAAAAAGGTAAATGGGGAAATTTTCAATATCAAATTTAAATAAATTTGAAAAAACTAATGTCATAACAGTCATCATAAGTATTGGATTTATTAGGGTCCATAGTAACCCTAGCACACTTCTTTTATAACGTATTTTTATATCACGGATTACTAATTCATATATTAAACTCTTATACTTTTTTATTCCAAATAATAAGCCTTTTAATTTAATCATTTCGATGTCCTCTGATCGATCTTGTCATTAATGTATGCCTTCAAGCCAATATTTCTTTTTTGAGCGTCTGTGTTCAAACTCTTACAGTGTTTTCTATAATAAAACAGTTTCTCCGGTATCGCATACCCTTTGTATCCTTTTTGCGCACATCTTATCCAAAAATCCCAATCTTCATATCCGCTTTTCATAGCCTCATCATAACCCTTTAGTTCTTCCCATATTTCTGGTCTATAGACAGCTGTAGCGGGTATATAATTGTACTTTTTTATTGTTTTTAAACTTAAATCCTCAGTAGTCCAAGTTGCGCATATATCACCAAATAGGCACGCATACGTATAGGCAATGTCAATGTTTAAATTGCCTTCTAAAACCCTGAGTGTCTTTTCTAGGAACTCAGGGTGTAGCTTATCATCTGCATCAAGAAAACATATATATTTAGCTTTATTATATAATACACCCCTATTTCGTGCAGATGATGCTCCCTTATTTGACTGATGTATAACTCTTATTTTATCTACTTTCATGTTCTCATATCTATTCAAAACCCGCAAAGTGTTTTCATCAGTTGAGCCATCATCAACGATAATTACGGTTATTTCACAATTTGCAGTCTGAGACAAAATGCTATTTATGGCTTCCTCTAAATAAACTCCATATTGATAACACGGAATCACAACGGATACCATTATGCCATGGATATTAACATCTGAAACCTTATGCTTAATATATTGCCACCTTAGTAGCTTATATGGTATCAGAAGTTTTGCAAACAGCTTTTTAAGCACAATTCCTAGTCCATCACTGGTGAATGTGCTTAAATATTTGGATATTAATTTTACCATTGCGACAAATAAATCCTTAATTTACTATATTTTAGATATTTTATCATACTTACTTATAGAAATAAAGCCTTTCTACTCCCCTACAAATACTGGCGTATTTATCTGAGTTCCTGAGTATACTTCCCCAGTAATATCCTTTATTTCTTTATATACAAGATAATTCTGATCTATAACGTCAAGTTTATCAAATTTTAATACAATAGTCCTATTATCAATATAGGAAATACCCAATGGAATTCTTTTGTTTGTAGTGCTTGCCGCACTTTGAATGTAATAGTTTTGGGTAAGTATGTTAGGTGCATCAAGTGATATATCCTTATTAAACTCAATTTTAATTGTGTCATTTGCAATAAATACCGCTTTTACTATTTCAGGCTTAGTTTTTGGTATCTTGTTTGCTATAAACGAATGCTCTATTTCCTTTGACAGAGCTACTCCAGTACTATCTTGGAAAGCTGTTCCAATTCTCAGTCTATAGATACTGTCTCCAACAAAAGGCTTATCGTAGGATACATAAAGCCTTATACCCTTAGGATCTTTCTTTGAATACACGGCCTTTATTGGCTTTACATCATATGTTGTATTACTCAAGCAGAGAATAGAGTAGTTATTTATATTAGTAGCAGCAGACTCTGATATCTCTCTATCAAAGTTTACGTATATACTGTTTAAATCATATGGAACTATTGATTTAACCTGAATATCATTTGAAATAATATCGTTTCCATTAAAGGTATACTTCTCATTCTCTATTTTGTTTAGTCTCCCAGCTTCATAGGCAATATTAATCAATATGTTGTACGCCTTTTTGCTGTCCATCTGTGTTCCAAGTGCCAAAACAACACTTTTACCATTAATAATATTTGCCTTTGTAACCTGAATAGGAGTATTTGTATTCATTTCAGTTATATAATAATTAAATACCTGCTCTGCTGTAAAGTCCAATTGCTTACTAAAATCCAACTTTATTGTCTTATTTGTAATGCTACTTAGCCCTACAACTTTAAACCTTTCGCTCTCTAATTTGCGAGCTATAAACCTGAATTCATCACCTGAGTTTTGTCCCAAGTAAGTACCATATGCTCCAATTAAAGCTCCATTTACCTTTACTGTATATTGAGTATCTTCAACGAGACTATATGACTTAAGTGAAACCTTTACTGCATTTTCATTGATGGCTTTTACCTCTACCGTTGCCTTATTACCTTTTACAATTATGTCCGAACCCCTGAGAATATCATAATACTCGGGAACTTCAGCATTTTCATTTATGGGATGTGTAAAGTATACTATTACCTCATTATTTGCAGTTTGTTCAACCTTGCTTATCTTAAAAAGATCTGAAACAATCTCTTTATTTTCATATCCAGAAAACTTTCCACTAATCTTAGCATAAAGATTACCCTCTAAATCAGTGATATTGCTTATTTCAACAGTATATGACTGTCCAGGCTGCTGCCTAGTTGTCTTTATCCTTATCTTTGAATCCACCTGCGAATTAATATTAAAAGGCAGAATTTCTTTGGTCTGAGTATCATAGATTCTAATATTACTGTCCGAGAGTGCATTGAAGCTCTCATTTAAAGTAACTTCAATCCATTCTGAGCTCTGAGCAGTAATACCAAGAATTTCAGCTGGTAGCTGGTCCGTTATCACTCCTGCTTCTTGTGCAACCTTCTGACTTACCTTTCCATCCTTTATCAATTCCCTAATTAGTGACATATTGGATCCATTTTTGTTGAGAAAAAGAGCATTATACAATAGCCTTACCGTATCTCCTCTTGTGAATAAAGCTTCATCTCCTGTCTTCTCCTCATATGATTTATCTTTTACTAAACCTATTTGAAGGGCTGTTTTATATATATTATCCCAAGCAACGTCTGTGTATCCAAGCGCTCGTATTAGCATAGCCATAAATTGCTTTTCTGTAAGGAATTGCGTTGGCCCACACATCATATTTCCATTCTCTATGTAACCCTCTAATATCTTATATTGTTTGCAGAATCCAATATTTCCAGCATACCAGTCAGTAGATTTAACATCTCCAAACCCGGTATTAACTAAATTAGCTTTGTTTTGATTTACAAAAGTACTCATACCAAGCATATTTACTATAAAAGTACAGCCTTCTGCTCTTAGCAGCTTTGAGGTTAGATTATAATTACCTTTTCCGTCCCCTGATAACATTCCCAATTTGTTAACTACCTTGGCAATGGTATCTATATCTGTTTGCGCAGCAGGTGTTTCAGCACCAACACACATTATGGTTGTTAAGATTATACAAAACACAAGAATAACTGATAATAATCGCCTTTTAATCATGTAGCCCTCCTAGAATAAAGTATTTTTAAGTCATTAATAATATTATATCATATATTAGGGTACAGCTAGCATCTTAAATATTTCATTCTTTTTACAAAATTCAAAATTATGGAAAGTAAAAAACCGAGGGAATAAATCCCTCGGTTTTTATAGGTTCAAGTTACAAAAATTAGTAAGTAATAGTCCAAGCATCCTGTGCACCAAGAACATTCTTAGCGCTATCCATGACTTCTCCGACTTGCTTAACCTTAATTTCAGTACCTGTTCTAACATTACCGTAGTCAAGCTTCTTTACAGTAATTGTAACAACTGCACCGTTTACAACTACACTATCAACAGTGTAACCATCAACAGTATAATCAGAATCCTGAATAGATGCAGCATATAATGCCTCTGAATATGTTAATGTTACTGTATCAAGAGTTTTGCTAGAATCCTTACCAGCTGTTTGTACAGTCATAGTCTTGCTTACAAGAGTTGGAGCGCACTTGTCAACTGCAGAATCTACTGGAGCGATTCTTAAGTAAGCACCATATGCGTTCTTAGTATTAGCAGAAGTTCCATTTACACCATCTTTATCAACAGTCTTAATTGCAACTCCACCGCCAGTAGTAGTTGTAATATCATTAGTGATAAGCTTGATGTATGTCTTGCCATCTGCAACTGATATTTCAACAGAGTTTGGAGCTAACCAAGTACCACTAATTCCGCCAGTTGTAGTGTATCTGAAGTCACTTCTGTTTGTTCCAGAAATTACATCTTCGATAACTATTGTGACAGCGTTCTTACCAGTTAACTGGTATTCCTTGATTGCAATATCTGCCTTAGATAACACATAACAGTATGTTGTGAAATTAGCGGTAGGATTACCAGCTGCATCCTTAACAACACCTACTAGTATTTCCATGTCAGTCCATTTGGTGCCAGTTGTTGCACCCATTTCTGATAATTTCTTCTCAAATGTGATTATAACAGCCTTGTTTGAATCAACAACTTCGATTGAATCATTATCACCTAAGTTCAAATAATTTACTGAGCCAGATGTAGCATACTTGTAGTTTACCTTGTTAGCAATGCTTGAAGCATCCATTGCCTCTGAGAATTCAATCTTAACCTTGTTATCACCAATCTGTTTAACGTCTGTCCATTGATCAGCATCGTCCTTATCAACTACATAAGGAGCAACCTTATCAGTACCTGTGAAAGTAATAGTTACTGTATCAATTTCATTGTTTGCTACTGCTTTATCCTGAACCTTCTTGATTGTAAGAGTATATGAACCACCCTTTAAAGCATTAGCAGCAGTATTGATAAAGAATACCTTTGACTGGTTAGCGTCATCACGAGTTACTGAGTTAATTGCAATAACATCTTTGTCAGCCTTAAGTTCATAATTGTAGATATAATCAGCAGCGTTTGCTCCGCCACCAGTCTTAACATCTTCGGAGTATGTTACTTTAATCTTCTGAGCATCAACAAACTCAACAGTTGCTGTAGGCTTAGTTAAATCTGCTGCTGTATTTACTGTAAATGATGTAGGAGCAAGAATGTTGCCATAATCGTCCTGGATCTTAGCTGAATCAGCCGCACCATCTTTATACTTAATGTATACAGTAGTAGTTCCTGGAGGTAGTGGCTTATCAAAAGTAATAGTAAACTCCTGATTGTCTGTAGTTGCAATTGCAGAACCGCTTACGAGGTTATTATCAGTATTGTATGTATGTGTTACATATACACTTGTATTTCCTGCAAAAGAACCTACCTTTAATGCCTTGTTAAACTTAATTGTTGCTGATGTTTCAGATGACTTTACAAGTGTAAATGATAATGGTGAAGTATCCTTTACATATTTGAAAGCTATAGTAGAAGCTTGGAAGCCGTAACCTGCGTTATCAGCAAACTTCTGATTTGTTCCTGAAACAAATTCAACCTTGTGATCTCCCTCTGCAAGAGTTGAATATAAATAAATAGTTAATGAAACACCGCTAACGGTTGTGCTAGAAGTATCGATACCTACTAGTCCGCCATCAACCTTAATGGATGAATCAAAAGCATTAGAAGTAAGTAAGCTTTCATCAAGAGGTTCTGACAATGTTACTTTAATTGTCTTAGGACCAGTTGCCTGTACTGAAACTGCTGAAGGAGGAGTAATATCCTTAACAGCTATACCAGTTATTTCCTTGTCAGCGCTTAATCCAACTTCCTTCTTAATCTTTAACTTAACATCAGTTGCATAGTTGCCCATCTTGTTTGCATTTGATGTACGAAGAGTAACAGTTAATCCATCTGCTGATAATGTAGCAGCTTCTGGTGATGAACCGTTAATAGTATAGTTAGCAACCTTCTTTGCTTCGTCAGCATTAGGAGCCTTGTTGAAAGTAACTACTAACTCTCTTAAGTTATCAGCCTTGATTGATGCAACATCTAGAGCAGCAGGAGGTGCTATCAAACCAGCATCCTGAGCAGCCTTTAAGAGAGCTGCATCTGAACCAACGTAAGTTTCAACTACTGTCTTACCATTTGCATCCTTTGCAGTTAATGCACCGAAAAGGTATGCAATAGCATCAGCTCTTGTCAATGAATCGTCACCCTTTTCATCAACAACCTTGCTACCTTCTAATTCTGAAAGCTTAGTTACTGATGTAGCATAATCTGCGTTCTTGTAACCAAATGCCTTCAATAGCATTGTAGCAAACTGCTTGCCATATAGCTTACCAGCAAAGTCAGTAATTTTTTCGCCATCAGCGTTAGTATATCCTTGGATAATACCATTCTTAATAGCATAAGCATACCACTTAGCTGACCAGCTAGCCTTTGCTTCAGTAGCATCAGCAAATCCTTCAAATGCTGCATCAACATCAGCAGCAGTCAATGCTTCTACCTCTGCAGCCTTGCCGGTCAATGTAATAATTATTTTTACTGCTTGATCTCTTGCAAGATCTTGTTCAAGCATCATGTCGCCGTTGTTACCCTGCATTAACTTAAGGGCAGCAATCGCATCTGCTTGTGGATTAGTAGCAGCGAATGCTGCAGTCATAGATGTAAGAACTAATGCTACAGCTACTACGACTGCCAAAAGCTTTTTGAGATTTCTCATGTTCTCAAATCCTCCTTGTGTATTTTGTTTTGGGTGGGCTAAAAATTCCCAGAGCTGAGCTACGCCTCCCAAATTTATAGCCCTTCTCGTATTGCTAATTTTCCAAAACAGGTAACGATAATATAAATTGGGTAAGTTTACCTATCTTGATTCAAATGTATTATATCACTGGCAAAATTTTCAGTCAACTAAGCTGTTTCAAGTGTAAAGATTTTGTAACAGAAATGAAAAAAATAACCAGGGAATAAATTCCCTGGTTATTTCTAACTTATTTATTAAGTTGCTGGAGTGATCTCGCTTATTTATTAAGCTTCTGGAGTGATACTGCTTATAGCTTTTGCAGCCTGAGCCTTAGTAACGTTTCTTAAGAGATCTTCTACTTCACCAACCTGTGTTACTTTTACATTGCTATCTGCATCTGGTGTTGTACCAGTTTTTGTAACAAGCTTAATTATAACTTTGTTTCCGGAAACACTTACTGATTCTATTTCTCTGTTATCAACCTTGAAGTCTGAGTCAGTAACAGATGCAACGTAGAGCTCCTCAGTATATGTTACTGTAATCTTAGTAATTCTATTGTCTTCATCCTTTTCAGCTGTTACAGTGTCTATTGCTGCAGCAACCTTATCTTTTGCTGTAGTTGCTGGGAACTGAAGTGGAGTTTCGTACTGGTTCTTAGCACCAGTTGTTGCTGCCCCATCCTTTGTTTGTATTTTAACACCTGCAGCTGTTGTATTATTTACTTTACCCTCAGTTAATACTTCAATGATTGTATTTCCATCAACTACATTTACTGTAAGTCCTACAACCTTTTCTGCAAATGTGCTTCCATCATTATAGCTTACTTCAAAGTCAGCTGTTGTTACTCCTGAGATTACTTCTTTTTCAAAAGTAAGTGCTATCTTGTTTGTTGCTGTCATTTCAACCTTGCTTGGTGCAATATTCTTTAGCTTCTCGATTTTAAATTCCTCTGAGAATTTATCAGTCCAGTTGCCTGCAGCATCCTTAACTCTAGCAAGAGTTAATTTTTCATCTTTGATATAAATTCCGTCTTCTTCTACGCCCAACGCTCTTTCAAGAGTAATTATAACTGCTTTGTTTGAGTCAACCGCTTCAATTGTAGCATTTTTATCAAGAGCATCAGTATTGAGCTTCCAGTTTGCCTTATCAACTATTGTTGCAGCATCCATTATTTCACTAAAGAATACCTTAATTTTCTTGCTTCCAATTTGCTTTACTGTGTTAACTGTTGGTGGAACCTTGTCAACTGCTGTGAATGATATTGCAGCATCATCCATCTTGTTTGCAGCTATTGATTGATCTACGATGTTCTTTACTGTTAATACATATGAACCGCCATTCATAACTGCAGTTTTAAGAACAACTATTGATTTGCTATCTGTCTTGAATGCTGCAGAAGTTATAGTGTATACTTCTCCAGTTGAATCCTTCAATGAGTAATTTGCTTTATTTTCTGCACTTGTATCCTTAACAACCTCTGAGAATGATACTTCAATAGTATTCATGTCAACAAACTCTACTTTAGTAACTTCTGGCTTTGTTATATCTGCTGATGTAGTTACTGTGAGTGTTGTTTCAGGTAATTTATTTCCATAGTAGTCCTTAATTGCTGTGTCAGTATTAGCATACTTGATATAAAGGTTTGTTGTTCCAGGTGGGAAAGGTTTGCCGCTACCGAAGTCAACTACCAATGTTTGCCCATCACTCTTTAAATCAGAAGCAGATACAGTCATCTGGTTTGTATCTGTATTATATGTGTGTCTAAATAATACATTTGCACTTAATGTTGATGGATCTATAACTTTATTAAACTTAATTTCTACTGTTGTTTCAGTTGAGTTTACTACTTGAGCTGTTAAAGGAGATGTATCTTTTACATAATTAAAAGTTACACTATTTGGTGTTACTTTGTATGACGCTGAATCAACAAGTTTATTATTTGCGTCATTTCTAACTTCTAACTTGTGTGATCCTTCAGTGAATGTTGATAAAGCCTTAAGAGTTATTACTCTGCCATCAAAATCAACCGCTGAAGTATCAAGAGCCATTAATCCATTGTCTAGCTTAAAGGAATTAACAACATCTGCATCTGGAATGTTTTCATCTAGAGGTTCTGAGAATGTAACCTTTAAATTCTTTGGTCCAGTAATTTCAACTGAAACCATTGAAGGAACTGTAACGTCCTTAGCTTCTATTGCAGAAATAGTCTTATCTGCATCAAAACCTACAGCCTTAAGTATTTTAACCTTTACATCTGTTGAATAATTGCTCATTGCATTTGCATGTGTAGTTGTCAATATAACTGACTTTGCATCTTCAGCAAGTTCAACCTTTGCAACCGGCTTGCTGTTAATAGTATAGTTAGCAAGCTTCTTAGCTTCGTCAGCAACTACAGCCTTGTTGAATTTTACTTCAACTTCTCTGAGGTTAAGCGCCTTTACACTTTCCACCTCAAGAGCCTTAACTTCTACCTTTATCAAACCGAGCTTTTCAGCTACTTCTTTTAATGCTGGCTTAGCTTCAACTATCTTTGAGATAACTGTTGCAGTGTCGCCTTCGTACTTACCAGTAAGTGAACCGTACATGATTCCTACTGCGTGGTCTCTCTTGATTTCGCTTCCAACAACTGAAACGTAACTGTCAAGCCCAACAACACCATCTACTGCAGCAAGCTCTTCGAGAGCCTTAGTATAGTGTGAATCCTGGTATCCCATCTGTCTTAAAACGAGAGCTGCAAACTGCTCTGCATAAAGTGAACCAGCCTCATCAATGTTTAATTCTCCGTTGTTTAATGAACCGTTGATAACCTTTTTGTCTGCAAAGTAAGCAACTGCTTTCTTAGCATATGCAGGAACTGTGCCTCCGTCAGCGAAAGCCTTTAATATTGCTGTAGCTTCAGCGTCAGTCATCTTTTCGATATCTGCTTCTTTGTTAAATAGTCTAGCTAGTAATAGTGCACCCTGTCCTCTTGTCAAGTCCTGATCAAGAGCTGGTACAAAGGAATCTGTGCTTATTCCTTGATAAATTTCGAGCTGTCTTAATGCTTCTGCTTTGTCAGCGTTGACTGGTGTATAAGCAAATGCAGGTACTATGCTAGTAAGTACTAGAGCAATTGCTACAACAAGAGCAGATAACTTTTTAAAGTTTCTCATTGCTAAAATCCTCCTTAAGAATTTTATTTTTTAATGTTGATCAGACCCAATAATGGGCATACCCGTATGCTTACGAGCCTACCTGCCTGATTCTTTGTCATTATAGCACCCAAAATTGAGTAAGGTCAACATAATTTAGCATAGTGTAAAATAACTGTAACCTCGCTGTAAAATAGGCTTTTACTGACTTTTTATAATTCTTATGGTAAACCAGGAACGTATTGTCTTTTATTATAAATTTAAACAAAAAAACGGCTATCAAAATGATAGCCGCAATGCTCTGTGTTACACTTATACTGGTCTTTTTAGACTTAGAAAGCTATAATATTCAGGTCACTTTATATATACATGGTCCATTTTCAATATATAGGTCCTTTTTCAATATATAGGTCTTTTTTCAATATACAGGGCCTTTTCAATATGCAGGTCCTTTATACAGATTAAACCAGTACATTTTTTCCTATTATAACGGGCCAGGTAGCTTCCCCTTTTAGTGCTCTGTCATGAGATAGAGTAACATTCTTGTCAAGAATTGCGTAATTCAGTACTGCATTCTCATCTATTACGCTGCCCTGCATTACAATGCTATCCTTGACTACTGCTCCCCTCTTGACAGTTACACCCCTGAATAAAACACTGTTTTCAACCGTACCTTCAATAATACAGCCATCGCCTATTATAGAGTTCCTGACAACCGCCTCTTCATTGTATTTAGCAGGCGCTTCATCCTTTACCTTTGTATAGACCTTGCCTGTTCCAAATAATTCATTGCTTATCTGATGGTCCAAGAGCTCCATATTGCATCTATAGTACATAGCTACTGTAGACATACTTCTCCAGTACCCATTGAATTTATATCCGCAGATTTTCAGCTTGCCAAGCATTTTAACAATAATATCTAATACAAAATCGTAATACCCATGCGCAACACTCTCTTCTAGCAGGGTTATTAGCAAATCTCTTCTCAACAGATATATTCCTAGTGAGCCAAGCTTTGAATTTGGATGCATGGGCTTCTCCTGGAAGTCAATAATTCTATTTTCGCTATCTACTTGTATAACTCCCATATTTGTTAGCTCATCAATAGGAACATCTGACATATCCCTATACGCTACAGTAATATCAGCATCACTTTCCTTGTGTGCTTTTAGCATTTCGTCAAAGGTAGCTGAAAAAACGCAGTTGCCCTGTGATATGAGCACATATTCTTCGTTACTTCTCTTCAAGAAGGTAAGGTTGTTGTACATTGCATCAGCAGTGCCCCTATACCAGCCTGTGTTTTCATCTGAAAGAAAAGGTGGAAATAAAAACAATCCATCTGTTTTTCTATCTAAATCCCACTCCTTACCTGAGCCCAGGTGGTCCATTAATGAGCGGAAGCTATACTGAGTTATTACTCCTACATTTGTAATACCTGAATTAACCATGCTTGATAGTACAAAGTCGATTGCTCTATATTTCCCCCCAACAGGTACAGCTGGTGCCGACCTGCTGGTGGATAGCTCCTTAAGCTTAGTATTCTTGCCACCGCACAAAATCATTCCCATTACATTCTTCATTCCGCTACACCACCTTTAAAAATGCTTTTTCCTGAATCAACATATAGTTCTGTAAAGTCTTGTGCGCTGACACCTATATCAATCATTACATTTTTTCCGATGACTGCATTGGCTGGGATGCTCGCGTCTTCACCTATAACTGTAATTCCTGAATTATATATCTGAGGCTTGTATTCATTCACCGCATCACTACCAAAACCTATACTTACATTTTCCCCAACGGTTACCCTCTCACTTAATATACAGCGGTCTAGCTTTGAATTTTCACAAATTCTTGAATTTGACATAATAATTGAATTCTCAACTACTGCACCTTTTTCAACAACCGATCCCGGAAATAAAATAGAATTGATAACGGTACCATGTACCATACAGCCCTCTGCAATCATTGACTTCTTGACGCAAGCATCAGCGCCAATAAAGTGGGCTGGCTTGACTGGATTTGGAGTATAAATCTTCCACTCTGGGTCATAAAGATTAAACTCGGGAACTCTGCTAACTAGATCCATGTTTGATTCCCAGAAAGCTTGGATGGTACCAACATCTCTCCAGTAATCCTTGAACTGATATGCCCACATGCTTTTTCCATCTTGTAACATGGCGGGAATGATGTTTTTACCGAAGTCGTTTTCAGACTCCTGCATTGCATCGTCCTTGATGAGATATTCTCTCAAAACAGGCCAGTTAAATATATACACTCCCATTGAAGCAAGTGTACTTTTGGGCTGTTTTGGCTTTTCTTCAAATTCATAAATCTTACCATTTTCATAGCAGTTCATAATGCCATAGCGACTAGCTTCTTCATAGGGAACATTAATAACCGAGATAGTAGCATCGGCATCATTTTCCTTGTGAAAATCCAGCATTTTTGAATAATCCATTTTGTATATGTGATCACCTGAAAGAATGACAACGTATTGTGGAGAATACTTGTCAATATAGTGTATATTTTGAAAAACGGCATTTGCAGTTCCTTTAAACCATTCTCCCATTTCAGCCTTCAAATATGGAGAAAGAATAGTAACCCCACCATCAATTCTATCCATATCCCATGGTTTTCCAATGCCAATGTGAGCATTCAATTTGAGAGGCTGATATTGGGTAAATACTCCAACTGTATCAATTCCAGAATTAGTACAATTACTGAGCGAAAAATCTATAATCCTGTATTTACCACCATAAAGTACTGCAGGCTTGGCCACATTCTTTGTAAGCACTCCTAGTCTTGAACCTTGTCCACCGGCAAGCAAGAGGCCTATTATTTCTTTTTTAATCATCGCATCAACTCCCGCAAAAACATATTAACTGTCGAATATTTAGTACACATCGACATTCTTATTATATTATATTATCCTTTTAATTGCATGTAAACTTATGAATTTGAAGGCTGTCTTTAGTTTGTGATAATTTCACCCTTAAGATTATCGTATGATTATTTCACCCTATCATAAATAATGGTAATCTTAGGGAATGATATATACAATGACTGATGAGGAACTAAAAAAGTTACATGT
>JAEXOY010000001.1 GCA_023439045.1 Bacillota bacterium | reverse complement strand
TACACTCCATTGAATAGTCAAGGCTATAGGATAAAAATAAAAAGTCCACAGTGTTAAAAAAATTATAAAATAAAAATATTAAGAAAGGAATGTATTGTGTATTTTCAATAAATACATCATACAAGGAATACAATGGACCTTTTAGACATCCCTCAAATACCGAATGAAACTAATTATTGGATAATACGTTCAGGCATAGAGAGTACCTATTTTGATGAGTTCGCTATGTCAAGCTGTATAGCAGTCGGCTGGGACAGAATATCGGATATAGAAAGAATAGGACAAATTAAAGACATTGGATATGTAAAAAAGATAGTTAAATTAAATTATCCTGAGCTCTCAGCGCATCTTTCACCAAGGGCTTTGTCTAGAAAAATTAGCGATATATCAAGTAAAGTCTATAACTTTATTAATGAATTAAAAATAGGTGATATAATTGTTACTCCAGGAAAAGATGATGTTCTGATTGGTAAAGTATCTGGAGACCCTTACATAAGAGAGCCTTTTATAAGAAAGAAATGTGAGTCATTTGAAGAAGAATTAATAGGCCATTTAAATAAGGCAAGAGATGTCCATTGGATTAAACGAATTAATAGAAAGGACTTAGAGCCTAACTTGAAGCTAATACTAGGTGTTTATCATGGGATTGCTCACCTAAAGAACGAACAAGTAATCACTGAAATAAACAGAACTCTATTTGACTTTTATGTAAAAGAAGATGAAGGTCACTCAATATTTAAGGTTAGAACACAAGATTCTATAGACTTTGATAAGTATACATACTTTATAAAAAGTTTACACCATATTTATAATATCTTTAGAAATGACTTTGAAAAGAACAACTTATATATAAAATCGAATGTTCAATCCCCAGGACCAATTGAACTTATTGGAGAATATGGATTAATATCAAAGATAGTCATAGCTGCAAACGCAGTGTTAAAAAATGATGATACCGCATTATCTTTACTGACATTAGACGACCAGTATAGAATAGAACAATATAAAGGGAATAATCCAGTAGAGTATGATTATGACGATTATGATTTTCCCTTTCCAACATATGGGCAATACTGAACTTAAGGAGTAAAATATGACAGTCCCACAAAGCAACGTTATTCAACCTACTTATGATAATGAACAAAATAATCATACTAATAATGTTAATGATACCGCTCAAGCAAAGAAAAAGATTACTTCTCTTACACAATATAAGGAAAACATGTACATACATGGGCATATTATTAAAAAAATATACTTTTGTAATGCACAAAAAAATTACATAATTATTAAGTCAAAAGATGAACAAGTTATGGTTTTTGGTGGAGCTCCAATAGAAATTGAACACTTACTAGCTGAGTGTAAATATCTTACATCTAGTTTGAAATTTTCATCTAGATCTTCTATAGAAATTTTTGATTATCAGAGAGCTGTAGCTATCAATTCTTATTTGCTTGGAGAAATTGATACAAGCAAAAAAATATTGCTTTCTCTTCTAAATAAATTGCATGAGAGAAAAATACTAACTAAAAAGCTGTGGTACATTGGTATTTTTCTAATTGTAACTATATTTATGATATTTTTATCAATTTACTTAGAACACTTTAAATATGTTAGCTTTCTTAAAATAGCTACATTTGGTTCTATAGGTGGTTTTATATCCTTAAACTTAAAGTTACAAAAAGTTAAATTTGAAGTATCAGAAAGCACTCTCAGTTATATTTTTGTATCCATTTATAAAGTAGTTTTCTGTATGCTTACTAGTATTATAAGTTACTTCTTAATAAAATCGGATTTAATACTAGGAGTTGTACAAGCTAATTCAAATAGTGATTTTTTTATTTATGCAATAGCTACACTAGCAGGATTTAGTGAAAGTCTTTTACCCAACATTTTTAAAAGTATCGAAAGTTCTACCTATGATAATGATAATAAGAATGAAAGTAAAACAGATATAAACAGTGATAATGGATTTGGTATTTAGATTATACCATTCAGTATTATTTAATACCATCGTGGTGTAGGTAAAGTCTTGGTCAAAACCATGTTTCCATTAAATTTTAAGGCTCACAGGAAACCCTGTGAGCCTTGGTATTACTGCTATTTTACTTTGCATGCTCTTTTCTTACCTGCTCAAGCATCATGTCCTTGACCTTCATCAGTCTGGTCAGATTTCCTCTTTCGCTCTCATCAAGCTTCATTGTTATATACTTGATGGTTTCTGTGAGCTGAGGTATCATTACATACTCTAGAGCGTTTACACGTCTTCTGGTCTTCTCTATCTCATCTGCCAGCAATTGTGAGGTCTTTTCGGTTTCAGCGAGCTGAAGCATATAGGGAAGCACCTCTGACAATGCTGCTATTGAGCCATCTAGCTCAGCTGAGGTAGTTGCAAAGCCATAGGAGTATACATCCTTTTCGTCACTTTCACCTGTCTCGAAGCTCATCACAGGAACCTCGACACTCATGATATTTGCAGTACCTACAGTCATTTTTACAGTTTGAGTTGGGTACATAATTGCACTCTCTAAAACCTCTGATGACATTACAGCTCTTGCAATCAAGAATTCCTTGTGGGAATCTATTATCATGGCTTCAACCTTCTCACGAAGCTCCTTATTCTTCCTAACAAGCTCAAGGAACTTCTTCATAAGCTCATCACGCTTGTCCTTTAGCAGCTTGTGACCGCGAGTGGCAGTTTTAAGCCTTTTCTTAAGCCTTGTAAGCTCCATTCTGGTTGGGTTTACACGCATAATAGCCAATAAATGTCACCTCGCTCTACTTCATATACTTATCGAAATACTCATCTCGGATACGCTTAAGCTCTGACTTAGGGAATATTGAAAGCAGTCTCCAGCCAGTTTCTAACGTTTCCTCGATTGTTCTGTCATTTGTAAAGCCCTGTGATACATATTCCTTTTCAAAGGCATCAGCAAACTTTGCATACAGCTTATCAATGTCTGTAAGTGCAGCATCTCCCAAGATTACTGCCAGCTCCTTTGCTTCCTTTCCTCTTGCATAGCAAGCAAACAGCTGATTCATGGTATCTGCATGGTCTTCTCTTGTCTTACCCTTTCCAATACCCTTATCCTTTAGACGAGAAAGAGATGGTAATACGTCAATAGGAGGCATTACACCCTTTCTATAAAGCTCACGGCTAAGAATAATCTGCCCCTCAGTAATATATCCTGTAAGGTCAGGAATTGGATGCGTTTTGTCATCCTCAGGCATTGTTAAAATAGGAATAAGAGTAATACTTCCATCAACATTTCTCTTTTTTCCCGCTCTTTCATACATTGTTGCAAGGTCGGTATATAGGTACCCAGGATATCCTCTTCTTCCAGGAACCTCTTTTCTTGCTGCCGAAACTTCACGCAAAGCCTCTGCATAGTTTGTTATATCAGTTATAATAACCAGAACGTGCATACCCTTATCAAAAGCCAGGTATTCAGCTGCTGTCAGAGCCATTCTTGGTGTAGAAATACGCTCGATAGCAGGGTCATTAGCCAGATTGATAAACATTACTGCTCTGTCGATAGCGCCTGTTTTCTTGAAATCACTGATAAAGAATTCTGATTCTTCAAAGGTGATACCTACTGCTGCAAAAACAACGGCAAAGTTTGAATCACTACCTAGCACCTTTGCCTGCCTTGCAATCTGAGCAGCAAGGTTTGCATGTGGCAGACCAGAGCCTGAGAATATCGGAAGCTTTTGCCCTCTTACAAGGGTATTCAGCCCATCAATAGCTGATACACCAGTCTGAATAAACTCTGAAGGATAGTCTCTTGCAGCAGGGTTCATTGGAATACCGTTTATATCCATCCATGTATCAGAAATAATATTTGGTCCGCCATCAATTGGCTTACCCATACCATCAAATACACGCCCTAGCATTTCCTCTGAAACAGGCAATTCAATACTTCTTCCTAGGAATCTTACCTTGCTCTGGGCAGCATTGATACCTGCTGAGCTTTCAAAAAGCTGTACCATTGCCTTATCTTCATTTATCTCAAGCACCTTACAACGACGTAGTTCTCCGTTGGGAAGTTCGATTTCACCCAGTTCATTATACTTTACATCCTTAACTCCTGTTACAAGCATAAGCGGGCCTGCAACCTCAGCAATAGTCTTGTATTCTCTGAGCATATCACTTCACCTCCCCTGCAATTATGTTTTCTATTTCTTCATTAAGCTGTGCTTCAATTTCCTTGTATGCTTCTTGGGCATTATCTTCAGACGTATATTTATATCTACCTATTCTTTCTCTTACAGGCATTGAGAATATCTGTTTACTTGTAGCACCTTCCTCGAGAGCCTTCAAACCCTTGTAGTAGAAGCCCATGATGAGCTTCATAAGCATGTGCTGCTTTTCCAAGGATGTAAAGGTATCTACATCATGGAATGCATTCTGATGCAAATAGTCTTCTCTTATTGACTTCGATGCTTCAAGTACCAGCTTATCCTTATCTGAAAGTGAGTCAACACCAACAAGCCTTACTATTTCTTCTAGCTCTGCTTCTTCCTGCAATAGCTTCATAAGATCTGTACGAAGTGTGCTCCAATCCCTTGCAACATTTGCATCAAGCCATTGATCAAGCTTTTGCTGATACAGTGAATAGCTGTTAAGCCAGTTTATTGCAGGGAAATGTCTTCTATAGGCAAGGCTGGCATCCAGTCCCCAGAACACCTTGACAATACGCAAGGTTGCCTGTGATACAGGCTCTGAAATATCTCCGCCTGGAGGAGAAACTGCACCTATCGCCGTAAGTGCACCCTGTCTCTCATCGTTACCAAGACAAACTATTCTTCCTGCTCTTTCGTAGAACTGAGCAAGTCTTGAACCCAGGTAAGCAGGGTATCCTTCTTCACCCGGCATTTCTTCAAGTCGGCCGGACATTTCTCTCAAGGCCTCTGCCCATCTAGAAGTGGAGTCCGCCATTAAAGCCACAGAATAACCCATATCTCTAAAATATTCTGCTATCGTAATTCCTGTATAGATTGATGCTTCTCTTGCTGCAACAGGCATGTCAGAGGTATTTGCGATGAGTACCGTTCTCTTCATCATTGCCTCGCCCGTTCTTGGATCCTTGAGCTCTGGGAATTCCATGAGAACGTCCGTCATCTCGTTTCCACGCTCTCCGCAGCCGATATAGACCACGAGCTCGGCATCTGCCCATTTCGCAAGCTGGTGCTGAACTACAGTTTTACCGCTTCCGAAAGGACCTGGTACAGCTGCCACTCCACCTTTTGCAAGTGGGAACAAGGTATCAATAACCCTTTGACCTGTTATGAGCGGCATATCAGGTGAGAGCTTCTGCTTGTACGGGCGACCACGACGCACAGGCCACTTCTGCATCATAGTAATATCAACTATTTCACCGTTGTCTTTTCTAACCTTTGCAACAGTATCGGTAACTGTAAATTCACCCTCATATATTTCTTCAATAACTCCCTCAACGCCATAAGGAATCATAATTCTATGCTCTATAAGCACTGTTTCCTGAACAGTACCAATAACAACACCCATAGAAACTCTCGCCCCTCTGGCAATTGACTTCTGAAAGAACCACTTTTTCTCTCTATCCAGTGATGTAACCTGAATACCTCTGGTTATGTTGGAACCAACCATCTCTCTCATTTTTTCAAGTGGTCTTTGAATACCATCAAACATTTTCTCTATCATACCAGGTCCTAATTCCACAGAGAGTGGTGATCCTGTTGAGACCACTGGTTCACCAGGCCCTAAGCCTGCTGTTTCCTCATATACCTGTATGGAAGCTCTATCGCCATGCATTTCAATTATTTCGCCTATTAGATTATGCGAGCTTACCCGCACAACGTCGAACATATTGGCATCTCTCATGCCCTCTGCGATTACCAGAGGTCCGGTAACCTTAACAATTGTACCTTGGCTCATAACTTCCCTCCTTATCGTTTAAAATATTTGCAAAGAATATCTAGTTGATTTTCCATTAGTTTTTATATATTTTTAGATAATTTACTCTAATCAATTGCCAACTGATTACACATCTATTCCTTAAACAGAATATCCGCGCCAACCGCCTGCTCTACCGATTTCTTTACTCCCTGAATACCCAAACCCAGCGAGCCTTGGTTTCCCGGAACTGGGATAATAGCAGGCAATTTGCTGCTCCTGTACTTATCAATAGCAGGAACAATATCCTTAACAACCTGTTCAGTAATAAATATAACCGCATAATTATCCTGCGCCAGGTTATCTAAGGTACTTTCTGCATCCTTTGGCGTACTCACAGGAAACACATCCATTCCAACCGCTTTAAAGCCCAGGACGCTATCCTTGTCGCCAATTACACCGATTTTATACATAGCTCTTCCTCAGCCTTTCTTTAATAATCTCGTTTGAAATGCTGTTAAGCTTTCCAACCATAATTATTCTTGCATTCTTTATTTCAGTTTCCTTTGCCTGAATATATGCTACTATCGGTTCAATCCCAAAGGAAATATATTTAGCACCCGCTACATACTTCATGATATAGTTGTCAAGAAGCTTTTCAAACTTGGTAAAGCTTCCTGTTTTCTTGTATTGCTCCAGACCTTTTTCAATCAGCTTTCCATATGGAGTATATCTCATAGCCTCAATAAAATTATCCCATGAGCCTTCAAGATTCTTTATGAAAACATCATAATCCAAAGTACCCGCTTCTACTAATATATTCTTAAGATAATCCCAACCTCTTCCAAGCTTTTTAATGCGTAAGAATATCTTTATGTTGGTCAAATCCAGCATTATGTCAATAAAATTTATTACAAATGCACTTTGAGTATGACTAGCCAACTCTTTCATAGCTTTGTATTGCGCCCTGTCAAGTATGGTATCTATAACCTGAGGATTACCTGACTTATTAAAGGCATCTAACGCCTCCTGCACAGCATGAGCCATGATTTCTGGCAGATATGAAAGCCTTCTGTCTCTTACTATCGCCTCTAGCTTTAGTAACTCAAAGTTACAGCATTGATATAATAAGTTCTGATAATGCTCAAGTCCTTGAAATTCAGCCTTTAGCATTACCTTAACATTATGATAGTCATTAGCTGTCAAAAATAGCTTTGATATATCTGATTGAGGCATCAATTCATTGATCAGTGAATAAAGCTGCTTTTGCTCGTTTTTGAGCAGCAACTCATAATCTTCAGCTGAATACACCTCATTTTCAGCTCCGTATCCAGACTCCTCCAGAACCTTAATTGCTTCTTGAGCAGTTTTGGCCTCAAGCATTCTCTGAAGCTTTGTCTCATCCAATAAATACTTTTCTATAGCACGTATTCTGGATACCGCATAAATATAATCATCGGAATGATTTCTTGCCAAACTCACCCCTCCTTGCTGCCTCCAAATAGCATTTTGTAAACCTCTGCTTCAAGCTGATCCTTCTTCATTCTAATAATTGTTTCAAAGGAACTATTTATTTCAATATTTCCGCTTCTCAGCAAAAAGCCGCCCTTGATATTAGCTGAATCCGCTGCAAGAGTGATTGTCCCAGCATTTATTTTTTGATTAATTCTATCCACAAGCTGCTGGCCTATTTCACTTCTATCCTTTTCTGAGAGCACTACTTCTTCCCTGCCAGTTTCAATGAGCTTAGCTGCCATTGCTGCTGCAGTCTCAATATACTGCTCCCTAGGCAGATTGCATAGCTTATCCAAGGTAGCAGAAAAAACCTGTTCTACCACACCCTGTCTGGTTTTTTGTCTATCCTTTTTTGAATCGAGTAATGCAGCAGCGTGTACTCTTTTTTCAATCTGAGCCACCTCAACCTTTGCCTTTTCAATAATTCCAAGCTTTCTCTCATCTGCCTTTTGCTGAGCAGCTTTAATCATTGTTGCAGCTTGTGCCTGCGCATCACTCTTAATCTGGTTAGCCTTTTTATTGGCCTCGTCCAAAATACTTTCTTTGATTTTGTCTATACCAGCCATAAACTATACCTTCCCAATCATCAGTATAGATACAATAAATGCTATGATAGCGAACATTTCAACCATAAGTGCCAAAACTATACCTCTTACCATACCGTCAGGACGCTTTGCAACCATGTTAATACCAGCTGCTGAAACCTTACCCTGATAAACTCCTGAGAGATATCCAACTATACCAACTGGAAGACCTGCTATAAACAGACTTGCTCCGGCTGGAACTGATAAATCAGGAGATATCTTTCCGAGAATAAGAAACGCTATAACGAAGCCATAAATAGCCTGTGTACTAGGCAATGCTTCTAGAACCATAACAGGACCAAATAGTTTAGGATTTTCCGTCAGCACACCTGCACCGGCCTGTCCTGCTATACCAACACCCTTTGATGAACCAAGACCTGCTACAAAAAATGCTACTGCAGCACCAAGAATTGCCCAAAAGCTGCCTCCCAAAAAGTTCAAAAATTCCATAATTACTTACCTCCTAAATAATCGTTATATATTTTGTATCTGCTTTTAGCGCCTCAAACGCTACACCACCACCGGTATAAAACTTACCAAAAAACTCAATATACTGAAGTCTGGAAGAGTGCACATAAGCACCCAACGCATTAATTGCAAAATTAAATGTATGTCCTATCAACAACACAGCTACAAAACCAATAAACTTAATTCCACTGTATCCAACCATCATACTCATATCGTTTACAATAGAAGCAATAACTGAGGTTGCAAGCCCGAGGGCTAGCAATCTTGAATATGAGAGAACATCGCTCATAAAACTTATAAGGTCATACATACTTGATACTCCACCAATAAGCTTGCCAAACAATCCCTTCTTATTTCTTCCCTGAGTTGCTATTAATAATACTGCACCAATTATCAGCATGTACTTGCCAATCTCAACTAATCCTTGGACATCTGCAGCATTAATCTTTGGAGCATATGGCAGAACAAATAATGCAAATCCACCGAAGAATATATACCAGAAAACAACGTCAAACAACACATCAAGATATTGCTTCTTTCTGATATAGTTTGCACCTCTTACACCAAGTCCGACAAAAATATGGATTATACCAAAAAGCAATGACCATTTTAGCAATTCCTCTGGGTCCTCAACAGGGTTAAACCATATACCGTACTTTGAAAGCGATGCAATACCAAACCAGCCACCAAACATTGCACCCCAAAACACCGTAGAAATTCCACAGAAAAACATAAGTTTAAAGAATTTTCTCATGCTATTCTCAAGCTTAACTTTCCACAATATTATTCCGCAGGCCAGTGTCATTAGCAGGCCATAGCCTCCGTCACTTAGCATCAACCCAAAAAACAGCACAAAAAATGGGGCCATTATAGTATTAGGATCAATTTCCTTGTAGCTTGGAGTGCTATACATATCCGTAATAGACTCCACCGATTGAGAAAAACCATTATTTTCTAGCAAAACAGGAACTTCATCCTCATCGGTAGGTTCTTCTATTTGCACCATACAATCAAAGCTTTCAGTGAGCGCCTTTTCAATTGTTTGCTTAAGCTTCTTTGGCACCCAACCTTCCAGGAAAAATGCCTTATCAGTTGTCAGCAGCTTATCAAGTGCTTCTTCTCCTGCCATTTTTGTAGCAAGCCAATCATGCAATACTTCTAGATTACTCTTGTAATCAACTAAACCCTTAATAGTATTCTCAGCTTCTGATAGTTGCTCTTTTATTGTATCAATACTATTTTTGGCATTTTGAATGGTATTATTGGCATTATCCTCATATTCTTTAAAACTAACTTTAGAAAAGCCATACTCTTTTAGTACAGGTGAAATTAATTCTTCCTGACTTTTTTCATATACTATGAATAGATAATTTTGCTCACTATCTGAATTAACCTTTTCGACGTGAACAAGCTGTGACTTTTCTTGTATTTCTTTAATAAAAACCTCAGCGTTCATTGCTGACGGGATTACTCCAAGGCTTACAATAGATGTATTTGTACTTTGAATGTTTAGAGGTACATCTAGCGATTTCCATGGCATTAGAGAGGTAATAACATTATTTAGTCTATTACTTTGCGATTTTAACTGTGACATTTTTTCGTCTGCTGCAATAATGGTATTTACTACTTCCCACAAATCTTCGCTTTTATTTATTAAGTCACTTACTTCTTTTTCAGTAATCCTTCTTTTATAGAAAAACAATGGTTTTTTTGAGGTATCAAACTGTTCCAAATAGTCCAGGGCAAAGCTTACTTTCTCCATTTTATCTGCAATATCTGATATCTCATATGAACGATCATCAGATGACACTACTTGAGACCACTCTGGAACAGAAAGCCTATCTTGACTGCTTACTACTTCACAAACACCCATTTTCATAAGAAGGTCAATTATTCTGTTTTTATCCCTGTTTAGTGCTATCAGGGACAATTTGTTCATGTCAACTATTGCCACTGCATCACAATCCTTTCTACCAGAAACTGAGCTACTGCATCCAGTCTGTTCTGAGCATGTTCGATAGCTTCCGCATCAGAATTCTGATTTTTTTCTCTAGTACTTTGTGAATCTTCTTTTGCAGCATTTTCAGCAGTAACTAGTAATAGACGTGCCTGCTTTTCACCCTCTAGAACTGCATCCTCTAGAAGTCTTTCACATTGAAGGCCCGCTTCTTTAAGTATTTTTCTAGCTTCCTGATGAGCTTCAATAACAATATTCTCAGCCTGCTTTTCTGCCTCCCTTATGATGGTAATTGCTTCAAGTGCCATTGATATCACCTCCAATAGTACAATTCCTCAATTTTGTAAAAGCTATTCACTAATTAAATTGTATAAAAGAATTCTTAATGCCCTGATATAATAATAGGGCATGAGAAAACCTCCCCGCCCTAGAAGTAGAAACCTTGAAAGCAATAATACTATATACATTGCCCAACCAGATTTTTATTAAAGTGTCAAAAAAATTATAATAGAAAAGTAAAATATAGTCAATCCCTATTAATTGAATATCTTTTATATTATTTATAATAATGCCAGTTATTGCTATTTTCAGAAGTTTATCATATTGAGGAAATCATTGAGCTGTTTTTCATACTCTGTACTATCGGTAATCAAGCTTGTAGCATGCCCTGCACCCTCTGCTATATAAATTTTCTTTAGTCCCTTTTTAACCTCATACATTTGTTTGCTCATTTTTGTAGGAATATATGTGTCTTCTGCACCATGAACAAAAAATATTGGGGTGTTAACCGTTTTTATAGCTTGTATTGGTGAGACTTTATAGTAGGACATACCAGTTATTAGCCAGCATAAAAAGCTTGAAACTTGTAAAAGTGGAAATGCTGGTAAATGGTATTCAACCTTTAGCCTATACTTTAGGAGTGAAAACAAATCAGAGGCAGCGCAATCCGCTACGCAGAAAGCTAATCTGTCATCTATAGCAGTATTTTGCAGAGCCACTATAGCCCCTAATGATTCCCCCAAGGTTCCAACCTTTGCGACATTACCATATCTCTCATATATCCAGTCAACCCACGACTGCAAATCGTACTTCTCATAATGACCAAAAGTGGTGTACTTTCCACCGCTTCTACCATGGTTTCTATGATCATATATTAGAACATTGTAGCCCCTTTTTCGGAATAACTCCATATACTTAAGAGAGCTTATTACATTACAGGTTATTCCATGGCAGATTACCACCGTTTTTAATGAATTTTCAGCTTCAAAAAACCATCCATAGAGATTGTAGCCAAACTTCGATACAATCTCTATTTCCTTTTTATTATACTTTTCAAGTAATTGCTTTGTTATTCTATTGTTATTTAATTCGTATTCAAGCGAAGCTTCATAGCTACTCGTTACAGGCGAAATAACCTTGAATGTAAAATAGAGGGCAGCTAAGCAAATAATAGCCACAATAAGTACAATAAATCCTATAACTATAGATATTAGTATAATTATCACTCCTTAAGAAAAAAACTTAATTATATTATAACTAAGTTTTCTTATGTTTACACTAAAAAGAGCTTTCTTGCTGTAGACTAAAACTAAACTAATCTTTACACAGATTTTCTTGTACATAATATGAAGCGAAATTATACTATTTTTCTATCGCATTATATAAATCTTTGTTTTGGTACTTATTTTCGAACTTTATACCATGTGACCAATCTAAAATAGGCTTTTCAAGGAACTTGTATGATATTGCTGCAATAACATACGATACTGCCAGTACACTTGCATTTATAACCAGCAATTTAGTGATATCACTAATTCCTCCATATACATAGTCCTTTGCTATATACTGAGTAACAAAGAACATAATTGTATAATGCCACAGGTACAGTCCGAAAGACAGCTTTGCTGTAAGCTTGAAAAAAGCGTTGTCCAGCACCCTGTTTACTATCCTTGTAAACGGTAGTAGCGCCAGTGCAAAAGCAACCAAAAACTGAAAGGTTGGAAAGTAATATGGCTGGTTTTGAAAACTAAAACTAAAATCTCTTGAATTTCTCATTATGTAAATTAAATATCCTGCAGAAATAAGCATTAATAATGCTACAATATCTATTATAAGGAATCTGTTTACCTTTTTTAGCTTATCAGGTATTTTGGTTAAATATGCTGTAAATCCTGCAGCAAAAATTCCAAAAACAAAATGTGCAAAGAAGCCCAGAGGATTATAGTTTGGCATCCAGTATTTTGCACCCCCTACAGAACCAAACTCCCAACCCCTTCTCATTTGATCGGGTGTTAGGTAAGTATGAACAAGTCTGTTCAGCAGCAGTATAGCCGCCAGTACACCTGCCCAATATATAATAGCCTTCAAAAAGCTTCTTTTCTTATTTGTAAGCATAAAAAGAAATAACATAAATACAGGCATTAGGCAGTATGAGAAAACCTCAAAGCTTATGGACCAAAAGGGTGAGTTTATTTCGGATGGAAAAAATGTTTTATAGCTAAAGCCTGCAGTAAAGGTCATTCCGGCTGCAAACCTTTGCCATAAGTATTCTACAGGAAGTTGTATGACTATTACTGCTATGAGACATATAATCATAGCAACATAATAGCCTGGAACAATTCTAGCAGCACGCCTAAGAGTATACTGCCTCATATCTGGAAACTGCTGATTGCTTAAATACTTTTTCCAAAAAGGATATGATAAAAGAAAACCGCTGAGGATAAAGAAAATGCTAACCCCTGTATTACCTTGCAAAAAGAATAGATTTACATCTCTAACCGCCTGACTTTGTTCATACATATTCATCTTCTGTGAAAAGTGATGAAATATAACCAAAAGACAGGCTATGGCCCTCAGTCCGTCGGCACCTAATAACTTTGTTTCGGTATTTGCCTGCAAAATGTCCACTCCCTTAATATCAATTGTTTTACAACTTTTATAACAATACCGCTATCAATGTAAATAATTGTATATGAAGAGTACATAAAAATCAATTATATTCCAATTATGGATTTAATAAGTTGTGAATCGGAGGACCTATTCTTGGTCACTATGCAACTAAGGTAAGCGAAAATGCACACAAAGAAAAGAAATAAAATAACAATAAGGTGCTACATCAAAGTAGCACCTTATTATTAATTATAATCTTTTTTATTAGTATCGCCTAAATTATTATCAATTTAGCTTTCTGCCCAATTTGCGGGGTAAGTCACATATATAAATCTTGAATATTCGGGAACGCTGAACTGTATTTTAGAGCCCTTTGGTATAAGGATTAATTCACCTGGGCCTGCGGTTACAGTAGAGCCATTAATAATAATACTAAGGCTTCCTTCGATGACATAATCTATTTCATCATAGTTTAGTGTCCAGTCAAATGTTGTTCTAGTCATTTCCATTACACCGCAACCCAACCTTGGACTCTCGGACAGAGTGAAGATATCCTTTGTATAAACCTTATCCTGTGAATGCCCTGTATCCAGTCGGTTGCTCTCGTCTACTTTAACTGTGGGAAGCTTGACAGACATTACTCCACCGGGCGCCACACTTCTAACAAAATCCACATTACCTGAATTGCAACTTGTAACACCCGACAATTTCTCTGATAGAATTTGTCTTATCAATCTCTCTACTGTAGCCTTTTCTATTTCCATATTAAGCATTTCCCTTCTTTAAAGTTTTGTTAGCTATAAACATAGCTACAAATACGGCTGTAATACCTCCTACTAGCTTACCAACTATCATTGGGAAAATCATTGCTTGGTTAAAACCTGCTGTAAAGCCCAAGTGATCACCAAACACAAAGGCAGCTGATACAGCAAATGCCACGTTAAGTATTTTTCCCCTGTTATCCATATCCTTCATCATACCAAACATCGGAATACTGTTAGCCAAGCTGGCAACCAAACCAGCTGCTGCTACATCGTTCATACCTAAGAGTTTTCCAAGCTTCAATAATGGAGTTTTGAATACCTTTGTAATAACATAAACCAAAGGAAATGCACCAGCAAGAACTATTGCTATATCTGCAACAACTGTAAAGCCTTCCTCAATTGGATTCATGCCTGGAATAAGAACTATTCCTGTTAATTTTTCAACTATACCGGCACCCAAACCCAGTGTTATAACTGCAACAACGAATTTACCAAAGTAAGTGAAGCCTTTAACCATTGCAGACTCGAACTTCCAAAGACCTAACGCTATTAGAACTGCAAATATAATTATTGGAATAAGGTTTCTTATTACCATCATTAATGGAAAACCTGCAATAAGTCCCCCAACAAAAGAACCGATAGGTATTGTTATTACACCTGCCAAAACACCAGTAGCCAGGTACTTTCTATCCTCATCACGGATAATACCCAGCGCTACAGGAATTGTAAATACAATAGTTGGGCCTAACATTGCTCCTACTATTAGTCCACCAAAAAGACCTGCATTGGGGTCTATTGCCAGGGCTTCTGCCAATGGCGCACCACCCATATCATTTGCGAGTATGCTTCCTGCAAACATAGCAGGGTCAGCCCCTAAGAAACCAAATAAAGGAACTATAACCGGCTTAAGAAGATTTGCGATTACGGGGGCCAGCGCAATTATACCAACCATTGATATGGCAAGGGCACCTATAGCCATAATTCCTTCTTCAAATTTCTCACCCAATCCAAACTTATTGCCGATTATTCTGTCCAATGCACCTAATGCTGCAAAAATTACCATGATGTAAATAATGATTTCATTAATACTCATAGTTTATCCTCCGTATTTACCTTTTTTTAATAAGTTTGCAACCATATCCTCGCTTGGAGATCTGATTACTGAAATATGGGCCTTCTCATTCTCATCTAATGCTGATAAACCCTCTTTTAAACCATATTCAATGCTACTCATACTTCCTGTTATTACAAATACCAACTTTCCTCCTATAGCAAATGCTACTTGCATTTTGGCAAGCTGCACGTCCCCAGACTTCAGCGTTCTATCTAAAGCTTTGATACCTGCACAGACTTTATAGGCTTCCATTATTCCCATTGCATCCACGGGTTCATCATAGAAATACTTATTTTTGAACGCATGGATAATGGCTTCACTTATAGCATGCAGTCTAAAGCTATCAATCAAAGTATTGTCCGCCAAATCTTCTCCACTATCAATAGCCTCGTTAACTTCACCTTCATCTCCAGTAACAATTACTAGAAATTTACCGGAGCATATGGCTTTGAAATATATTATTTCTACACTTGCTATCTTTACTATTTCATTTGCTACTTCAATACCTTTGCATATACTCCTAAACTCAAGTGCACCTATGCTCTTACCCATTCTTATTCACCTCGACAGAATCAACAATACCGACAATTGCTGCATCAACAGGAGCATTTTTATTATTAATAGCAATACGTGCAGACCCTCCATAAGTAATGAGTACCGTGTCACCTTCTCCAGCACCTACGATGTCAGCCGCTACTAATAACTTCTCCTTTTTATTAAAATTTGATTCATTTATGCTAACAACAAGTAACTTAATACCGTTCAAATTAGCATCTTTTTTTGTAGCCCACACATTGCCGATTACTTGTCCAATATCCAAAGCCTTGCCTCCGCTAATTAGTTAACAAATTAATATCATGTGATTTAATAAAATCTCCAGCCAAAGGGGTAACTATGCAGCTTTTATCTATTTTTACTGCCACTTTTCCCTTTGTATGTAGTTTTAATAAATCAGATTCTAATAAAAGCTTTTTGTAGGATAAGTCAATAGTTGTAATTTTGTTAGTATTTACAGCATCCAGTTGCCTATTATACTTATCACTCTCGCCTCTTTCAACGCCAATTTCTCCCAAGTGAGTGACTTTCCTTATACCGAGTTGAAGTAGTCTCTTCTCATATTCCTCATACTGAGCAAATAATGCATTGTAGGTGGGTTGTTTAAATCGTCTGTACTCCAAACCGCTATCTAGTAAATAAACTGGCTTTGAACATAGTAATGCTTCAATGATTAGCTGCTCTTCTAAGCTCATGTAGTTACCTAAGGCCAAATTGACCATCATAGGTATGGGCATTGTTTCTATTAATACAAGGTCGTATGATTTAAATGCTTCATCAGCTGCAATACGTTCATTAGCAGTTCTATGCTCGTTAGCAGTTTTATGCTCACCATTAGTTATAAGCTCATTTGCAGTTATAAACTCATAGTCAGTCATATTGCTATCCTGCTTACTCAAGCCATTTATCAGCAATACCTTTTGTTTGCTAGAATTATTGTTATTAAGCAATATTCTTTTGTTTAACTCCTCTAATACTTCATCAACCAGCTTTGAATAATCCATAATAATTATTCCCCCATATTGTAAGGTCAGCTTACTATTTTAAAATCAAAGCAAAGGTACCCTTTTTAAACCCGCAGGCATTTGCCTCATCATAGTCGATATGGACAAAGGTTCTGAAATTTTTACTTATCCTAACAACAACATCATCAAAAATCAAAGGTCTCAGTCCAAAAACCTTTATTTTGACAACCTCTCCGTCTTCAACTCCAAATCTCTGAGCATCTTCTGGAAGCATGTGTATATGACGCTTTGCAACGATAATACCCTGATTAATCTCAACTTTACGGTCTCCATTACAAATAACAACGCCTGGAGAATCCTCAACATCACCGCTCAGCCTTATAGGGGGCTTAATACCAAGCGCCAATGCATCTGTAAGTGAAACCTCAACCTGCGTGTCCTTTCTTTCAGGGCCAAGAATAATTACATTTTTAATAGCTCCCTTTGGTCCAGAAATTGTAACTCTCTCATTACATGCAAATTGGCCAGGCTGAGACAAATCCTTTGCCTTAGTAAGCTGATATCCCTCTCCAAATAGCGTGTTCAAGTCTTTTTTTGATAAATGAACGTGCCTTCCAGAGGCTTCAACTTCTATAAAAAGCTTTTTCTTTAATTCATCCACTATTTTGTCAACATAAGATTCAACTATTGTACTCATATTTTATCCTTACCATTTCGTAGATTTTTGGGTTGGAATTGCTTATTACATTGTTAAGTTCTTTATTAATTGTGATATTATCCTTGAGCAAAGTTATTTACTTTTTTACTTTTTGTTTACTTTTGACTTACTTCTTATTTACCTTTTGCTTACTTTAAGGCTATATTCTTTGTTAATCGTACTGCTTTGCGAGATACTTGAAGCTCATTATCCAAAATAAAGAGGATAATCTATTTAGTGCCTTGACTATGTCCTCTCTTGTGACTTTCCCATAATCGTCCTTGAAGGCTTTATACGCCTTGAGTTCAACCTCTCTAGTTAAGGTTCTTAGTTTGTTCAATATTGCGAATAGTTCACCCTTTGTGTGGGTAGGAAGAAAATGCTTGATTGCAAAATATTTACTGGGGTGGTGGGAGTATTCTCTTAAATCAGCAGCAGTAAGTCCCTGCAAAGTAAATTCCCCAACTGGTTCCCCCGTAATTTCACAACGAGTAAGTCCTCTGATAAAGCCAATTATCTCCTCTAAATCTCCTATTACCTTTTTCCTATTTAGCTTTTCACATGCTATCTGAGCTAGTATGATTTCTGACTCTAAAGAATCAATGGCACCTCTAAAAGTAATAATAGGATGATCTTTAAAAACTAGAGTATTACCTCTTAGGTGGGTCATATGCTCTGGTTTCTCGTTTATTGTTGCACCAAACAGAGTTTGGTATTTGGGCTTATTTGGAGAAACGCTCTCATCATCACTGCCTACAACCTTTATTTCAACTGGAGTTACACCTTCTTCTAATACTTTTATGGCTATATTGTTTTCTGTCAGATATGCCCTAGCTGAAGGAGTAATAATTTGATGGTGTGGTATAACAAATTCCTTTTTTCCTTTATATTCTCCGTTTGAGAATAATCTTCTTACATCCGCCTCAGTAATGACCGACACCTACTCACCTCCATCAAAACAGCAAATACTGCTTCGCTTATAATAAAGAATTAAACTCGGCCCAAACCATTAATAAGAAATTCATACTAGCTTAAAATACATAAGTTTAAAAATGCATAAGCTTAAAAATGATTTGGGCGAGTTAATTACCCATTTTTATAGCTGGGTTGAATTCTTTGGCAAAATTGCGTCAACCTCAGTATGAGGTCTTGGTATTACATGGACAGAAATAAGCTCTCCCACTCTTTCCGCTGCAGCTGCTCCGGCATCTGTTGCTGCCTTAACAGCACCAACATCTCCTCTTACCATAACAGTTACCAAACCTGCCCCTATTGATTCTTTTCCAACTAAGGTTACATTCGCTGCCTTGACCATTGCATCAGCAGCTTCTATTGCGCCAACTAGACCTTTTGTTTCTATCATTCCAAGTGAATTTGTGTTTGCCATATTTTTTTCCTCCACAACGTAATAATTTCAAGTAAAATACATAGCTGTACTTTTTGTTGTGACATGCTTAGTATTTCACTTTTTTCAGTTTTATATTAATTGCTCAACCAGCTTTTTAACAATATAGTCTACCATTTCAGCAGAACACATGGATTTTGCAGAATTATTACCACAGCATCCACTTTGTGGTGTTGAAGACCTTATTTCGTCCAGTTCCCTTACTCCGTAAGCAACTCTTTTGATATTTATAACATCCATTGGGCCGATATTATTAGAAGATGAGCTTCCACCTACTGCTCCACAACCCAAGGTTAAGGCAGGGAATAGATTTGTTGTTGCACCAACACCACCCAGAGCTCCAGGTGTATTAACAAGTATACGGGATGCAGGGATTGCAAGTGAAAACCTCTTAACAAGTTCTTCGTCGTTCGCATGCATGGTATATGTGTGTCCCACACCTTCGAATCTAAGTATCTCAATACTCCTTCTCAGAACGTCATCAACTGTAGGTTCAACAAAAAGTGCAAGGATTGGTGCCAGCTTCTCTGCAGAATATGGTGCTGACTTTCCTACCTTTGTCTCTCTACCCACTAATACCCTTGCTGTAGATGGTATAGAACTAAGTCCTGCCAGCTTCGCAATACTCTCTGCAGTTTTACCTACTATCATAGGATTCATAGTTCCATTTGGCCTTAAAATAAATTTACCCAGCTTTTCAGTCTCTTCCGGATTGAGCAAATAAGCTCCCTGTGCCTTTAGCTCAGCAACAACCTTGTCTTCCATCGCTTTTTCGATAATAATGGATTGCTCAGAAGCACAGATTGTACCATTGTCAAAAGTCTTTGAATCCATGATTCTTTTAATCGCCAGCTTAACATCTGCCGACTTATCAATAAAAGCAGGTCCATTTCCGGCACCAACGCCTATTGCAGGAGTTCCTGAAGAATACGCTGACTTAACCATAGCACTTCCGCCTGTTGCCAGTATGAGTGAGGTCAATTCATTCCTCATGAGTTCTTGGGTAGCTTGAAGTGTTGGTACTGTGATTGTCGAAATAGCGCCCTTTGGACAGCCTTCTGCCTCAGCTGCTGCAGAAATTATTTTAACTGTTTCAATAATGCAATCCTTTGCACCGGGGTGGGGCGAGAATACTATTGAATTACCGCCCTTGATAGAAATCATTGCCTTATAGATTACTGTAGATGTGGGGTTTGTTGAAGGTACAATACCAGCTACAACTCCAACTGGAACTCCAATATCCCAAACCTTGTTCACCTTATCATCTCTTAGCAACCCAATAGTCTTCTGATCCTTTATTGCGTCATAAACAAATTTTGCTGCAAAAATATTCTTAATGATTTTATCCTGCCATTTTCCAAAGCCAGTTTCTTCATTTGCCATTTTTGCAAGCTTTTCTGCATTGGCAATACCTGCTTCAGATATAGCCCTTACAATTCTGTCTATTTTGGCCTGATTAAAGGTTGAAAGCTCCTTTTGTGCTTTGTAAGCATCACCTAGAAGATTACGGGCCTCCTGAACAGATACTAGATCCTTGTCCGATAAATGCATTAAATCTCACCCTTCCTAACCTGGTCATTTTTTAATATAATCTGCACAAGTTGTTTTTTATTTACATTTCTCAGTTGAGACATTTCTTGCTTTATGCCCAATTGCGATATTATAGCTCTTAACTCCGAATTCGTCTTTGCATACAGCTCTTCCTCAGTAAGTCCAGAAGTTGCTTGCGTTTCTACTGGTAGGCTACCATTATCACCCAGCTCGCCTTTGCTTTCAGCAGAATCAGAAGGTGTCACTATAGGCTCATCAGTATTCACTGCGGGCTCATCTGTAAACTCTGTTGGCTTATCAGTCGTTCCAATTGATTCACTATTTTCCCCTACTGGTTCAACAGTACCAATAGTTCCATCAGCAGATATATCAGCATTTGCTATGGGCTCAGCACGTTCCCCTATCGGTTCAGCAGGGTCTACGGTTGGTAATGCATTAACAGTACCTGACTGAGTCTGAGACAACCTAGGGTTGTTGGCCTTTTTAGACGAAGGTAGCTTGACAATATCAAATACAGCACTATCAGCCCTCGGAATAACATGTGTAGCTCTGACCTTTCCTACTTTTTCTGCGGCCTTTCCACCTGCGTCAACTGCCGCCTTTACAGCTCCAACATCACCAAAAATCTGTACTGTTACTATGCCGCTACCGACCTTTGTGATGCCTCCCAGCCTGACATTTGCAGCTTTCATAGAAGCATCTGCTGCTTCAATTGCGGCTGGGTAGCCAATTACCTCGATTAATCCTAAAGCTTGCATACGTTACTCAAATTGCTTTGGATTCTCTGCAACTGCCCTGACAGCCTCTGCAAATGCAGTACATGCGGCATAACATGCTGACTGAGAGCCTGTGAGCAAACCTCCGCCAAAGTTTGTTTCGGAAGGAGGCCCAAAAAATGAAACCAGCTTAACATCAGCTGCCTTCATTGCAGCGTCCAGTCCATACATTGCTTCTAGCGGTGGAGCAATTAGATAAGCCAAAGGATCTCCCTCTGGAATATTTGCCTGCTTTGATAAATATGAACCTGTACGAGAAACAGTGTGTGCATAATAAACTATAGAGTCATCATCACTTGCACTAACAAAGTATGAGCCATTTTCCATGAAGTTCAAAACAGCTCTCATGCCACTTCTAACTTCAGCAGGACTAGGTCCTCCAATAATGCCTATAACTTCACCGGCAAGCTTAGTTGAAGCATTTGCTGCACCGGCATACATTGAGCGCGCATAAACGACATCTACATCTGCATCCTTTGTTGCCTCATCCAAAGCTGTATAAGTCACATCATCGCTATCAGCAGTAATGATTCCTATACTTTTGTGCCTAGGTCCTAATTTAAGATCCTCTGCCAAGCCAGGACTAACATTTGATATAATTCTAACGGCTAACACCTTTGGTCTGATTTTGTCATTCTTCACTTTTATCCCTCCTCTTCTATTTGAGGTCTACGCCTGATGCCTTCTTATCTAAAATTGTTTTGATAAGTTCGGCTATATGAGCACCTGCTTCAACTGCAGTGGTTCCACCCTTATGAATATTTGAAATAACCGACCTTTTTGCTTCGGGCAAACCATGCTTTGGCTTGTAAGCTATATAAGCTGACATTGATTCTGCTGTAACCAAACCCGGTCTTTCGCCAACAAGCATACAGATTACATCTGCATCTGTTACCTCTCCTACAGCATCCATTGCTCCTACTCTCGCGAATTTAATAAATAGGATATCCCCAATATTAATTCCATACATCTGAAGCCCCTGTTTTATAGCAGGGATAGTATCCTCAACATTGGCCTCAATTGCTGATGAGGAGAGTCCATCACCCACTATAATCAATACCTTCGGATTCTGTCCGCAGGTCCTTCTGATGATGTCCAATTGGTCGCTAGGAAATCTTCTTCCTAAGTCGGGACGTGTAACATATTCGTCTTTGTCATGGCACAAGGTATGAACAAAAACAAAGTTATTTTTCTTTACAAAATCTTCTGAAACATCTGAGAAAACAGCATCCTGGGCTGCCGCATGGTCGGCTCTCACACGAAGCATAGTCAAGGTTTTGTACCTTGCTCCGCATTTGCCAATACCAAGTCTGGCAGGTGTTTTTGACTTCATTTCAAGATATGCAGCTTCATTTTTAGCATCCTGAACTAAAAACATTTTTTTGAGGTCTATCTCAGTAATATCATCTATAATACCCGAGGTATCAATCGTTGTACCTCTAGCTGGTGATTCACTGTTCTTGGTCATTGTTGCAGCCCCACCGGCTGAACCACCATTGTTAAGCATATCCTCTACCAGCTTTTCCACTATCGATCTTAAGTCTTTTTCATTCATTTTTATCTCCATTTCCAGCAAACGCCATCAATAATTTAAAATATAAAAAACGGTATTTAACATTACATTTTAAAATAATTGTGATGCATCACCAGCTTTTGGTGTAAGCTTTCCTTTTTCATCAATAAAGCCCATCTTAAGCAACCATTCATGGAATGGTTTAATTGCTGTTAATCCGAATATTTCTCTTAACGCAGCGGTTTCATGGAAGCCTGTTGTCTGATAGTTAAGCATTACATCATCACCGTGAGGAATACCCATGAAATAGTTACATCCCGCAGCTGTAAGCAGTACTGATAAATCTTCAATACTATTCTGGTCAGCCTTCATATGGTTGGTATAACAAGCATCACAGCCCATTGATATTCCAGTCAGCTTACCCATAAAATGATCCTCAAGTCCTGCACGGGTAACTTGTCGGCCATCGTACAAATACTCAGGTCCTATAAACCCAACAACTGTATTTACTAGGAAGGGGTCAAATCTCTTTGCAAAGCCATAGCAACGAGCTTCCATTGTTACCTGGTCTGTGTCGTGGTGAGCTTCGGATGAGAGCTCTGAGCCTTGTCCAGTTTCAAAGTACATAACATTTGGACCAGTAGCAGTTCCTCTCGACAATGCTAGCTGTCTTGCTTCCTCAATTGTTTTAGCAGTAAATCCAAATGCGGTGTTGCCCAGCTCAGAACCAGCAATTGATTGGAATATCAAATCTGCCGGCGCACCCTTTCTAATTGCATCCATTTGGGTAGTAACATGTGCGAGTACGCAGGTTTGAGTTGGAATTTCTAATTTCTGCTTAATCTCTTCAAAGCGCTTTAAAACTCTAATTACGCTTTCTGTTGAATCATCAACAGGGTTAAGGCCCAATACTGCATCTCCTGCACCATAAGTCAAACCTTCTAAAAGAGAAGCCATGATTCCATCAGGGTCATCAGTAGGATGGTTTGGCTGTAGTCTGCACGACAATGTTCCTGGTAGACCTATTGTGGTGTTACAATGTGCTGTAACTATTATTTTTTTTGCACCATAAATAAGGTCCATGTTGGACATGAGTTTTGCAACTGCAGCTACTATTTCAGAGGTAATACCTCTTGAAATTCTCCTGATAGCTTCGCATGAAGTTGTTTCAGACAAGATCCATTCTCTAAATTCTGCTACTGTCCAGTTTTTGATTTCATTGTAGATTGATTCATTTACGTCATCCTGAATAATTCTTGTTACCTCATCAGTTTCGTAAGGGACAGCAGGATTGTTTCTCAAGTCCGCTAAGGTTATATTTGATAATACAACCTTTGCTGCAACTCTTTCCTCTGCGGATGTTGCCGCAAGTCCAGCCAGTAAGTCGCCGGATTTTTCTTCATTTGCTTTTGCCATTACTTCTTTAAGTGATTTGAACTGATAGGTGTGTCCAAATAACTTTGTTTTAAGAATCATATATACCTCCTTGCAATAATGAGTTCTATATTTAATCACATTCGGCTATTAACCTATGACGATTAACTGAAAACAAGTGTTTTTACAACTACAGGTAAAACCGAACCCAATGCAATAGGGCTTCCAATATCAATGTAATCCCCATTTTCAAGCTTAACGCTGTCCAAGCAAATAATATCTTTGCTAAAACCGAGCTTGTTATAAATAGTTTGTCCCAATACCTTTGCCATATCCCTCTCAACTATAATAATTAAGGGTAATTCCCTCATTATTAACTCCTTAAGGCCTTCTTTGAAGCCTTCTGCATACTCTGAAATGTCCTTAAATGAAGGGTTTTTCTTCCCTTCTATGGCGATGGCCACCCTTTGCAAATCCCCTTCTAACTTAAACCACTCAAGCTTCTTTTTGAGAGCTGTTGCAAGATTCTCTGCACCATTTTGCTCATCTTCTATAGAGAGCTTCAATATAGGGAGATTTTTTATCGGGAAGACATTCTTTGTATAAGTTATAGTGCTACCGCTGATTTCTGTAGTATGAGTACCAGCACCCACGACAGTTGCTCTTATGGTTTCACTACTTCTCACTACCTTTAGCTTTTTGCACAAATCCGATTGCTTAATAGCTTGCCCTAAAATTATTCCAATATCACCGTATTTAAAATAATCATCTATACTTCCTTCAAAATATATATAATCTGCAACTCCACCCGAAAATGAAACGCACTCTATAGGTATTCTATTTTCAATATTTTTGTTTGTTATAAATAGCTCCAGAATTTCATTTTGAGGCTTCAGCCCCGCACTTTGTTCTAGAGCCTCTACCATGATATCAATTACAGGTTTAAGGTTATCCAGGTTAGCAACCTTACCAATGGATAAATTCAAACCACTTTGTTTTATTACCGTTTCAATTTTTGGTGCAATGTAGGTAATTCTATGAGAATGCGGCTCCACTTTTATTAGTCTTCCGCCAATATCGAGACAGCCTGTTTCTTTTACATCGCCTCTTAAGAAAAGTGCAAGATTGCTGGTTCCCCCGCCAATATCATAATTTAATACACTAGTTCTGTGCTCTTTTGAATAAATGTGAGCTCCTGCACCTTTGCCAGAAATTATGCTCTCCAAATCGGGTCCGGCTGTAGCAACTACAAAATCCCCTGCAAAGCCACTTAAATTGTCCAGAACCTCTTTTGCATTTTCCTTTCTTGCAGTTTCACCGGTTATGATAACTGCACCAGTATCAATATCGTTTTTATCAATTCCGGCCTTTTTATATTCCTGCTCAATTATTTCTCTCACCTTTGGACCATCTATTTCCTTGACTGATAATAAGGGAGTAAAATGGATATCGCTTCGATATATTATTTCCTTATCACAGATTACAATTCGCGGAACTGTGTAATTGGACGCCAGATTCTCTACGATCAGCTTTGAAAAAATCAGCTGTGTTGTACTGGTTCCAATATCGATACCTACGCTTAGAAGCTCCTCTCTCATAGCTTCACCTCCCTTCGTCTAGCTACCCTTCAAATACATGAACAATTCCTTAATTCCAATTTCATCAACAGTATCTACCTTAAAAATCCTGCTCACTCCGCCAGCCACCAACTGTGACTGTGTCTTTTCAATCTGCTCATCCTCAGTAACCAGGCCTATTTTTGTTATTATTCCGATTACCTCCTTTGCAAAAGTAGTAGCAAAAGATGGTGGAATATAGTTTTCCTCAGCTGTAGGGTCCGCAATAATTGCGATAATATCAGCATCAACTGCTGTCATTATCAAAGCTCTATAATAGTTCTTATTTTCCAAGTATTCTCCAGGGGTATCTATGGCATTGTTGTAGAATTCAACAGCCTGAGTTTTTTTGTACTCCAGCTTCAGTTGGTCAAGTCGTTGGCTTAAGGTTGTTTTCCCACTGCCCGTTCTTCCTATAAAAATAACTTTTCTCATACTCATGTCCTTGTTATTTTAGCTGGAGTAAAGCCCAGATTTTGTTCAAGACTGCCTACAATGTCCTTTATAGCAGCTTCTACAGCACTTACATCTCCTGTAAAGAGCAGAGCACCACTAAATCTATCGATAAAACCAAGGTGTATATCAGATGCCTTTGACCCAATATCAGCCGCAATAATTGAGCCTTCACTAGGGGTGATTGTCAATATTCCAATTGCACCTGTTGTTTCTATCGCCAGTCCAAGCTTTTTGTATATATCCTCTGTTGGATTTGCTATTACATGAGCCAATGTAACCTGTTTTCCAGGCACGAACTCTTGAATTATTCTTTGCTTGTCGTCTGAGCTCATCAAGTATCTACCGCCTTATATGGATGTTTTCTTTAGCATTTGAGTATTTCAATTAGTATTCTAGTGTTTATCATTCGTATTTGGGTTATATAATTGGTCTATTTATCTTCTCAAGAATTCCCAAAACACTATTATGTGAAGCAGTTCTAGGATTTGTAAGGATACAGGCATCTTCTAATGCACCTGCAGCAATATCATTTAAAGCCTTTTCATACTGCTCTTGTGTAACCTTGCACTCCCTGATACTGGTTGGCATGTCCATGCTTTTTTCAAGCTTTACGATTTCAGAAATAAAGCCTTTGACCAGCATTCTGGTATTACTGCCCTGAACTCCTATTAACTTCGCAAGACGCGCATATCTTATTGCTGCTGTTGTATAAGCTTTTGGGTTGAAGCCCTCTATTGCGGCATTAAACTCTATGACGTGAGGCAATAAAACTGCATTTATTCTGCCATGTGGAATATGCAGCCTACCCCCAATATTATGTGCAATTGCATGGTTAATGCCCAAAGAAGTAATATTAAAAGCCAGTCCAGCAATACACGAAGCATTATGCATCTTTTCCTTAGCTTCAATATCATTTTGATTATCATAAGATTTTTTCAAGTACTCAAATGTGAGTTTTACAGCCTTTTCAGCCAATGCATCAGAAAAGTCGTTTGCTTTTGTAGAAACATAGGCCTCAACAGCATGGGTAAGAACGTCCATTCCTGTATCAGCAACTATTGCCTTAGGTACGCTCTTTACCAGTTCGGGTTCTAGAATAGCAATATCGGGAAGCAGCTCATCTGAAACCAAAGGATATTTTATCCCCTTTTGTGCATTGCTTATAACGGCAAAAGAGGTCACCTCTGAGCCCGTACCGCTAGTAGTAGGTATTGCTATAAACTCCATATCGGATAGATTTCCAATCTGCCTTGAAAAGTGCATGATAGCCTTTGCGGCATCAATAGAAGATCCTCCGCCCAAAGCGATAATTACGTCAGGCTTATATTCAGTCACACCCTCTACTCCACTGACAATGAGCTCCATTGGTGGATCTGGCACAACATCACTGAATATCTTGTATTCAACGTCCTTTAACTTGTCAGTTACCTTTTTTATCATTCCTGACTTCATCATGAAAGGGTCAGTCACAATAAATATCTTTTTATTTTTTATGGTGTTTAAAAAAGAAAGGGAGTCTTCTCCAAACTTAATTTTGGTCTTTATTTCAAAGTTTTTCATCAGTGTAATCTTCCCCCGTTTTCTTATCAGTTGATTTAAATCGCTTGTTATATGTTTTGAAAATTTTCAATATATATGCATTAAAACTAATAAATGTTTTGATTTACCTAAAGGCTTTTATTTTGTTTTTATGATGCTTTTGCTTGTTTATAGTGTTATATTTTGCTTTTATCATGCTTTATCATGCTCTTATTATGTTCCAACAAAAAAAGCACCCAAAAAGCTTATAAAAGCTTCTTGTAATGCTTTCTGATGTAAGACCAATATAATCCAATAAATCTGCTTGTTCTTCATACTATTAGATTATAATTCTTAACTATATTTATTTTATTGCTAAACTTTTTATATTTATTTTATTGCTAACTTTTTATATTTATTTTATCGTTAAACTTTTTATTTTTATTTTGTTGCTAAACTTTTTATATTTATTTTATCTTCAAGCTGTTTATGTATATATCTAATAACTGTGCCTCATCAGGGGCAACAATGCCATTTGATATGTTTCTGGCTTTTATTGCTATGGAAGCGAACATTTTTGCTTCATCTAGGGTAATTTCATCAATATTGCCTAACAAATCATCAACTACCTCCTTAAGACAAGAAAGGCTTTCTAATCCTGTAGCTTCTACAATTATTTTAATTATTGCAGGATACTTTTCTTGTATCAACTTTAGGTATTCAATCATTACAAGCGCATTAGCTCTACCATGGTCAACATGCTTAAAGTATGTGAGCGAATAGCCCAATGCATGAACGGAAGTAGTGCCTGTTTGAGCTATTACAATTCCACCGAGCAAAGAGGCATATAGTAATTTTTCTCTTACCTCAACCGATAAATCATTTGTTATTAAATTATTGAAGCACTGCGCAATATTTTTAATACCTTCAACCGCTATCATTTTGGAAATAACGTCCGATTTTACTGATACAAGCCCCTCAATGGAATGCGAAAGAGCATCTAAAGCAGTATTTATGCTAGTTTCCTGAGACAGCCCCAGTAAATATTTGGCGTCTAGAAAGGCTACCTTTGGGAAAAGAGAAGGGCTTACAATGTTGGTTTTTGTCTTGGCTACGTCATTATTAATTATAGAATATTGTGTAACCTCCGAGCCTGTACCTGCAGTTGTTGGAACAAAAGCCATGGGCAGGGCTCTGTTTTCATATTTACCACAAAAAAAATTCTCCTTATCTATGTCTTGGCATTTCAATAGCGCAATGGCTTTAGCTGCGTCCATAGGTGAGCCGCCCCCTATAGCTATTACCATATCAGCGTCCATTCTTTTGGCAAGAGCAACCCCTTCATATACACATTCAACAGTGGGGTTACTCACTACCTTGTCGTATATAAAATACTCCAATCCTTCTTGTTCAAGAGCATTGGTAACATCAAGGAGTGCTCCGCTCTTCTTTGCCGAGGTTTTACCAGTAACAATAATTGCCCTTTTGCCCAATGTTTTGAATACCTCGGAGTTTTCAATTATACAATTGTTTGTCATTATTATCCTTGTTGGCATATAATAATTTATCTTCATACTAACCCTCCAATATCGCTGTTATCTACTTTAGAAAATATGTTACTAAGTCTTGCGGAATCTAATCCAACAGATATTACTGCTAAACATATTCTTTATCAACAATACTTAGTACTTCATCAAGCTTACTCAATTCTTCCTTGAGTTGTTCTTGAGTTATTATCAAAGGCGGAGCAATCATTATCATGTTTTCGTGTGAATATGTCATAAAGCCACGCTGAGCAAGCAGACCTGTTACCCTTTTCATTATGCCAGCAGAATCTGCCCCGTAAGCTACCAGAGGCTCTTTTGTCCCCTTATCCTTAACCAATTCCACAGCCGAGAATAGTCCAATATATCTCACATCACCAACGCACCTATGCTCTAACTTTATTTTCTCAAGTTCATTAGCTAGCACCTTACTTGTTTCATTTACTTTGTCAATTATGTTTTCATCCTTATAGAAGTTCATGCAAGCAACGCCGGCGGCACATGCCAATGGATGCCCACTATATGTAAGACCACACAGTAGTGTATTCTCATCAAAATACTCTGCTATCTCTTTTGTCACCGCAACACCGCCCAATTGAACATAACCACAAGTAACACCCTTTGCAAAGGTTACTATGTCAGGCTTGACACCCCAGTTCTCAAAGGAAAACATCTTTCCTGTTCTACCGAAGCCAGCCATTACTTCATCACATATCATTAAAATACCGTAGTCGTCACAAATCTTTCTAATCCCTTGTAAATATCCTTCGGGCGGAATAATTATGCCATTTGACCCTGTTATTGTTTCAAGCACAATGGCAGCTACATTATTTTTGCCTTCATAGATAATTTGTTCTCGAAGTTTGTCAACATAATATTCAGAGGCGGCTTTTTCCGAGTCAAATTGTATTTTCTCTCTATAAATATAAGGATCAAAGAACTTAACAAAGCCTGGAATGCCTGGTTCTAGCGGATATCTTCTAGGTTCCCCTGTCAGATTTCCTGCTCCGAAGGTTGAACCATGGTAGCTCCTGTAGCGCGAGAATATCTTGTTTTTACCAGTAAACATTCTTGCAATTTTAATTGCATTTTCATTTGCATCAGCTCCACCGTTTGTAAAAAATACTTTGCCAAAGTTGTCTGGAAGTACCTCAATAATCATCTTTGCTAACATAGACCTTGGTTCAACCGCAAAAGATGGGGACATATAGCAGAATTTTTCAGCCTGCTCCTTGATAGCATCTATTATTTGTCTGTTCCCATGCCCAGCATTCAAATTTACTAACTGAGAAGACATATCAGAGTATCTTTTTCCATCATAATCCCAAAAATATATACCCTCCGCTTTCTCCACCGCAATAGGATTGAGCCCCTTCTGTTTAGACCATGAGTGCAAGTTATATTCTAATGATGCACTTTTAATTTCAGCTGCGTTCATTTTATTCCCCTCCTTCATTAATAAAAAGGCACGCCACCTCGTTTTAAATTGTTAAAATCAGTTGCATAAATAAAAGGCAAGTGGCCTAGTTTTAAATTATATAAATCATTTACATAGTAAAAGTCATCACCGTAATCCATTTCTGCGTCAACCAATCTACCACCTAACATTCAGCACTCCTGTATTGCCTCTTCAATAGTATCTAAGACAAAGCTCATTTGCTCGTCACTCATTACCAGTGGTGGTAGCATTCTTATTACATTACCATAAATACCTGCGGATAATAAAATAACACCCTTTTGGTAACAGTACTTAATAATCTTTGCCACTAAGCTCTTGTTTGGTTCCTTTGAAGCTTTATCTGTGACGAATTCAACACCCACCATTGCACCTAGACCTCTGACATCTCCTATAACCTCATACTTTTCTTTCATCTGAGAAAATCTATATCCCATTAATCGGCCCAGTTTTATTGCCCTCTCACACAAATCCTCGCTGGCTATCTTTTCTATTACCTTAAGAGCAGCAACACATGCAATTGGACTTCCGCCATAAGTACCCCCAACTTCCCCCTTGCCAGGTGCATCCATAATTTCTGCTTTCCCAACTACGGCGCTAAGTGGTAGCCCAGCAGCAATTGATTTTGACAAGGTCATAATATCAGGTTCGACATTAAAATTCTCAATTGCAAAAATCTTGCCTGTTCTAGCAAACCCAGACTGAATTTCATCGGCAATAAATAAAATATCATGCTTGCGGCATACCTCAATAAGTGCTTTAAAGTAGTCCTTTGGAGGCACAATAAAGCCGCCCTCACCTTGAACTGGCTCTGCAATAACTGCCGCAATATTATCACCTGATAACTCTGTCTTTAGCAGAGTATCAAACCTTTCAACACAGGCAAGGCCGCATTCCGGGTACTTACAATTCATTGGGCATCTATAGCAATATGGTGAAGGAATTTTATAGGTTTCACCTGGAAAAGGCCCCAGACCATTTTTGTAGGGCTTCACCTTGCTGGTAAGTCCCATTGCCATATAAGTTCTACCATGGAAGGCTGTTTCGAGAGATACAATTCCCTGCTTTTTGGCATATTTTCTGGCAAACTTAACTGCATTTTCAACTGCTTCTGCACCACTGTTCGCAAAAAATGCCTTTACACTGCCCCAAATAGGTGCAATGCTTGATAGACTTTTAGCCAGATCTATATAGGGCTGATACGGAAGTACTTGAAAGCAAGGATGTATGTATGCATCTAATTGTTCCTTCACTGCTGCTATTACATTTTCATCACAATGCCCCGTATTTTGTACTCCGATAGCAGCAGCCACATCTAAAAATATATTACCATCAACGTCCATAATCATCGCGTCTTTTGTCTCTTGTACAAAAACATCACATGCAACACTTATAGAATCTGTTACATACTTGCTTTTTTGAGCTAAAAGTTCTCTTGACTTCTCCCCAGGCAATTCAGTAATAATTTGTGGTAGTTTTGAATCAATCATTTCACACACCCCCTATTTTATCAGCCAGTTTTGGAACCTCTCATTTATTGTGTCATAATTGTCAAGCCAGTAGTTTACATCCAGCATAATCTGCTTTGGTCTCTTTTCGGGAGAACTTGCCATCTTAGCCTTTGTAGCTTCGTCCAGTAAATCATATGCTTTTGAGTTTACAACACCATAAGGTATAAGCTTTGCATAGTTTGCTTGCTGCTCTGGTGCTGTTGCAAATGCTATAAACTTCATAGCCAAATCCTTCTGCGGAGCACCTTTAACTACTACCCATGAATCTGCCATAAGTATACTTTGATTAAACTCTACATCTACTGAAGCACCCTGCTCTTTTGCTGAGGTAATTCTACCATTCCATGCACCTGCCAAAGCAACTTCATTGTCTGTCAAAAGCTGAGCTGGCTGTGCGCCTGTTGTCCACCAAACATTAATATCCTTTTTGATTTTGTCAAGACTCTTGAATGCTCTTTCTACATCTAGAGGATACAATTCTTCTGGTTTTACTCCATCAGCAAGTAATGCTATTTCCAAGGTAGAAGGTGCATACTTCCACAGTGCTCTACCCCCAGGATAACTCTTTGTATCCCAGAACTGTGCCCAGGTAGTTGGCTGCTTTCCAGTCGGGAAGGTGGTTGTATCATATGAAATAGCAACGGCATACAATTCTGCTCCAACTGAGTAATCTGTTGTCAATGATGTGTCCAAATCTGTTTTGTCTATTACATTAAAATCCAACTTTTCAAGAAGCCCCTCTTTGATTCCGCGCGGTACAAAATCGGCATCACAGTCAACAACGTCCCATTCTACATTGCCACTGTTAACCATTGCAGTTAATTTACCATAGTCAGTAGGACTATCCTCTTTAATTTTTACGCCCGTTTTCTTTTCAAAAGCCTTAAAAATTGATTCTCTTTGTGCATCCTGATTAGCACCACCCCAGCTAACTACAACTAATTCTTTGCCAGCATCCTCTGAACCACTTGATTTTGCAGCACCTGAGGAAGCATCTACTGCAAAAGATGAGCTGGAACCTTCGCTGCCCGAGCAGCCTGTTATTGCACTTAGGGCAATAACTGCAGATGTAAATAACACTAGACCTTTAACTGATAATTTCATAACAAACACTCCTTTTAATATATATTTTTAATTTCTAAACCTTTCTTAATGAAAAATCATAAAACCGTTTCTTTTGGTTTACTTTTTGAATTATCTTTTGATGTAAATGCTGATATGAGCATTACAATAATTACAATAAATATGAGTAATGAGGAAACAGCGGCAATGGTTGGCTCAATCTGAGTTCTGATACCATCCCACATTTTCTTTGGCAGAGTAGTTACTGATACCCCTGAAATAAATAAGGTAACAACAATTTCATCAAACGATGTCACAAATGCAAACAGTGCAGCAGAAATAATTGATGGCTTTATAGAATGAATAATAACTTTAAAAAACGCTTGAATCCGGTTGGCACCCAATATAACAGCGGCATTTTCAAGATTTGGGTCCAAGTTGCATATACTGGCCATAACGGTGGTTATTACTATTGGCGTAGCTAATATGGTATGGGCAGTTACTAGTCCAAACGTTGAGCCTATCAATTTGAGCTGGGACTGAAAACCATAAACTGCAATTGCAACAATAATAACTGGCATTATCTGAGGCAGTTGGAATAACTCCTGAAAAATTTTCCTCGCTTTTGAATTTGATTTAGAAAGACCAATAGCAGCAGTTATACCCAAAACAAGCGAAAATATAGTTGTAAGTATCCCTATTTCCAGGCTTTTAAAAAATGCAGAAATCCATTCAGGATCTGAAAGGAATTTTTCATACCATTTCAGAGAAAAACCGGGCGGTGGAAATGTCAGGTACTGTGCTGAACTAAATGAGATTGGAATTACTATTAAAACAGGCAACAGTAAAAAAATTATCACAAATATTGTAAGTATGCGAGCTAGCATAATTCTCCCTCCTTTATTTTGCTTTTTCGGTATTAAACAAGGTTCTCGAAATAAGTAATAACACCAATGTTACTGCCAGTAAGGTAAAGGCAATTGCAGAGCCAAAGCCCCAATTCAGCATTTGACTTATTTGAGTTTGTATTAATTGAGAAATCATTGTATTCTTTTGTCCTCCCAGAAGCGAAGGGGTTATAAAGTATCCGATTGCCATAATAAACACCATTATTGTACCTGATGCTACCCCCGGTAAGCTAAGCGGTAAGAATACACGGAAAAAGGTGGTTACGGAATTTGCACCAAGACTTCTCGAGGCAAATATTAAGTTTTTATCAATGCCTTCCATGACTGAATACATACTTAAAATCATGTATGGTAAAAGCACCTGTGACATACCAATGACCACACCAATAGAGTTGTACATCAATTTCAAAGGCTGATCTATAATTCCTAACGACATCAACAGCTTATTTATAATACCTTTGGACTGTAGTAGAATCATCCAAGCGTAGGTTCTAACCAAAAGACTGGTCCAGAACGGAAGTAGAACAGCAATCATTATAAGCGCTCTTTTCCTCGCTGAAACAAAGGTCATAGTATAAGCTACAGGATAGCCCAACAAGAGACATACAACTACAACTATAAAACCCGTTTTTAATGTCGAGAACAATACTTTTGAGTAAAGACTATCGGAAAAAAAGTGAATATAATTTTCAGCAGTGAATGAACCATTGTAGATACTTTTAATAAAAATTGTAGCCAGTGGATACCCAAGGAAAATAACCAAAAATAACGCGCAAGGCAGAATTAGTATCCATGGTGAATTTTTAATTTTCTTAAAATCGACTTGTTTTAGGTAGCTCTTTTTAGTTACTTGTAGATTTGTGTTTTCCATAATAACCCCCCCGATTAATTACTCTGATTTTTGGTAGCTCACTTTACACTATCTAGTTATCCCTTACCAAAAGCATATCTTCACTTTTTATACCAAAAGTGATTGCTTCTCCTAAATTGATAGGCGAGGAGTTATTAGAGAAAATCTTTATTTTGAATTCAAGTCCTGTTGGAGTAGTAACTAGCAGCTTAAGTACGTCCCCAATATAAATAACCTGTGAAATTTTCCCCTTCAATATGTAGCCATCAAAATCACTTAAGCTTTCGTTGACAAGCAGCTTTATTTTCTCAGGGCGTATAACCAAGTTTACTTTTTCATCATCCGCAAACCAGTAATTTGAGTTATGTATTACGAACGTATAATCATCAATCTGAACTGTTCTTCTTCTATCCGAGCTACTCACAATCTTTCCTTTAAATATGTTTGCTTCACCTATAAAATTAGCAACAAAAGTATTGCTGGGCTTACTGTAGATTTCATATGGGGATGCAATCTGTTCTACCCGTCCATCCTTCATTACACAAACCTTGGTGGCCATAGTCAGAGCTTCTTCCTGGTCGTGAGTCACACTAATAGTAGTTAACCCTAATTCATGGTGTATTTGCTTTATTTCAAGCTGCATATGCTTTCTTAATTGCTTATCTAGTGCTGCCATTGGTTCATCGAGTAATAGGATAGGAGGATTAAATACAATTGCTCTAGCTAATGCAACTCTCTGCTGCTGTCCACCGCTGAGCTGCCTTGGCAATCTTTTGCTGTAATCGCTCAGTTTTACCCTTTCTAATATCTCGTCTACCTTCTTTTTGCACTCTATTTTTGAATACTTTCTTACTTTCAGAGGAAAGGCCACATTTTCTTCAACCGTCATATGTGGGAAAAGAGCATAGTTCTGAAAAAGCATTCCAATATTTCTTTTATTAGTTGGTATATTTGAAATATCCTCACTGTTAATCAATATTTGACCGCTGGTCATCTCGTCAAAACCTGCAATCATTTTTAGCAATGTTGTCTTACCTGCTCCACTTGGCCCTAAAATTGTTAGGAAGTCACCCTTATCGATTTTAAAGTAAACCGAATCAACTACATTTTTACCGTTATACTCTTTACAAACATCTTTTAAACTAACATTTGCACCAATCATTCTATACACCCCCATTAACAAAAAAGCTGCTTGTCACGTATTTGTGACAAGCAGCACCTTTGCTGTAATAAACAAAAAACTATTTCAATAGACTTATAATAATCTATCAAAATAGCTTCTTTGCTGTTCAAAAAATATTATATTCTCATTATAGGTATTAACTTTTTAAAAAGCAATGAGTTATTGAACAATATAAATAATTTAAAGTTTATAGGCTTTAAAGTTTGTTTTTATTAATTTATTGGGAATTTATTAATAGAAAATTAACTTGTAAAGAATTAATGTATTAGAATTTGTGTTTCCTTTCTATACCCTGTTACTAATGTATATACTTGTTTAACTCATTCTGAAACATCTCTTAGTAGCATTACCGCTATTGTTATTACTATAATAACATTTCTGTATAATATTCAATATTTATATAAAATTTAAAAGACTAATCGTAAATAACAAAAGAAGAAAGGCTTCATCAGTTTGTCTGCCTCCTCGTACTAATCATCTTTAAAACTAGATTATATTTCTATGTCTATAACTTTTTGATTAGGCTTTATATTCTTTTCTAACGTTTCTTTACTACTTGCTTGAGGAATGTTAACTTCATTCATATCTTCTAAATATAACTGTAATGCCTCTTTCGCCAATTGCATAGCTTCTTCAGTAGAATATCCACAAGATATGCAGCAACCGCCGGCGGTTTGGGTAAGTTCATATAGGTGGTCGAAATGGGCAAAAGCGTGTCGGGGCGGTAGTCAGGAAACCTGATAATCCCTATTCTTGTGGATTTTACAGGAGAATAAACAGGTCAAATGGCCACATCAGCCGAAACTGTGTAACCTGTAAAGCTAACTACCAATTACCTCTTTCAAAATCTTCATTATCAATTTCTTTAATATATACCGAAATCCATAATACAGTATGTTCTACAGGATCTGTTTCAATAAAGATTCCTTTGGGACTACAATAGACTTCTTCAAAATCATCATAGACAAAGCTCGGTTCAATTCTTAAAACCTCATCAATATGTGTTCCAACGCAAATCTCGTTAAACAGCTTTCCAGTATAATTACTTAAAGTAGTAATTTTGAATAACTTTCCATTTACTAGATTGAAAAACAAATATAGCTTATCGGGTATTTCATATCTTACTTGAAAATTATCATATAGAAAGGACTTCGCATTTTCTGTTTTTATTAAATCTTGCAAATCTCGTAAATGCGAATATAGCTTAATTCCTCCCATACCTTCCCAAGGAACTATTGGAACATTTAAATTAATCATTTTATTCACCTCCTGTGAATATTATTTTTGCAGTTTCTGTCCCATCAGTTTTATATGCACTTTCAGCACCATCTACAACTTTTATTATACCTTGGTCAGTTGTACTTATTTTTACATATGGATTCCCACCATGTCTTCCACCACCAGGTGATACTTGTACTTGTGAGATATTCTTGCCGTTATCAGGATTATTTATTTTAATAATTTTAGCACCTGAAGTTGACCTTGTGGATGATTGAACTGTAACGTCATAACCAGCATTTTTTAACATTTGAGCAACCTCATCAACCGATTTACCACTAAATACACTTGGATTAGCTTCTATTGCTTCAACATTAACTTTACCATTACTAAATATAGACTTAGGCATTCCCGTAGATGTACTACCAATTCCCTCTGCAAGAACTGTATTTCCAACAGCGGTTTCACCTTTTCCTACTTGTATTAACGCTTTGGTGCCATTTGCAGCTGTTCCAAGTATAACTCCGCCAAATTCTCCAGAAATTACTTTGCCAGCAGCTTTATACATGTTGGCAGCTTCTACTGTTTGTTTTTCCTGAGGTAACTGTTGAAACGCTGCCATTGCTTGAATTTGGCCAAATGCATCTATTTTTTCTCCCCAACCTTGTGCAATAAACTTTGCGCCATAACCAATTTTGGAGAGTATGTACTAGTACCCTATAAATCACTTATAAAATGTTCAAATCTCCCAAATTCTTTACCCCTTCACTGCTCCCCCTGTAATACCTTCAAAGTATTTCTGCAAATAAATAAACAATGACTACCAGTTACATCTCCATTGGAATTACAATCTTCATCCTCATCACACAAGATATTAAATATCTGTCATAATCAAATGTAGTATCTATAGTGCTAACTTTTGCTTTAAAAGACACATTTATCTCATTTTTTGGTTAAAAGAACTTCATTTATTCTTTGAATCCAATCTTTTCTCTTGTTTACTACAAATTTTTCTACATAGCTATCAGTAATAATTTGTAAACCATTTGGTATAAATCCCAGTGTTGATGAAGTCCTCACTTCATTAATTTTATTCATAGCAATTATAGTTTGATGATTTTGAAAATTAAACTTATGAGATTTAAAAACTACCTTATCATCGTATAAATATAACCGTCCTCCAACACTTTCTTTTCCCCTAAAGTGATTTGCTTCACCCTCCATAATAATTTCTTTTCCTTCACTTGTTACAAAACAATTTTTTTTAAATTTTCTACCTTGAATTAAAATAAATAGCCATATAATAAATCCAAATGAAACTCCAAGAAATACACCTGAAATGATACCTATGTAAGCACTATTTGTAATAATTCCATAGACTATACCAACTGTAATTCCAAAAGGTATTCCGACAAACAAGATTTTCTTTATATTATCTTTCATGGATTCCTCCATTCTTATTTAACAGATTCGTATACTGCTTCTTTTGTTCTATCTTTAATCGATTTTCCATCTGGTTCCCATATTTCTGTAATTACCATATAACCTAGTCCACCTAAAAAACCTACCACTGCGCCAGCTAAAGTTCCTGCACCAGGAACTGCTGAACCATACGTGTCTCTGTAGAACCAGACATTGTACCAATTAAATTATCTACATTCTGTGCTGGCTTTATATTAAACTGTAACCATGACTTACTAGCATTCCCCTCATCACTTTTAGCAGTAGCAGGCAAATTCACTGTAATAGCAGAACCATTTACGTTAGTTGGTTGTGCATAAGTAATCTTGGGTTGCGTTTCATTTTTAGAGGGTGTATATGTAACTCCTTGCTCAATACTTTAATTATACTATCTTTGCACATTGTGGTACAGTAGTATAATTGTCATTACTATTTTTTTCATGTTTGTTTTCTCCCTCAATACTAATAATTCTGTTATATTAACTGGTACTTTTTTATATACACCATAACTATTCATTAGTCATATACAGCATTTCATTCTGATTATCTGATGTTAATGAGTAGGATAAAAAAGTTATTTATATATATTTATTTATAATAGACAGCAAATGCTAAGTAATTTTATAACATTTCTATATAATATTTAATATTTGTATAAAATTAAAAAGACAAAAAATCGTTAATAAAAAAAGAAGAAAAATTATCATTTTCTTCTTCTCCTCTTTTTGTAGTATCTATAAAGACGGAAACCATATAACTTTTTAATTGACTCTATTGCTTTATTCCTTCCAGACTTTCTAATAACTTATTTGCTAAACTATTATGAGGCTCGATTTCTAGTATCTTATTTACCCAAACAGTAGCATTGGTTAAATCATTACTTTTATATAAAGCGTCTACTATATTTTCCATTACTTCTAAGTCATTTGGCTGAAGATTATTTATATAAAAAAGGTCATCAAGTGCTCTATTATATTGATTCATTGCAGATAACACAATTCCTTTGTTATAAATGGCCTCTAAACAATTACTATCATACTTAAGAGCAAGCTCAAACTCATTTATTGCTTCATTATTCATGCCTAAATGATAATAACACTTTCCCAAATTAAGATGTGCTTCTGATTGTTCATAATTTAAAGATATTGACTTTTGGTAATAATCTTTTGCCGTTATATAGTCTTTAATTTTATAGTAATATGCTCCTAAATAAAAGTATACATCCTCATTATTAGGATTCCTCCTTTCCGCTTCTTTAAAAGCGGTTAGCGCTTCTTCAATATACCCAGACCTTAGAAAAACTCTACCAAGATTAAATGCAGGTCTTTCCCATTCAGGGTTATTATCGCTGAGTTTGAAAAACACTTCTCCAGCAGCTTTAAAATTGTTTAATTCTAGATAGCAACAACCAATATAATTCAAACAGTCATTTGTCTCTTTTAATTTATAAGCTTTTTGAAAATAAAATAATGCCTTCTTGTAATCACGTTTAATATACTGATTCTCTGCTTGATTATAGTAATCTTCAAATGTCAAATCACTTCATCCACCTTTCTAGAAATATTTAATGTGATTCTGACTGCACTTGTCACAATCTGATTTTTATGTATACTTAAACCAAATCTTTCGGTTTGTATCCTGGTATTGACCGAGTCCAAATATCAATTAAAGACTTGGGTATTACAATAGGGCTAACTTTAGCTTCTACAACAGCGGCTATCTTGGTAGCACTTTCTTTTAAAACAGGTATAATCAATGGTATTTTATCGCCTAACTCAAACCAATAATTACCATTCTTTAAATCTCCCCATGCCTTATTATTATCGTTTCTTCCACCTTTTTTGGAATCATGCAATTCGCCTGATTGTTGTTCCCTTTCTTTAGAACCACGTTTTCCTAAAGAATCATCGACTTGCTTTCTTTCTTTATTTTTTGCATCTGTTCCCCTTAGTGGATCTTTTGCATTATTATCATATTCTTTATCTTCATTATAATTATTAGGATTTATTTTAGCATCTAATATATTGTTACCTTTAGTTTGCGTATAATAAGCACCGCCACTATTTGTAATAATATTCCCCACACCCTCAGTTTGGAGAGTAGCAGGCAAATTCACTGTAATAGCAGAACCATTTACGTTAGTTGGTTGTGTATAAGTAATCTTAGGTTGCGTTTCATTTTTAGAGGGTGTATATGTAACTCCTTGCTCAATACTTTTAATTATACTATCTTTTGCACATTGTGGTACAGTAGTATTATCATCTTTAATAAGAATATTAATACTTGAATTATTAGTGCTAGGCGAAGTATATATCTTATTTAACTGCTCACCAATTTGCTGTGTTGTTGTTTTGGGAACGTAGCTTGGTGCATTAGAATTTGCAGCTTGTGCTGTGTTGGACTTTGTAGTGTTGCTACTTGAGACACTATTAGTTGTATTATACGAATGAATCTTTTTAGCTGTTTCCAGTGTTGTAGTTGTGGGAACTTTACTTGAATTAGTATTACTCACTTGGGCTGTTGACTTGTTATTAGAAGGTGTAGTAACAGAAGATAAATGTAGTGTTGCAGCAGCCTCTTGGCTTTTAGGTGTAGGTGTTTTAGTTACCGATTGTGCTGAAACCTTAGGTGCAGGTGCCGATACTGTCGTTACTGGTTTTGTGGTTGTATTTGCTGAATGCATCTTCATCATGTGTTTCAAGCTTGCATTTTATTCCTGCTTGGTTAATATAATTAATTTCTAGAAAATAATACCATTAATTTTATAAGAGGTCAACATTAATTTCATAAATCTACAATAAAATAAAAAACCATACTATCAACTATGTACATATCTCCTGTTGCGGATATTTCCTTATTGGTAGTCCTAGACAAAATTTGGCCTGGCTAAAGGAATATTTTTCTTGATTTGATTTTAAATGCCAGATATACTACATAATAAGACAAATATTTTTATAAATTGAGGAGACATATCATGTTACTTTTTAGAAAAAAATATGATAATTCGATGCTTTTAAAAATAATTATTTTTTATAGTTTTGCTTTAATAATTCTTATTTTGGTTAGTGGTAAAACTAAAGATCCAGATACTTATTGGCACATAAAAGCAGGCGAGTATATAATTAATAATGGCATACCACGAACAGACCCTTTCTCATGGTTTGGATTGGAGCAAGGTTTAAAATGGGTTAATCACGAATGGTTGTTTGGTGTTTTTATATACTGTATATACTCTATTTTTGGTATAAAAGGCGTATATTTTTTTTGTTTTACAATGTCCCTATTGCTTTACTATTTAATATTTGTATGGACTAACAAGCTAACTGGAAATTTATCCATTTCTCTATTTATTGCAATGCTTTCTATGTTTGGTAGTTTGGCAAGTATAGCCCCAAGACCTCAAATTATTTCCTTTTGTCTTTTTATTATCTTTTGCCTACTAATGGAAAAAAAGAAGTATTATTTGGTAATATTAATAATTATATTAGGTGTAAACTTACATGGCGGTGTATATCCAATATATATTATTCTTGGGGGCTACTATTTATTTAAGGAAGTATCCATCAAAAAGTTCATTGGATTAATGAGTATATATCTGCTAGCAATTCTTGCAAATCCTTATACATACGATATTTATCTATACACAATTAGAACCTTCCAATATGATAGAAGCTTTATTCAGGAGTGGAATCCCGTCATTCTAATACAGTATCCCTATATGCTTGGTTCTATCATCCTTTTGATATTTCTCACAAGGTACGGTGATATTAACTTTAAAGACATTATGTTCATAACCATTTTTTCAGTTTTTTCAATAGTATATTTAAGAAATATCATTTTCTTATTTATTTTTGTATTTCCTGTAGCATCAAAATATTTTGCGCCATCTATTAATTATTATAAAAGTAAACTACCATTAAAATATACTGCTTTAATTTCTAAGCAGCTAAAGGTAAGCGAGCGAAACCTAGTACTAAATACTATTTTTTCAATAATTGTTATTGGATTAATATTCACTCCTACCGTTTTATTAAATATTAATAATACGATGTCAGAAGAAGATGAGCACTATCCCGTTGCCGCTGTTAAATTTATAAACAGTAACCCATCTGTAAAAAACATAATGTCAGAATATGGTGACGGAGGATACTTAATTTTTAATGATATCCCTACCCTGATTGATGGACGTGCTGATTTGTTTACTAAATCGTTCAATGGTGTTACAGTACTTGATGACTACGTTAAAACTTATTCTTTAGATATGAAATATTGGGATTTTATAAATAAATATAATGTAGAATATGTTCTTCTAAAGAACACAAGCATATTATCTAAGGTGTTAGTATTAGACGATAAAATTAAGACAGTTTATGAAGATAATAAATACACTCTTTATAAGGTTAATTAGATGAGTAAGGACTAGTGTTGATTTACACTAGTCCTTACTCTAATTTAATCTACTATTTACTAAACCTCTTTCTTCTAAATACTACATATCCAGATGCTAGCGAAATGAGAGTAATCCCACCAAATGAACCCATCATAACAGGCTTGTTATTTACAAATCTTACCCACAAATTAGTTGTAACATAAAAATTGTCAATATCCACTGTGCTCATATTACCAGCAGCATCAGTCGCTGTAATCTTTGCACTATGAGAATCTGTTGAATCCCCAGCTATCTCAAATATTAAATCGGTTACATTCTTATTATCAGCAATTTCATCCCCACTCCATTTTTTCCAATTCTTATTATCTAGTAAGACCTCGATAGCCTGTAATTTTAGATTATCTTTAGCATCAAAGGCTACTGACTTGTTTGTTACAGCATAAGTCTTTCCAGTCTCTAAATCTGATACTATAATATTGGGTTTTGTTTTATCAACTGCAAAGTTAATTTCACACTTCTTTGAATCCATAATATTTTGAGACTTATTATCGGCATAATCAACTGAGTAAACAACGAGTTTATATACGCCATCCTCAGCAAAATTACTTTTGTTTATAGAATAAGTATACTGGTGCCACATGTTATTGCCGCGAATTTCTTCAATAGTATAGTCACGCCCTTTTTCAAGTACTCTACTAGAGTTATCCTTAAACAGTGTGATCTTAATATCCTCAAGTATATCAACATTTGTCTCTTCCAAAATAATATCTTTTTCACTCTGAATGTACTTTCCTAAAAAGCTTTGACATTCCTCATCAAGTGAATATGTAGAGCCAAATCTATTAACAGAGAACCTGATTTTTTGTTGAGAACTATTTCCTGCATAGTCTTGTACTGATGCAGTTAACGTATACATATCGTCCATTTCCTTACTTCTTTCAAAGTTTTTAAATGTGAATATGGTCTCATTCCCTGATTTTCTAATTGTCCCATCTTCTTTCACTTCTTTTCTGTTTGCACCACTTAAATTTATTCCTACACTATTATTGTCTATGTTAGTATCAGAATAGGATATAACAGGTATTACATCTCCACTATTTGCTGAGCTATCTTTTACACCTTTTATTTCAAGCTTAGGAGCAACCGTATCAACATAAAAGCTTTGGGAACTAAAGTCAGAGGCCTTGTTGCCTGCCTTATCTGTATAGTCAACATCAAAAGAGTAATAAGCATCCTTATCAAAATTAATTGTTGCAGTATGAACATCTCCCTGAGAATGCCACTCACTAACTCGCGGTGTATTAACATTTCTTCCAGCATCACTTGCTGATAGGCTTATATTAACCCTGCTCGTATCAAAATTATGCTCAGAAATCTTTATGGTTGCTACTCTTTTAGCATTGTAATAATTTACATTCTTTGCACTATTATTGTTATATGATACTGAAACTATAGGATCAATCTTGTCAATAGTAAACTTATTTGGACTAACCGAATTCGTATAATTTATATTGTTGCACTTGTTATTAGCCATATCAGAGAAATTTATATCAAAAATATAATCTCCATCATTTGAAAAAATAACCTTCATAGTATGAATTGTATTATCTTTGTTTTCGGTTCCATTTGTCACTTCCCACTCCGTTAACTGAGGTATTGACCCATCCGTTCCTATGGCATTTAATTTAACATCTGCTTTATCAAAGTTCCTTTCAATAACTTTTATAGTGGCAGTTCTGTTGTTATTGAAGTAACCATTAAAATTACTATCCTGCACGTTATTATCAAAAGAAACCTCAACCTTTGGGGAAGTAATATCAATTTTTAGTGGTAATGACTTTGTAATTATATTACCGGCATTATCGCTAGCGGTAAGTTTTACTATAACATCATTACTATTATTACTTTCTGCTTTAACTGTAATTTCGCCTTTCCACTCTTGATTAAGGTCCACTTTTGATGGGTTTTTCTTTTCAAAGTTGTATAATGTTCCTTGGTCAGTAATATTTCCCATATTAACTACCTGATATCCTATATTCTTGAGTCCCGAATATGTTCCATTAATAGTCGGATCAACAACTTTAATATTTACCTTAACATCTCCATTAAACAAGGAATTTTCTGATGGTTTATCTGTAGATAATGAAATTTGAGGCGCTAAGCTTTCTACATCTGGAGTTGTGCCATCAAATATCACACCATCAGAATTTAAATATGTGTAATTTCCTGAAAAATCAAAAATACAAGCATAAATTATTACTTCTTCATCTTTATTAATACTAAATGAAGTGCTTCCTGCCACTCCCTCCTGCCATGTACTTGTTTCCTTAATTTGTTTCATAGAAAGAGGAACGTTAGACTTTAAATATTTAACACTTTTTACTCCACTTAAATTATCATTGCTAGCTATAACAACGTTTACCTCTTTGTTAGTCCACAACCCAAATGTAATGGTCTCAAAAAATGTATTCCACATTTGTCCAACAGAAGAACTCCAGTTTCCAATGTGAATGGAGCCTTGGGGAGGAGTTTTGTCAATTGTAAAAACATCTTCACTATAATTGTCATAGACATTCCCTGACTTATCCTTACATTTAATATCGAAGGAGTATTGAGCATCTTGTTCAAACACAATGCTTCCAGTATATACATCTCCATTTTTTATGAATGTAGGCATTGGGCTTGAGAACGAATAGTTTCCATTCATTGATGGCTTACTCCCAACAGTAATATTAACATCACCTACATAAAAATTAGCCTCAGTAATTCTAATAGTTGCAGTTCTATTTGAAGAATAAAAATTGCCATTTAGTCCATTGTAATTATCATAAGATACAGAAACTCCAGGTGCGACATTATCAACTACAATCACCTTACTATCTGTAATCTGAGAGGTATTTCCAGAAGCATCCATTGCTTGAAGGAATACCTTCCCCCTAAACTGTGGACTAATCTTGAATGTCGCCAGTGCAGATTTACCGTCATTGGAATAAGTAATCTTATCAGCGCTAATAATTGTGTTTGATACTCCATTATTAGTGCCACTAGCTCCACTGTCAATAATACAACTATACGTGAAATTATTCACCCCAGATATCGCGTCATCTGCCTTAGCAGTAACAGTTACATCTGCATTGTAAAATCCAAAAGAGACACCTTCCATAATAGTATCAAGAACTGAACTACTGTATTCTATTTTTAAGTTTGTTGGTGGAGTTTTGTCAATTGTAAAAACATCTTCATTATAACTGTCATATATATTCCCAGATTTATCCGTACATTTTATATCGAAGGAGTAATGAGCATCTTTATCAAACAAAATACTTGCTGTGTATTCATCTCCACTTTTTGAGAATGTAGGAGTTGGATTTGAGAAAGAATAGTCACTATTTACTGACGACCTACTCCCAACTGTTATTTCAACATCACCTTCATAAAAATTAGCCTCATTAATTCTAATTGTTGCAGTTCTATCTGTAGAATAGAAACTTCCATTTTTTGCGTCATAATTATCATATGTTACTGTTACTCCGGGTGCAACATTATCAACTACAACCACCTTACTATCTGAACTCTGTGCGCTATTTCCAGCAACGTCCATAGCCTCAAGGAATACCCTTCCTCTAAACTGTGGGCTAATCTTGAATGTCGCTAACGCAGATTTACCGTCATTAGAATAAGTAATGTTATCAGCGCTAATTATCGTGTTTGCTACTCCATTATTAATACTACTAACTCCACTGTCAACAACGCAACTATAAGTGAAATTATCCACTCCAGATATCGCGTCATCTGCCTTAACAGTAACAGTTACATCTGCATTGTAAAATCCAAAAGATACACCTTCCATTATAGTATCAAGAACAGAAGTGCTGTATTCTATTTTAAAATTTGTTGGTGGAGTTTTGTCAATTGTAAAAACATCTTCAGTATAATCGTCATAAATATTCCCAGATTTATCCTTATATTTTATATCAAAGGAGTAATGAGCATCTTTATCAAACAAAATACTTGCTGTATATTCATCTCCATTTTTTGAGAATGTAGGTGTTGGATTTGAGAACGAATAGTCACTACTTACTGACGACTTACTCCCAACTGTAATATTAACATCGCCTTCGTAAAAATTAGCCTCAGTAACTCTAATAGTTGCAGTTCTGTTTGAAGGATAAACACTGCCTTTTTGTGCATTATAATTATCATAAGTTACTGTTACTCCGGGTGCAACATTATCAACTACAACCACCTTACTATCTAAACTCTGTGTGCTATTTCCAGCAACATCCATTGCTTGAAGAAATACTTTTCCTCTAAACTGTGGGCTAATCTTGAATGTTGCCAACGCTGATTTACCGTTATTCGAATAAGTAATGTTATCAGCGCTAATTACGGTGTTTGCTACTCCATTATTAATGCTACTAGCTCCACTGTCAACAATGCAACTATACGTGAAATTATCTACCCCAGATATCGCGTCATCAGCCTTAGCAGAAACAATTACATCTGCATTGTAAAATCCAAAAGATATACCTTCCAATATAGTATCAAGAACTGATGTTGAGTATTCAATTTTTAGATTTGTCGGTGCAGTCTTGTCAAGTTTTAAATCTGTGATTTTTACAACATCATAAATAACCTTTGTATTTTTATTCTTAATGTATACGGGTACTTCTTCTTGCCCTTCTTTAGTTACTTTTAGTGAATTTGTCCAATTATTACCTCGTATTTTATTAGAAGTGCTAATTTGGTATTCTGAACTAGGTATAATAGTAACATCTCCCGTAAACCATCCGCTTCCATTCTTTTTTTCACCACTTAAGGTATATGTATTTGTGGGAGGTTCCTGCACTAAAACATTTAATACATATTGTGCACTTGTATCATAATATCTTTCATCTCCTACTTTAATGGCTTGAATTGTTACGCTACCATATTTACCGTTATTAATTTCAACTGCACCTGTACTGGTATTAATACTTATTACTCCATTTGGGTCATAACTACATGAGTAGCCAATGGTTCCAGTGCTCTGACCTCCCTGAGCGGTATTAATGAAATCTTGACCATATGGTAAATCTATTACACCTTGGGTTAAAAAAGAAAAGCCTGTTTGATTAGCCCTATCAATATTCAAAGTATATGACTCAGAAACAGCATTGTATCTCTCGTCCATATCCCTTGTTGCAATAACGGTTACTATGCCACCCTTAAGTACAGTAATCTCTCCCGACTGGGAACTCACTGTCGCAGCATTACCACTGCTAATACTATATACAATTGGTTTGCTGCTTTGTCCACCAGACGCTAAATTTATAAATTTATTACCATTTTCACCATAGGTAATATTGAAGGTACCAGCAGTATCTTGAAATCCAAAGCCCACCTGCTCTGCTCTATTTATCGTAAATACATATGTTGTTGTTACATCGTTATAGCAAGAATCTCCGGGTTTTACCGCTTTCACCATTACAATTCCAGCTTTAGTTATATGCACCACTCCAGCGTTATCAACAGTTGCTGCATCTCCACTAGCTATACTGTAAATTACGGCTTGTGATGACTGACCTCCGCTTGCAATATTTTGAAATTGAGTATTCAAAATATCGAAGGTTACGCTAGATGGATTTGGATTAGCAAATGAGAAGCCTGACTGATTTGCCTTATTTATTGTAAGTTGATATGTAGCTGAAGCCGATTTATATTGTTCATCCTCTTCCCTTACAGCTTTTACAGTTACTGTTCCTGAACTTTTAATTGTCAGTTCTCCTGTAACAGAATTAACCTCTGCACAATTAAGACCAGTGACTATCGAATAGGTAATTTGACCCGAGCTCTCCCCTCCCGAAGCCACATTTATAAAGCTATTACTGTTATAACCATATGTTATATTTGATGGACTAGATATGTTAAATCTGAATCCTGATTGCGTTGCTTTTAGAATTGTCAAATTATACTCAGTATATATTTGATTATAGCAACTGTCGCCGCTTTTTGTTGCCCTAACCTTTATTGTTCCCGCTTTTTTATAGTTGATTTCTCCATTAACAGGGTTAATAGTAGAATTAGTTGTATCACTAATTATACTGTAGGTTATAGCACCTGTGCCTGATCCACCTATAGCAACATTCTTGTAAGTTTTATTAGTACTTGAAAAAGTAATATCATCCGGAGCAACATCTGAAAATGTAAAATTTGACTGTTCTGCTTTTATTATAGTTAAACTGTAATCTGCTGTCGTTGGAGCATAACAATCGTCCCCAGCCTTTGTTGCTCTTACAGTAATAGTTCCTGCCTTTAGTATAGTTACTTCGCCAGTAGAAGAATTAATTGTGGCAGAATCTCCAGAAATAATAGCATATGTAATTGCTCCAGTACCACTTCCACCAATGGCCATATTGGCAAATTTATTAGCCCCATCTCCATACTTTATATTTCCTGGCTCACTAATACTGAATGTTAGTGCTGATTGGGTAGCTATCCCAATTGATAAAGAATACTGAGCAGCAGCAGCATTATATGCTCCGTCTCCTTCTTTTATTGCTTGAATAGTAACATTTCCTGATTTTAGTATAGTTACTTCTCCTGTAGAGGAATCTACTGAAGCAGAATCTCCTGAAATAATGGAATATGTAATTGCACCAGTACCACTTCCACCACTTACAGTATTGCTAAATTTGTTGCCACCATCTCCATAGGTCATACTAACTGGTCCCATATTATTGAATGTAAGTGCTGCTTGGGTAGCAGTTGTAATTGTTAAAGAGTAATGTGCAAGAGCTGCTTTATATGAGCTGTCTCCCTCTTTTTTAGCTTGTATAGTTATATCTCCGGCTTTTAATATACTTAATTCTCCTGAATCGCTAACATTTGCAACATCAGAACCGCTAACAACTGAATAAGATAGCTCACCTGTCCCACTTCCACCCGAAACCACATTTGTAAAAGCTGTTCCAAAGGCTATAGAGGATGGCGTTGGATATTCAAACGCCAGCGGTACTTGGTCAGCCTTTGGTATCACAGTAATAATATTTGGTGCGTTGAGATCAGCTGTACCATTATAAAGTATATAGTCATCATGTTGAACAGTAATATCATATGTTCCTATGTCGTAAACTCCGGGAATCGAAAATGATCCATCTGGGCCAGTACTCACTGAATATTGCTGATATCCATCTAGAGTAACTGCAGCTCCAGAAACACCAATAGCTGAATCGGTAACTACCCCTTCAACAGTTTTAGTAGGGATTGGTACTAGTGTAACATCAATATTTCCGTCCCAGCTAATTGCACTACTACTTGATACGGTAAAAGGAGTTTTTGCGCAGTCAGTATATCCTATTTTTGACACCGAATACTCCAAGGAAAGCTCCAATGAATCGTCCCTTAATGAAGTAATTTGGCTAAATACAGCTGCTCCGTTGTCATCAGTATTTGCTGAGTATAGAATACTGTCTTCACCTGAATTGTAGATATTAACAGACGCATCCTTAATTGGTTGCATTCCATCCGAAACAGTAATAGTAAATTGGTCTGGAATTTCAGGAGTTGCCGCTCTAACTGATAGACCTAAATTAGCTTGAAACAATTGTAAGCATATTAATATACTTAATATAATAGCAATTCCCTTTTCTAATGACTTATTAAGTTTACTTTGCATTCTTTTCACCACTCCTAATTGATATCAAAAAATTATAATTTTTACCATTAAGTAATCCGTGCATACATACGAAAAAAATAAATAATGAGATTATTATGAAAACAATTTGTTGATGTAGAAAATTGCTATTTAAAGCAAAAATCATTATAAACAAACTCAATACCATAAGGATATCAAAGAATGTTGCAAGAGGACTTGAAAAAAAACAAAGTACTCCCATCCTTCTCCTATTATTAGAAATGCCCTTTTCAGCTATCTTTTTTCGTCCATAATTTAATAACGCAAGATTTAGTATTGCTATAAATAAGAATGCCCAAAATACTACTCCCACTAATATTATCGGTAAAAAATATTCTTGTTCTTTTTGTCTACTTGCGAAAGGCATAAATGCAATAGCCGTACAAATGCCCACACATGAAATTATGTACAAATAGAAGAATCTCTCAAAAAATTTCAATTTCATCATAAAACACCACCTAAATCACTATTTCTTTGCTATGTACAAGCGTTATATCCTGCTCTAAGGTTAATTCATTTACATCCTCAGAGAGTATACTGGTTTGCATGCAATTATTGGCCTCTGCTAATACTTCCGTCTCACAATTGATAGAAGGCTCTTGGCAGTCAGCCAACTTCTCAGTGCCCACGCCCACATTTAAAGTACTTTCACTTTTTCGATACAAGCTACCGGATACCGACATTTTTTCGGTTATCTTACCCCTTTCCATGTTTAAAGGGCTTGGCTTGAACGCCTTATTTCCTGTATTTTCGTTTTGTTCTCTTATAATACTTATAGCCTTTTTAGCGTTTGTTCCTGTTAAATCCCCAATAACCTTTACAATCCTGAATTTAATAAATAGAATTATAGATAAAACAAGAAAAACTCCAGCCATACAAAATCCTACAATTGAAATAATTTTGTATAACTCAGCTGTCATAAAACACTCCTCCTTTATTCACCCTGAAATGCTAGATTAATTGCATCATACGTATCACTCATAAGCCCTTCAGTAGCACTTTTAATACTCTTTGTTTTGTCAGTTGTAGCATTAACTGAAGAAACATTTTTTGAAACAGAACCAAGTATTTCTAACATTTCTTTTTGCTCTACTCCATCCGCTTTAAATTTATTGGCATACTGATGCAATGCACTTCTTACTAGCTCATATAGTTCAAGCCTAACAATCTCGTTTGAATTACTTTCTTTTTGTATGGATGTAATCAGTTGCTTAAAGTTTTCCCAAAGCGGCTTATATAATCCATTTTCATTAGCCTCAACAGTATTAATGGTAATATTACTGTAAAACATACCAATATCCCTATATACTGTGGCCATAGCCTTTTGCTCAAAACCATCCCCACCATACTTTAATGCTTCATCAAACCAAGCTGCAGCTGATTTCATCCTTGTTAATTTATTGTCGGATGTGTTACCGTAATCATAGTAATACCAATAAAGCTTACCTATCTCAAAGCAAATCTTTGCATACTGAGTTGCGTCTAGCTTAATCTTTTCCCTATTGTTTAATATAGCCTTTTTTAGAAGGCCTTCTTCTTCAATGTCAAAAGCATCTCCTGTTTTTTTGAAGGTATCCATAAGGGCTATATATGCTGTTGATTGCTGAGGTCTTATACTTATTGCATCTATATAAAGATCAACCTTTTTCTCATTATTTGATTCCTTTTCGGCAGCTTCAATTGTTGCTGAATAATTGCCTTCTTCAGTCCTCATAGCCATGCTATTTGAAAACAAACCAGTTATTCCAAAGGCTAGGCACAAAACGGCAGTTGATGCAAATGTTACTAACCTTTTCTTTTGCTTTCTCCTATATAATTCATCAATTTCTTCATAATGCTCAAGAGCATACAACAACTCTGCACAGGATTGATACCTGTCATCAGGGTTTCTTTGGGTACATTTTGCTATTATTTTTTCCAAGCCACTCGAAAGGGACGGATTCAGTTCGCGAATAGGCCTAATTTCATATGGTGGTTCACATGGATTCTGCCCTGTTACAAGATGGTACAAGGTTGCCCCTAAACAGTAAATGTCTGTTCGTGCATCTGTTTGGCCTTTACCCCCAAATTGCTCTGGAGCAGCATATCCAACTGTCCCTAAGCATGTAGTATCTGCTAAATTTCTTTCTTTGAACTCCCTAGCGGTTCCGAAATCTATAAGCATTAGATTTCCATTTGGTTTCAACATTACATTTGAAGGTTTCATGTCCCTATAAATAATTGCAGGAGTTCTTGAATGTAAGTATCCTAACACATCGCAAAGCTGTTTTGCCCACTCAATAACATACTCTTGGGGTTGTGCCCCATATTCTTCTAATGCTTTATTTAAGGTATTTCCTTCTATGTAGTCCATGACAATGATAAACATTTCATTATCTTCAATGACATCTACAATGCTAGGCAAATTGGGATGTGATAGTTTCTTTAACATATCAGTTTCTACAATAAGGCCCTGCTTAACAACCTCAAAATCCTTAATCCCATCTTTTCTTACTTCTTTTACAGCCCATGTCTTATTGGCTTTCTCATTGATAGCCATATAGACTACGCTCATACCACCCTGACCAATTTTGCTTAGTATTTTGTACTTACTGTCCACTACTGAACCAATTTCTAACATAGTATCCCCCTAGAAAGTTCTTATAGCAATTGCAGAAATATTATCTTGTTCAAACCTTTGTTTATTCAGGTCTATTAAGTAATCTATGTTTTCCTTCATCTGTTTTGTTTCACACATTACATATGGATTAAGCCAATAGTGAATTTCTTCGTTGGTTATTTCATGCCTGAATCCATCTGTACACAGCATATATACTGCATCTTTTTTTGTTTCACCAAAATACATTGCAGGCGATATTATCTCTGATGCGCCTATACATTGTAATAAGACGTTTCTTCTAGCATCTGTTTTTGCTTGTTCAGGTGTTAGTATCCCTAAGTTTATTTCTCTCTGTACCACTGTTTGATCCTCTGTTAGCTGAACAGCATGTGTAGTAATTTCATATGCTCTTGTATCACCAATATTGCACAAGTAGTATCTATTTTCCGTTATAAGAATTACTGTTAAAGTTGTTCCAAGTTTAACCCCATTCTTTTCACCATAGAGTCTAAGCTTATCGTTCATATCGTAAGCAAGGTTCTCCCACTCACGTCTTATAAATGCATCTTCAATACTATTCTCAACCATATATTGAAGGTTCCTGTTAATCCAGTCAATAAAGGCAGTCACTACAGTTGCACTTGCTATCTCTCCCATATCTAAACCGCCCATACCATCACAAAGAACTGCAAATGTCAGTTTGCCAATCGGGGTATTATAAACCTTAACAGACAAACTATCTTGATTAGTATTTTTCTTTATACCTATATCTGAACTAGCTGAGATAATGTAATTCAAACTTGTCACTCCCTTAGCTTTAATACAATTTAAACTCGAATTCCTCATTAGCAATACGTATTTTCGAACCATGTTCTATCTGAGTTTCTATGTTACTTTGGAGCATTATCCCATTCAAATAGGTATGATTTGTGGAGTTTGTATCTACTATATAGAATTTGTTATCCTTTATAATGATGTTTGCATGGCTTCTGCTTACAGCGGTATTATCGGAAATAAAGTAGTCAACATAGCTCTTCTCTTTACCTATCCTAAATACTGGCTTATCTAAAGCAATTCGTTCTCCGTTCTTTATTCTTAGGAGTATAGGCTTAATTGCCTGAGTAGAGGCACCATTTAATACTGTTGTTTCGCCTGTTATTGTCCCCCCTAGAACTGAGGTCTCTCCAAAACTTAGCTGAGATGCTTGCTGTGCTTGCTGAAGTCCAATATTTATGTCTGTATTTTTAACCGCATATTGTTGCGTTGCCTGATATTGTTGTGTTGCAGGTTGTGGTTGCGTTGTCTGATATGGTTGCGTTGCCTGATATGGTTGCGTTGTTTGATATTGTTGCGTTGCCTGATATGGTTGCGTTGTTTGATATTGTTGTGTTGTCTGATTTTGATGCGATACCTGCGATGCAGTACTAGGTTGAGTTCCATATTGTTGTGCTTTTACAGGTGAAGGTGTAAATGGTAGTGCCTGCATATTAGGTGTTTCTTGCGGTTTATTTTTCTTAGTAAATAAAGAGAATAGGCTTTTCTTTTCCTTTTGTATTGTTTGATCGGCTATTTCTACTCCAGGAACTGCAAAGCCAGAACTTTTCTGAGGTGCACCATTTATCATAGCAGGTGTAGGTGCATTCTTTGACATTTGTTTTTTCTTTTCAGCTTGATTAGGCTTTTGCTTCCCCTTACCAGTTAATCCTATTCCATTTGACGGTCCTTGGACTATTGGTGGCATTGGTGGTGGAGCTGGAGTGGGTGTTACTTTTATCTGTGACACTTGAGCAGGAGCTATTGGTGCAGAGGCTATTGGTGTTGAAATACCACCAGCATTCATTTGTGTTGGGGAATTATTTGCAACCTTTATTGCTGGACTGTGCGATATTTGAGATAAACCCTGTGATGAGTTTTGTGTATTTTGCATAGGTCCATACAATAATTCATCTATAATTTTTTTGAAATCTACCATTGAAAACATAGGTGTACTATTTAAATAACTAATTATGCTAGCAACATAGTTACAGTTTTCAGTTTGATCAAACTGGGTCTGAAACACAATACCCTTAAAAAACATACCTAAATCTTGTATGCTCTGATTATCTTGAAAAGTAGGTAAGCACACCATAAAAGCTTGTGAAGATGATACATCTGCAAAAACATATTCCAAATCTAAAACAAGAGATGAGGTTTCAATCATATACTCTTCGGCAGCAAGTATTCCTGCACAAATACTCGCCAATACTCCTAGAAGCCTCTTTCTATTAACAACTCCACTAAAGAACTGTTTAACGGATATTTTTGATGAAATATTATACTTAAAGTATCTGTTTTCATCCATTTGAGTAAACACTACTGGCAAAATTCCAGGAATCTTGTTGTTTGTAATCATTCCTAAACTCAATGTGTCAATATGTTCGTCTGCATCTACCCCGTATACCAAATATGTATTAGCCCCTTGGTTTTCAAATGTAAAATTGCCCATTTCATTCACCCTTCTTTATAAATATTTGTATAGCTCTAGAATTTGCCACTTTGTTCCAATGTTAACAAAGCATTTTCCAGTGTCAGTGAAATCCTTTGCATCATAAAACTGAGCGTCTATCTTTAACTTCCCGTCCGTACCGATAAATCCCCATTTCCCGCCTATTTTGACTGCTGCCAAGCCTTGCGAAAACGATCTGGCGTCTTCATACTGAGGTTCGATGAGTACTTTGCCTTCTAAGTCAACAAATCCCCATTTACCGCCTATTTTGACTGCTGCCATATTGTTATTTGAAAATAATCTTGCATCTTCATATACTTGATCTGAGACTTTATTTCCCAGGTTATCTAGCATAGTGTAGCCCGCGTCATTCTTTACAAATACTCTCCCATATTTTGATGCTGTATTGCTTTCATCTAGCTTAATGTCTAGGTATGTATTGGTACTAATGTCTTTTCCATCAGAACCTATAAGCTTCCATATATTATCTTTCTTCACTGCAGCTATCCCATCGTTCATTGCTGAGGCAAAATCGTAATCTCCAAATAGCTTTTCAAAATCTGAATTCAAAAACATATACTTGCCACTAGAAACAGCTGTTAGTATACCGTCCTTTGATATCATTCCTAGTTCTGAGTAGGTCTTGTTGTTAATAGCTATTGCTTTAACACCATCTGTGTCAATATAATACACGTTGTCATTGCTATCTACTACAGCAGCAAGGCCATTTAAATACGCTGAAACCTTCTTGAAGCTACAACTAGCTATTGTGTCACAAGTATCGCTAATAAATCCCCATTTCTCATTAGACTTTACCGCACAAATACCTTCCTTAAATATACTGACATCGTCAAAACTTTTACTAGCAAAAGTATATTTGTACTTTATTTGATTTTCAATTTTATCTATATATTCAGATTTAAGGTTTCTTTTACTAAATACATTAATAAGACTAAAGCATGATTTATAGTCCTCTGCGTCCAAATAAAATCCTAAAAGCCTTTCGTATATGTTTACATTCTTTGGGTATAACTCTTTTACAGCCTCACACCACTCAATATTGACATCAGGAGTACTATTTTTCTTGTAATAATCAGCAAGCTCTAATCTTACATCAATATTCTCTCTCATAGACAATGATTCTAAATAGTACCTTTCAGCATATGTCATTATTCCGCTCTCGGCATATTTTCTGGCTTTCTCTAAAACTGTGTTATATTCTATATCTTTTAGCAATATAGTATTATTTAGTTGATACCACGCAATTGCCATAAGAAATATTAAAGCAACCGGAATTAGATTTTTATACTTTCTCTTCATTGTGTTCCTCCTACATACCTGATAGAATAGCTGACAGCAACAGTCCTATAAAAATACTTGGTACAAAAGGCATTGAATCCTTTCTTCCTCGTTTTTTTAGTACAAGAAGAAAAATGGAAACTATAAATGCAACAATCAAGCCAAACATAATTGAAGTATAAACACCTCGCATGCCTTGATATAGACCCATTACACCAAATAGTTTGATATCTCCCATACCAATACTACTTTTAAAAATTAGTGCACATACTATGAAAAAAAGCATCACTGTAATTGCTCCTAAAGCATCGTTAATTAATGTAGATAACAATTCCGACCTATCTTGAAAGAACTCAACAATGTAGTACACTCCCCTAAGAGCTACTGCAAAAAGTAATATTATATTAGGCACAATATGCTTTTTATAATCTATAATTGCAATAGGGTAAATGATTAAAACTAGTGTTACCAGCTTCAATTGTGTAATTAATGGAGCATTGTAATACAGATTTAGCGAAAGCCCGACACAAATTCCACATATCATTGATGATATTGCATAAACTAATGCCATAATGTTTAGTTGGTTAGCTTTGGTATTAAAATAATGCTTAATCATATAGAAATACCCAGCAACTGAAAGAATAACCGACAATAGACAACAATATAATAACTCCATAATTATCAAACCTCTCTTAGTATAACAATTTCTATTTCACCGGATTCATTGCATTTCCATACGATGGTACGATTTCAAATTGAACACCTTTTAAGTCCATTTTTTTAAGCACGCTCTCCATTTTTTCCTTCAGTCCTGGGTCCTGAGGAATAACTAACTGTATGGTATTTGTAGCATTTGCACAATCCACACTTACAACCTTTCCATCTTCTCCAGCAACCTTTACAGTTTCCAGTCCATCGGTGGTGCTCTTTATTTTTCCAACCAGCATAGTAAAGCTTCTTTCTAATGCTTTTTCATCAATAGTATCTACCGAAATTTTTTCTGTTGTATCCTTAGTGTACAAAGGGTTCATTGATGAAATCATAACAAAGTTATTATTTTCACTGTTGTATGCATGAACATCTGTCAAGCCTTTAACCTGTTTATACCCTTTATCCTTGATCATATCATTAAGTGACATTCTTCTAATAATTGCTACCCTTTCGCTTACAGTGGCGTCTGTCCAAATAGGACCCGCCTCTCCAGCTGGAATATCCTTTTTTGCTGCCTCTTTGGATTCAACATATGTCAAACTTCCCCCCAGCCACCCATGAGTAACGGCAGTTTGAGTAAAACTAAACTCATTGTTAATTGGGAGTAGTGTCAAAACTTTTACCTTATATTTAACTACAATTCTTATTTCATTTGATCCATTAGGGAACAAAGTTGAGTCACCAAAGTCTAGTCCATCAATATACTTTTTGTTGTTGCCACCCGGGACTACGTGCAACAACCTCAAAAAGTCCTCTGAAGATTGCCCACTATAGCTTTTTAAGTGCTTTTCAACCATTAGCTTTGAAAGTGGCGCTGCAATCAGCTTTGATTTACCTTGTTCTAATGCCTCACTTGCGGCTATACTTGCAATGCCAAAAATGAACTGCTTAGGATCTTGTGTAATATCTCGTATCTGTTGTTCAATTGCTTCTATTGAGGCCGCTCCATTATCAATACTAGTTTGAACAGCTTTCCACTTTTGTAATACATCCTTAGGGTCATTAATATCGGTATTTTTCCCTGTCTGTCCTAAATTTTGCATCTCATTAAACACTGAATTTACATTGGTTACAGTATCATCAATACTCTTTTTAGCAGTTTCAGCATTGTCTGAGATAACCTTATTGCTTTCATTAAAACCAGTAAGCCCATATAAATAGCTGTACTGAGATATCTCCTTTGCCGTTGTGTTTATTGCAACGGATATTTTTGCCTGTACCAAGCAGATATTGACTATAGTTAAAACAGTAACAATAGCAAACATAAATGCAGTTAATGAAATTGTTGCCTCTAAAGTCACAGAACCCCTACTACTTTTAAAGTTCATTATATTAATCCACCTTCCTCAGACAAATAATAGAAAATTTGTTAGCGTACACGTATTTTAGAAAACTCTTCTCAACCAGCAAAGTTACTGTATCTTTCTGGTGTTCCTAATGGTGTATACCATTGCATCAGTATACTTAGTTATCTCATCTATATCGCTTTGCTCCTGCTCATCTGATACTACTGCACCTATCATCTGACAAGGTATTTGTTTTCCATCTTCCTCACAAATAAAGGTATAGCCTACAAAATAGCAGTTGAACATTTCCTTAAGCTCTCCCTCACATACAAGATACCCCTGATATCTGACATAATCAGTACCATTTATGGTCATCTCCTTTATATCCTTTATATCATACTTAATAACACTTTTAACTCCACACATGGAATATGCCCCCTGCTGAAAATCCTTTAGTAAAGCATCCAGTACCTCACTGGGCTTATTTACTGAGAGTTCATCATTTGTAGTTAGTGCTATAAACTTTGTGTCGTTAATGTTATATAATTTAGTATAACCCTTTTCCACTATTTGCCACCTAGGTCCATTCACATATTTTTCAACTAAAGGAAAACTTAATGTCAATGACAACTCAGTATTTTTTGTTGCCTCTGTTACCTTGGTGCTTTCAGCAGCTAATGTTTTCTCCGCTTTTTTGCTGGAACTTGCCTCTGTGGTTGCAACACTGGTACTATCTGATTCTCCA
>JAEXOY010000018.1 GCA_023439045.1 Bacillota bacterium | reverse complement strand
GCTATGCCGTCAAGGGTGGCGGAAGCATGCCACCAGCATCAAATCTAGAGAAATATATTCGCTTTTCAATGTTCAAGTGAACAAAATCTACTTACTCTATTTTTTCATAAGTCACTTTACACTATCTAGAATCTATTGAATCTATTGAATTAATTAATTAATTCCTAAATTGTTTTGGGTATAAAACTTTTAATACCAGGTGCAAGGCAAAGTTCAGCAACCTGTAAGTTTTCTTTTGTAGTCCATGAATTGTACTTTGTCCAATTATTTGATTCATGACCAATTACAATTCTCTCCATTCTTCCATGTGCTCTTTTTAGAATTTCATCATATGCCTTCATCATGTTAGTTGGTGAACCTACTCCTAATCCTACCGGAACATATATACCATCATTATTAATTCCTGTAAGGTTCTCATCTACATATACCAAGTCACCGGTCACAATCCAATTATCGATTTCCCCATCTACAACATTTTCTACTTCTATCATTTGTGATGCATAGGTGTGCCCATCATATGCAGGATATAGATGAATACCTGGCAAAATGTTTTTATACTCCCCATCTATTAAAGTTAAACGACCCTCTGCTAACTTCTTAACGGAGTTAACGATATCACCAGGGTTTAATGCCATTTGCAGACTTGAATACTTTTTATCCATACTCATTGCAGAAATCCAGCCCAATAGTTCTTTAGACTGCATATAAAAATGCGCATTTGGAAATGCATTCATATTGTTTATATGATCATAATGAGCATGTGTAAAGATTACAGTATCTATGTCTTCAGGCTTTAATCCGATATTGGCCAAGACCTTCTCTGGAGGCTGCCAATTTGTTATACTATCTCTTTCAGATAATTTTTTTGTGTACTCATTAGAATTATCAGTCCCAACATCAATTAAAATGTTATGTCCTTCACCGATAAGAGCTAAATAAGTAAATGCCAATTTGCGCGTTCCTTTGTTATGTTGTCCTGCCAATACGCTGCTAATTGCCTGAACCGGCACATAAGCATATTCAAGCAACCACATAGAATAATTTGCCATTATGTATTCTCCTTTTCTTTTACATATTATGTAAACTGTATATTTAAAAGTATACTATATACTGTTGACATCGTTTTTTATTTTCGTAAACGTTACGTAAACGTTTACGAAAAAGACATATTAGTAAATAATTATGATACTTTTATAAACTGAATTTTCCTGTAGATTTGCGTACAACAAGCTCAGCATGGAAAACTTCTGATGCGCTGAAAGATTCTTTATTTCCGTTAATTTGTCCCATCAATATCTCCACTGATTTCTGAGCTATCAGGTTTTTGGGCTGCCTCATGGTAGTAATAGAAGGATAAATCATAAATACATCATCATGTCCAATCAATGAAATCTCGTCAGGAATAGAAATCTTTGCTTCAGAAAGAGCTTGATAGCAGCCTAATCCTAAAAGATCATTTGCCGTAAATATAGCAGTTGGAAGTTCATTAAGTTTAAGAAGTTCTTTTGTACAGTCATAACTTGATTCTCCAGTAAAGCCAGCTTGTATCAACCATTCTGGGCGGAACTCAATATTATGGTCCTTTAACGCTTGTTTATATCCTTCTCGTCTCCCAATAAAAGTATTCAGCTCAGGAAGACCAGTTATATGGGCAATCTTTTTGTGTCCTAAATCAATTAAATATTTAGTTGCATTATATCCTGATTCATAATTATCAATTGTAACAGATGGAAACTTTCTAAACTTTTTATCATTTCCAAGCATGCCAATCAATACAAATGGAAAACGCTGTTTATGCATTTTAGTAAGTAACGCCAAGCCCTCTTCGCTATCCATGAAGGAAGAAATTATAATACCATCTACTTGCTTGCTTCTAAGCAGGTTTATCATTTTAATCTCATTACCCTCTATATCGTCTGTATTGACGTAAATTGTGGAGTAATTATACTTTTTTGCTTCATCCTCAACATTTCTCAGCAATTCAGGAAAGTAAGGATTACATACATCTGGAATAATAAACCCTATTGTAGAAGTCTTTTTTAATACCAAACCTCTTGCTATAGTACTTGGGTGGTATTCAAATTCTTCAATGATACGTCTTATTTTTTCTACTGTTTCTTTTCCCACATCTGGCTTATTATTTAAAACTCTTGAAACAGTTGTAGTAGACACATTTGCTTTTTGAGCTATATCCTTGATTGTAATTTTCATTCGAATCCCCTAACCCAATAATTGATTATCGTCTCATCATATAATATATTCCGGTATCGATGACGGTATCGATGACGGTATCGATGACGGTATCGATGCCGTAAACGTTTACGTTAAATTAATAATAATCCTATATTTACATAAAGTCAATACATAAGATAGTAAAATTAAAAAATATTTTGTTAACTTATAAATGCCACTTGAAAAATCTATAAATGCAAAAGAAATGAAAAACAATTACTGATTTTACTACAAAAGATGAACCATAGACAATTATGTTATATAATAAATCATGTTAGGTTTTGTATCCTGATATGTACGTCACAATAATGGGAGGGTAACATGAAATACTATGTAGATGCAAATGCTGCGAAAGACGGCATTGGTTCCATTGAGAGACCATTCCGACGGATTAATGAAGCCGCGAAGTTAGCGCTTCCCGGCGATGAAGTTCTGGTTGCACCTGGGGTTTACCGGGAATATGTAGATCCGGTTCATGCCGGTACTGAAGATGCCCGTATCATTTATTTAAGTACTACGCCTCTTGGTGCTGTGATCACCGGCGCGGAACAAATAAAAACCTGGCAACATTACATAGAAAATGTGTGGGTATGCCGGATCGCAAACAGTGTCTTCGGTAAATACAATCCTTATACAACTTTAGTATATGGAGACTGGTATTTCGCAACACCGAATAAACATACCGGCTGTGTTTATTTGAATGACAAAGCGATGTATGAAGCCACAACTTTAGAAGAGTGTATCAAAGGCGACATTTATGAATGTAGCTGGGTACCGGAAGAATCTGTTTATAAGTGGTATACCGAACAAAATACAGATGCTGATGAAACTATCATTTATGCCAATTTTCAGGGTCAAGATCCAAATGAGCAAAATGTAGAGATTAATGTCCGTCGTAGGTGTTTTATGCCTTCTGTAACAGGCATCGGATATCATACAGTCAGCGGATTTAAAATTGATAAAGCTGCCACCACCTGGGCTCCACCTGCAGCTTTTCAGGATGGCATGATCGGTCCTCACTGGAGCAAAGGCTGGATCATTCAGAATTGTGAAATTACAAACAGTAAATGTGCCGGTATTTCTCTGGGCAAATATCTTGATCCTGACAACGATCATTACTTTACGTATAAGCAGGTAAAGAGCCCTACCCAAATGGAACGCGATGCTGCTTGCCGTGGTCAGTATCACGGTTGGCTGAAAGAAAGAATCGGAAGTCATATAATTCGCCACTGTAACATTCACCACTGTGAACAGGGGGGCATTATTGGACGTATGGGCGGTGTGTTTAGTACCATCGAGGATAACCATATTCACCATATTAATAATATGATGGAACTTGGCGGAGCAGAAATTGCCGGGATCAAAATGCATGCGGCTATTGATGTGGTCATGCGCCGCAACCATATCCACCATTGCACAATGGGAATCTGGTGTGACTGGGAAGCACAAGGCACACGTATTACACAGAACCTGCTGCATGATAACCAGCGGCCATTGTATGCCAAAAATCTTCCAGGAAGTATGATGTCTCAGGATATATTTGTAGAAGTCAGCCATGGTCCAACACTGATCGATAACAATATTCTGCTCTCAGACGCCAGCCTTCGTTTTGCGACACAGGGAGTGGCAATGGTTCACAACCTTATCTGTGGAGCGCTAACCGACGTTGGTGGTGGAACAGGTACACGCTATACACCGTATCACATACCACACCGTACGGAAGTGATGGGCTTTATGACCATTCTTCACGGTGACAACCGTTTCTACAATAATATCTTTGTTCAGAAATGGCCTTCTGAAGACTACGTTACCTACCATGATCAAAGCGCAGAACCCATGCGGGAAAACAGACTTGTCGGCACGCACGTTTTCGATGATTACCCAACCTATGATGAATGGATTGCGCAGTTCGATTTTTCCCGGCGCCCAAACATGATGGCTCTAGAGCCTGCTCATTTAGGTCATTTGCCAGTCTGGAGTGAGGGGAATGTATATCTAAACGGTGCCAAGCCATGGAGAAATGAAGTGAACGGTCTGTTCGTTGAAAACAATGATCAGGATCTTAAGGTTGATCTGCAGGAAAAAGACAGTCATATTTATCTGAGCACAAATGTATATGATTACATGAAGGATCTCAGTGTTCGGATGATCAACACCGAAATTCTCGGCAAAGCCTTCGAACCGGAACAATACTTTGAAAACGCAGATGGAACACCGATTCGCTTTGACAAGGACTACTTCGGAAATCATCGCGGTATTTATGTTATCCCTGGTCCGTTCGCATCATCCTCTGATAATATTAAACTATAATCAAATAAAGCATATATGTAACCAAAAGTGACGTCTCGTTTCTGGCATATTAAATAAAACTCAAATTAAAAGCCAGAAGGGGACGTCCTTTTTGTCATGATGGGCACATTTATACCTTGCGAATGGATAGCTACTGGAAAACCACCGTTCAAGGAAACATATCGACCTATATTGCATGACATCAACTTGCGGGCGCGTATTTACTCGTTCAACCAATTCTCCCTGTCCTGATAAAATGTCCTTCCTGAATAGCTGCAAATGTTGCCACTCCGCATACAAAAATAGCACTATATCTCATCTCAATAAATGTCAAAGTCAGTGGTAATATAAAAAGCAGCAATCCGGTAACCTTATTCATGACGGTGTGTACCGCTACAAATCTCATACAACAGATAAATCCTGAAACTACGTTGATAATCTTAATTACTGCAATGAGTGAAATCCATATCAAGAGCCAAGTAGGTATATCTATCGCAGGAAGTAGTTTTGTAAAACACGCTACTACAAATATGAAATCAGCGACAGTGTCCAGCTTAGAGCCGAACTCACTTACGGAGCCGGTCTTCCTGGCAACAGTACCATCAATCATATCTGTAAATCCATTTATCAAATACAGAACATAAAACCACGGAGAAAACGCAGGAAAAAACAACAGCACTATGCTACACAAAATACGAGAGCTAGTAATCATATTAGCCATGCGTTCACTCCTTCCTCTGTTTAGTTTATTTTCTCAAGCAAAACATAGATAATCAAGATATGCCCCACATGCCACCTTCTTTCATGTATCGTTTGAATGCTGTTTGTATATCTGATATCTTGTAATATCGAAGGTATTCAGAGAAAGAAAACGGAAACACTTCTATTTCATAAGTACGACCTGTAAATAATGTTGCTAAATCACTGCTCAATAAGAATGCATTTGAACCTGTAACGTAAACATACTTCCCCGTAGAATGTAGGCTGTTTATGGTCAGCTGAAACTGCTCTTACAGCTACAGACTTCCATCCCCCTTGTTACCACCAAACTCACATCCATGAACATGACCTTTTCCATAATACCATCGACCATATCGATATCCATAGTGTGGAGGGCAGTTAGCACAGTCACCATTGCATCTTCCATTATGCTTTTGTGACCTACTATTATCTATCGCATCTGCTGCGCCAAGCACAGCAAATAAGGTGCCAAAAAATCCGAGTTTCTTTGGCTTTTCATAAACGAAGTCATCAACATATATATCAACCTCTTCCATAGGCTCCTCTTCTTCAATTTCCGGTTCTTCCTCTTCACGTAAATCTTCCGGTAAGGTAAGCTTACGTTTGGAGCAGATTTCTATAATTACTTCATCATCAACCTCGCCATAGAGGTCTTCCATATCTTCGGCAGTTAATCTGTTCGCAGAATTATATACTGCTGCCGTTGCCAGTGCTTTATCATTGTTACATAGAAACTCAATCAATTCATACGCAGAAAACTCTAGCTTTGCCTCCACCGCTTTCTTCAAAAGACGATTTGCGGCACTTACATTTCCTTGCAGTTCAATTATGATTTCTCCTACTTCATCAGCAGAGCCGAGGGAAGTCAACGCAGACAGATTTCTTACCTGTGTGCTTTCTCCCCAATCATAGAACTTTTCGTAATATTCATCCCATGTATATGTACGCAATCAATACACCTCCGTAAATTGGAATTTAATCTCACTAATAAAAGGTTCAATATATTCTTGAATGAAAACAACTCTATCAAATATAGTGGATTTAAAATATGATGTTGCAGATATTACAATATTCTTTTCTGAATTAACATAAATAACATTACCACTATTTCCAATAGCAGCATATATATTCTTTTTTCCTTGGGTCATCTTTACCGATTCACGTTTTTTAGCCATAATAAAGGCCTCCTATGATTTTTATTTTATCATAGAAAGCCTTGCGTCAGTTTCTAATTTTCAGACTTTTTTTCACACACTTTTTTATACTACTAAATGAATCTTATTACCATCTACAAATTTAATTGACTTGGCCTGTTTGACTATTAACCATATATTTAAAATTACATTAGCAGAGGGTGCTTTTTAATGGTTTACCTTTATTGTCTCTCCTACATTTAATGTTTTTAAAGCCGACATATCAATTTTGCATCTTTTCCATTCAGCCTCAAGCCTGTCCAACGCTTCTTTGGGTGTATCGTCTCCCATTCTAAAGGCCTCAAAGTGCATTGGTATAAAATAATCTGCTTTCAACTCTCTATAAACATTAATCCCTTCCTCTGGAGTCATATGTGTTCCTGACATAAACCACTCAGGTTCATAACATCCTATTGGTACAAGAACATAGCCAATATTAAATTTTGTTCCTATATCCCGTATCTCTTTAAAGTAACCACTATCTCCAATAAAGCAAATGGCTTTTTCATCTTCGTACGTTTTATTTATGACCCAGCCACCCCATAAAGACCTATTTGTATCCCATAATGTCCTTTTAGACCAATGCTGAGTAGGGACAAAGGTCATTTCTACTTGATTAAAAAGCTTTTTATCCCACCAATTTACTTCCTCTACATTACGCAATTTACTTTTTAAAAATAAATTGCGTAAGCCATTAGGAATATAGATACGAGGATTTCCTTTTAAATTTTTTATTGAATTAAAATCTAAATGGTCAAAATGGTTATGAGAAATAAGTACAATATCAATTTCAGGCAAATCAGATATTGCTATACCGGGAGGCACCAGCCTTTTTTCTAACCCCATTCTGTTAGCCCATACAGGGTCAGTAATAATATTCAATCCATTAATTTGAATTAAAAAGGTCGCATGACCTATCCATGTTATTGTTGTATTTGTTTTATTGAACTTTATGTATTCTATTTCTGGATTTTCAACAACTGTCATCTTGAAGGAAAGATCTTTCATTTTGAATAATCTCTCAAATCTCCATTTTATCAAACCTATAGGAGAACCCAAATAAGCATCAGACAAGTTCTTATATTTTTTGTTATTTTCTAAGATAACATTTTTTGTTAACGACATTTTTACAACAACTCTCTCACAATTTTCTCAAATTTTTAAAAAATTATTATTTGTGTTGTTTTTATTTTCTTTTTTTCTATTATCTTCCATTGGCGAACTTGTGTCAATATCTTGGATATAAAATGTAGAAAGTTCGGATGCTGCCCGTAAGGCACTAGTGCAAATACTTTGAAATATTGATAAAACCCGCTAAGCCTCACTATTCAATCCTTTTCCGTTCTAACAAGACAACCGTATCAACATGCCCCGAGACGATGGCTTGAATGTCAGCGGTATGCAAAAACATATCAATATTCACGACGGTATTTGTTTTCTGGCGACAGTTCCGTCAATCATATCCGCAATAATAGAAAGGGCCCACCCTTATGCCAGAGGGCGGGTCCTCGCGATTTTTGACAGCCAGCCGCTGTAATTATTTCATCTTTCTAGCGCCGTTTTCGTCCACCTCATAGCCGTCCACCTTCGTGCTTTTTGCAAGGCTTCCGTCTGCGTAGAAGTAATACCAATTACCGTCAATCTGGTGCCACTTACCAGACACCATGATGCCATCAGAGGTAAAGTAATACTTGGTATTTCCCTCAGTGAGCCAACCAATTACGGCCTTTCCGTTTTCACCAATGTACAGCCACTGGTTGACATCATTCTGGCTCCAACCCCGTGCCGTGCCCTTTTCGATGACAAACTCCACAAACCGGTGCAGGATAGTTGATGCTTCCGCGCGGGTAGCGTTACCCTGTGGGTCGAACAGGTTACCTGTTTTGCCGACGATAACACCTGTCTGCTGGATAGCCTTCACCGCTTCCCTAGCCCATGGGCTGATTTTCGCCTCATCGGCAAAGGCTATAGCTTGGCGGGTTGCCGGCATCTTATAGCCAGTAGCCTTAGCATAGTTGCCCATCATCAAAGCTATCTGTTCACGGGTAATCGAGTCGTTTGGCCCGAATTTTCCATTGCCATAGCCTGACACGATTTTGTTTTTGACCGCCCACTCTATGTATGGCATGGCGGGGTCGTTGTTCCTTACATCGGTGAAGCTGCTAGTTTTGTAGCTACTCACATCCACACCAGAAAGTTTTCCCAGCGCCATAAGGAAGTCGGCGCGAATGATTGCGGTATTTGGAGAAAAGGTGGTCTTACTTGTACCGCTGATCAGATTAAGGCCAGTGACAAAATCTATGTTGTCCTTCGCCCAGTGCTTTGCCGTGTCAGTAAAGACCGGAGCAGAGGCTTTGTAGCCTACTCCGTAGGTTGACAGGCTGTTTCTGTTGAAAATCAGTCTGCCATTGTTGTAACTGGAATTGTTCAGAAGCTGCGGCCTGCCGTTTCTGTCAACATACACGCCGAACAGGTTGGAGGCACTTTCTTTAGCTGTAGCGTTGTAAGCAATACCCAATGTGACCGCACCTTGGCCAAAATTAGTAATATATTTGGTCTCACCGTTCTTCTGATAGCCCACGGTGATGTCAAACACCGGACGGGAGCCGATCAGTTCCTTTGCCGCTTCGGACAGCTTGGTCTGCGGCCTTGCGGAAACCGTAACATTATCGGTTGACTGTCTGTCAATCTCAGCAATAGCTCCAATGTCAAAGGTAATGTCAAGCACAGCCGAGCCGATTGTGATAAACCTCACACCGGCTTCCTTCAGGCGGTCGATAGCTCCCGCTTCAATGGTGGCATACAGGCCGGTATAGCTGCCGCTTCCTGTGATGCTGAAATACAGAGCAATGCCGTCATCGTTATTGCCGGATTTTTCTGCCGCATCCTGTACTGCCTTTATAGCATCCCTCACCATCTGCTCAGTGATGGTTGCAGAGGGAATACCGTCCTTCATGGTGCCGGAAACCCTCATTCTTGCCGTGGTCGGCATACTGGGCTGCTTATCGGTGGTGATGTCCGTTGCAGGCGTATAGCCAACGACAGTACCTCCACCGACAGTACCGCTGCTGCCACCTTGCTCGGAGATGGCTATTTGCAATTCGCCATACACATTGGAGCCGTCCTGCGCAGTAGCATGCACCGTAACAGTACCATTGCTTTGGGCTGTCAAAAGGCCAGTGGCGTTCAGCGTCGCAAAGGAGCTGCCGCTCGCAATACTCCACACAACCGCCTTATTTGTAGCGTTTTCGGGTACAACGTCCGCCGCAAGCTGTAAGGTGCCGTTCTTTGTATTGATAGTATTCCCACCTATAATTCTGATTTCTGTTACCGGAATGAATTGTTCTGAACCCTCCCTTATAATGGTAAGGGTATAGTCCTTAGTACTACCATCCTCAGCAGTCACTCTGACATAAACCATGTTTGTCCCGTCAGAGAGCATCATGGTTTTGCTTGTTATTTCATTGTTGTAGGATGCATCGCTGTACAGTTTCCAGCTTGCACCCGTACTCACCGAAAGGTTGACAGCTTGATTGGTAACGCTGTTTACGACTGTTACCGTGATGCTTGTGCTGCTGATAGAAGCGCCACCAGGCGTAATCACGCTTGTAACGTCCTTTTCAGAGCTTTGCACAGGAGGAGCTGCTTTCAGTGTGAAGCTGATGGTGTAAGTCTTTTTTGTTGTCCCATCCTCGGCAGTTACCTCCACAGTTGCGCTACCGGGTAGGGTTGAAGCCTGTGTGATATTGACCCCAGCTTTTGGATCAACCACTTCTGCAGATACTGTTGCGGCCGCATTGCCCGGCTGTGTGCCGTGGGGCAGTTCCACATTATATGAGGTGGTATCAGGAGCAAAGCTGTTTACCATGCTTCCGCCCACTATCAGCTTGCTCAAATCGGCGTTGTTGCTGGGGATGTGGTTATTTACGATGCTGACAGTAAGCGTGGCGGAATTTCCTTTATCAAAGGAAATTGTAAAAACCGCCGTGTCCCCTGCGGTTAAGCCCTGTGCCGCAAGATAGCTGCCCATGATGGTCAGTATGTTACCGCTGACAGTATAGTCTGTCGATATTGTTAAAGGCGTTGCGCCGTATACCACGCCTGTAACTTCAGCGGTGCCGCCCCAGGTGATGGTGGTGCTTACATCGCTGGGAGAAGCAAGATCATAGTTTAAACTTGTCGGACTGATGGTTGCGTTAATCACGGGAGCGCATTCACAGTCAGGTTACCGGTATTGGCGGTCTGGCCGTAGCAGCTTACAGTGACAGGCTTTCCGTTGTGCGTGGCTACCGACATCATCGTGCCGTTTGCAGGGCTGACTGTGATCCCCCTGGATGCAAAATCAGTAAGAGTAACATCTTCAGTGGAGCCGTCACTCTTGTTCACAGTCACCACAAGGTCAGTAAGGTCAAGAAATTCCCCTTCGGTGTAGGTAGTCTTTGTCGGTGCGTTTTTTACTGTTACGGAGCTCACCGTCACGATGCTGACAGTAAGCGTGGCGGAATTTCCTTTATCAAAGGAAATTGTAAAAACCGCTGTGTCCCCTGCGGTGAAGCCCTGTGACGCAAGATAGCTGTCCTTGATGGTCAGTACGTTACCGCTGACAGTATAGTCTGTCGATATTGCTAAAGGCGTTGCGCCGTATACCACGCCTGTAACCGCAGTGGTGCCGCCCCAGGTGATGGTGGTGCTTACATCGCTGGGAGAAGCAAGATCATAGTTTAAACTTGTCGGACTGATGGTTGCGCTAATCACGGGAGCCGCATTCACAGTCAGGTTCCCGGTATTGGCGGTCTGGCCGCCGCAGCTTACGGTGACAGGGTTTCCGTTGTGCGAGTCTACTGACATCATCGTGCCGTTTGTAGGGCTGACTGCGATACCCCTGGACGCAAAATCAGTAAGAGTAACATCTTCAGTGGAGCCGTCACTCTTGTTCACGGTCACCACAAGGCCGGTAAGGTCAAGCAATTCACCTTCAGTGTAGGTTGTCTTAGTCGGTGCGTTTTTTACTGTGACAGAGCTCACCGTCACATTTGTTACCTTAATTGGTATATGCTGTATCGCCATCGCTTCATGGGAATTGATGGCATTGTTTTTTTGCAGCCAAACATAAGCATCGTAGCTGCCCTCAACAAGGCTGTCTGTATCCAGTGTAAGGCTCGTTGCTGATGTAGCTGCGGTAGAGCCATAGCGCACGATCTTCCGCTCGCCGGAGCCGCTTCCCACGATTTTGTAGTTAACCGTGTAATCGCTGCCTGTATGACTCGGCGTAAGGTCTATCAGTGTCAAGTCATTACCTGGAATTATGGTCTGCGCTATGGCAGGAACGCCGACCAGAGAGCCGCCAAAGCCCATAACCGTCAATTTGAAATTTTTCGCGCTGCCTGCAGCATAGTTACTGTCAGCCAATGTCTCTCCTTTGGACGAATCTGCGCCGGATTTAATTTCAGATGCAAAGACGACAGATGACGGATTTAGCTTGAAAGCGGGGCGAACGCCATACACTCTGGTCGTGCCGAAGTCACCGACCCAGCCGCCGTTGTCGACGGCATACGCACCGCCAGAGCGGGAGTCGCTAGGCGAGCGCAGCCACCAGTATACGGGTGTTGAGTTTTTCAATGTTGCAACATTTTGAATATCTTGGGAAATCGCATTTTCATTTCCTGCATCCGCAGTCCAGTAAACTTTCAGCTGATATTTTCCCCAGGGTAAATACAGTATATGTCCTGAAGAAGTGACAGGATAAACTGCTCCAAAGTATTCACCGATCTTTTCCTCTCTAACTCCCGGGTTATAGACATTGCCGTAATCGAACATTTTCGTTGTTACAGCAGTTGTCACAGTGTGAATATTTTCTGCCGCACTAAACAGGTTCATATTCGCAAGAAAAGTTTTGATATCCGAAGCATCGTAAACACCTGAATTTAGCTGTTTGTTATCACTTCTAAACTTCGTGCTATCCAGCACATACTCGCTAAGCAGCGTGACAGCGTTGTCGCCCGCTTCCTCACCCATCACTCGCCACTTGACAGGGGTGTATTTGTTTTCCCTAGCTGTAACAACTCCATAAGCACCACTTTCTTTTAGGGGATCCAATGCGGTCGCATGATCGTATGTGCCATAATAAATGTAGTTGCCCGCAGTAAACAGTGCGTCCATGTCTACGCCATCGCTTGCGTCGCCCACACCGGGCGTCGGTTGCGCGGCGTAAACAGTAGGCGCACTTGCCGCTATACTTCCCACCGCCAGCAGCACCGCCAGCACAAGGGATAAGATTTGTTTTTGTTTCCTAACCATTTCTCATAACCTCCTCATTATCTGAAAATATATATACGCTTCCCCGGTCAGCTTGTCGTCGTTGAAAGAATACAGCAATCAGGCTTCTGATCGCAGCAATATAGGTATTTTTTCCCTCTGCGACATATCCGGCGACCCACTCGAAGGGCTTTTTCATACTGCCCCTCGGCAGGATGGCAATGGACTTGCCATTGGCAATGAGCAGATGATCTCCCTCTTTCGGGGGACGCGCAGCACTGCTGATTTTCCCGATTAGGTGAAATTGCCCTCCAGGTAACAGTCCCCCATTTCCTTCACGGTTCGGTATGGAAGCTTGCTCCCGCTGTGTTGTTCCCGGTACAATCCTGTAGAACACACCTGCAGGTCGAGTCGGTAAATCATCTAATTCACCTCCCAAACCAACTATATAGAAAAATCGTCCTCAAAACACCCGATGGCGAAATTGATTCCTCTAATGGCGAAATTGACATGAAAAAACCCTGTTAAGTCATTAACAGGGTTCAATGAGAGCCTGATATTGCAATTTATTGCTGAAGGGGTCAATCTGCATTTGTTCCGAAATAGGAATGGCAACTATCAGGGCGATCAGGTTCATCGTAGGTAAGCGTTAGCACCTCCTCGCGTCCGCAGTCAAGCCTATAAACCCACTGCACATCATCATCATAGCCGACCATCAGAGCATGTGAAAGGGAATATGTTCGCCCATAAAAAAATCGGGCTGAAAATTTTTTCAGCCCGATTTTTTCTCGATTTTTGCCTTAAAACGGCTCTCAAACCACACATCTTGTGGTCAAAATCTACTTTTATCCTCAAAACCACATTTCGTCATCATAACTATACTCTCAACGTGCCTTGAACGGTCAAAAAAGATACCGTAAAATAAGTCCCTTTTATTTGCTTATGCCTGTTGCAGCCTTGATAATTCTAAAAAGCCGTTCACTAGCCTCTTCTATTAGCCGTGGAGATTCCTCTATCGCTTCATCCAAACTCATTGGACCTACCATTGAGCTCATCACTGCATCAATTCCATAGTCATATACAATCTCTGCTCCCTTTTCAGCAAAGCCTGCAATTGCAAAGACCGGTTTATTAAACTTTTTAGCCCTAGCTGCTACTCCTACAGGCACCTTTCCAAAGGCTGTCTGCATATCTACTCTTCCCTCACCGGTTATCACAACATCAACATCCTTGATTCTGTCTTCTATCCTGATAGTATCAAGAACAATATCAATACCCTTTGTAAGCTTTGCACCACAGAAAGCCATCAAACCAGCACCCAATCCACCGGCAGCCCCGGCGCCTGGTATTTCTGCAACATCTATGCCTATGTCTCTTTTTATTATTTTTGAGAGATGGTCAAGATTTTTATCCAGCAACAAAACCATTTCTTCTGTAGCACCCTTTTGAGGCCCGAAAACTCTTGATGCACCTTTCTCCCCACACAAGGGATTGCTCACATCGCTGGCTACAATAAACTCTACGTCCTTAATTCTCAGATCAAGTCCACTAGTATCTATCCGTTCGAGCTTTTCAAGCCCAGCTCCGCCAAGAGGAATTTCGTTTCCGTCCCTGCCAATAAATTTCACACCAAGAGCAGCAGCCATCCCTGCCCCGCCGTCGTTGGTCGCGCTTCCTCCGATGCCCATGATTATTTTTTTGCAGCCTCTTTCAATGGCATCCTTGATTAATTCACCGGTACCATAACAGGAAGTCAGCATCGGATTCCTTTTTTCGACCAGGACAAGAGGAAGCCCCGAGGCTTCAGCCATCTCTATGATTGCGGTTGTACCATTGACTATACCGTATTTAGCTTTAACCTTGCCTCCTAAAGGGTCAGAAACCTCAGTATATACATACTCCCCCTCTAAGCAATCAACAACTGCTTCCACAGTGCCCTCTCCACCGTCGGCAATGGCTACCTTGTCTACAAAAGCGTCATTAAAAACCTTTTTTATCCCCTTCTCAACAATTGCTGCCACGCCTAAAGATGTCAAGTTCCCTTTAAACGAATCCATTGCAATCAGTACTTTCATTATGACCTCCAGTAAATTTTTTTGGTACTAACAATATCAGTTTTCAGAAAGAATAGTGCCCGCGAGTTTTTCATAGTATTTCACGATAGCGCTGTGGTCACTCATACCTTCACCATCAGCAGACAACTCCTGCAGCACCTTTATAATCTCCCCAGTCATGGGCAGTGGCGCGCTGCACTCCTTTGCCGCATCAAGAGCATTGTTAAGGTCTTTGATATGAAGATCAATTTTAAATCCAGGTGCAAAATTTCCCTCCAGCATCATCTGAGTTTTCGCATTCATTACGGTTGAGCCTGCAAGGCCTCCCTTTATTGCTTCATATACCCGCTGAGGATCTGTGCCCGCCTTTTTAGCAAGCATCATCCCTTCGCTTAACGCCGCAATATTGAGGGCTACGATGACTTGGTTCACCAACTTGCAGGTGTTGCCACTTCCAATGCTGCCTACAAGCGTAGCTGAACTTCCCATCACATCGAACAACGGTTTTGCACGCTCAAAATCAGCTTCTTCCCCACCTACCATTATAGCAAGTGTGCCGTCTTTTGCTTTGGGCTCGCCTCCTGAAACTGGAGCGTCTATCATGTGTATGCCGTGGGGTTTGAGCAGGTTGTACATCTCTTTTGATGCCCCGGGTGCAATGGAGCTCATATCAACGATGAGAGTACCCTCTTTTGCATAATTGACAATTCCTCCCTCTTCCAGCACAACAGACTTCACATGTGGGCTGTTTGGAAGCATGGTAATGATTATGTCAGACAGTTCCGCAACTTCTTTGATAGAACCACACATTGTAGCACCACATGCACCGAGTTCTTCCACGGCAGCAGTGAATATGTCATAAACTGCAAGCTTGAAGCCTGCCTTTAGAAGGTTTTTTGCCATGGGCTTTCCCATGATTCCTAAACCAATAAATCCTATTTGTGTCATTTATTATTCCTCCATTTCTTATTCTTAAGTATTCTTAAGTACTGTTCCACCCTGTAATGTGTCAGAGCGGTCCTCATTTTTTACTTTTTTTCCTTCAGGGTTGGAAGTGTTGACCCTCCGTAGGGCATCACCAACACCGTGGCCTGACTTCCGAGTTTGGCAAAGGCTGCTTCAAGTGCTTGCTGAACCGATGTAAACGGATGCATAAAAATGGACCTTACCAGCCCAGCCTCCATCTCTGAAACAAAGTAGATATCTGCATTGTTAAGCACCAAGGCTATGGCCGCAGCTTTATGCCCTCCAAGCCTGAATTCCCGTTGAACACGTTCTATAAGAGAATCTGGAGATTCTGCTTCTCTCATCCATTTTTCAAATACTCCCTCGCCGAACCCCTCGGTGCATGCACCTACAAGAATAATAATACCACCTTTTTTTACTGCATTTTTTGCGTTATCCAACGCCTTCTGTGTCTGGTAAAGGTTAATATCCTTGGGAGCACCCCCTTGTGATACAATCACAATATCGGCTTTTTCGTCAATTTCTTTGCAGTATAGTGCGTCAAGAAAGCGGCAGCCTTCTCTGTGAGCCTCTATATAATGGCCCGCCACTGCACGGATAATGTTCTTATGTTCGTCAAGCACTACGTTAACAATAAAATCAATAGGGCAGTACTTTATAGCCTCTTCCAAGTCTTCCCTGACAGGGTTCCCCTCAAGGCGGCCTGCTACCGCTTCCGGTAGCACCATACGACTGTGGTTCGATTGTATAGCTTCCCGGGTGGAAACACCGGGCATGATTGCTTTTGCTCCACCAGAATAGCCAGCGAAGTAATGGTATTCAATGTTACCGATGCAAATTCTCCTCTGCGCTTCAGCCACCACACGGGTGATATCCACCGGTGTGCCTCGGCCTGTCATTCCCATCCTCACAACATCCCCCGGGTTTCCGTCTACGCATCGAATCTCCGAGAACGCTCGGTCTCCCGCAAGCTTTCTCATTTCTTCCTCTGTATGGAAGCGGTGGCTACCCAGCGCAAAAACCAATGTGATGTCCTCCGGTTTCACCCCCGCCGAATACAACTCGTCCAGCAATACCGGCAAGATGACCCAGGTCGGCACCGGACGCGTAATGTCGCTCGTAATTATCACTACGCGTTCCCCCGGCTTTATGACGTTTCCTAGCTGAGCAGTACCGATAGGATTGCGGATAGCCCGTAATACCTCTTCAGCACCCGTCAATCCTATTTCTACCTTGTTCGGCAAAAGAACACCCATCAAGTTTTGATCCATAACTTCAATTGCTTCGATCCGTGTACCAATACCGATTTCCAATTGCATGACCTTACCTCCCCTAAATTCTAGCGACGCTAGTACTACGGGCAGTTTCGGCTACAAGCGCTAGAAAATTTACTTCGCAAATACGTTCAGTGCTTAATTTACTCTAAAACTTATAAATTCCTATATTCCTAGATACGGCGCTCATAGCCTCCTACCTTTATTTCATAAGCTTTGAACCATGCCGCAGGGCCTTAACCACTGGCAACTCCTCTCCTGTGAGAAAACGGATGAGGGCACCGCCACCGGTGCAAATATAACTTATTTTATCGGCTTTGTTGTACTTGTTGGTGGCAGTGATGCTGTCTCCGCCACCTATGACCGTGTATGCACTTGTTTCGCCCAGGGCATCCCAAAGGGTACGGGTGCCGAATTCGCTCTCCGCCTTTTCAAAAACTCCCATGGGTCCATTGACAAAGACAGTTTTCGCCTCAAGTATGATTTTTCTGTATTTTTCAGAGGTTTGGACACCGATATCTACCACCATCTGATCTTGAGGAATGCTGCCTAGCAGGCATTCAAACCTTTTTCCGTCCTGTACGTAAGCAAAATCATCGGGCAGTACAATCTTATCCTTGAATTTATTATATAGCTGTGCCGCCATTTCCAAAAGATAATCATAATTCTGCTTCCGAATAAAGCCTTTGGAGGCCTCGCCAATGTCATCTCCCTTGGCCCAGAGCAAGATTTGGGCTACCAGCCCTCCGGTAAGGACCTTGTCCGCCACTTGATTTCCAAGGACAGTACTCATCATCATGAAGGCATCTGCTACCTTGGCACCTCCCAGCATAAATACGCATGGGCGCTCAGGCTTTTCCATGATTTCCGATATGACGCAGAATTCTTCTTCAAAAAGCCTACCCATGGCCGAAGGCAGTACCTGCTCAAACCCGCACAGCGAAGGCTGATCCCGGTGAGCCGCCGCAAAAGCGTCGCAGACATACAGGTCCGCAAGGGGTGCCAGCTTTCTTACCATCAGCGTATCCGCCTGCTGCTCATGGGTAAGCTTCAGCTTTTGCTCGAACAGAGTCTGCTCTTCCGCTACAAAACGGACATTGTCCAAAAGCAGAATCTCGCCGTCCCGAAGCGCTTTAATCGCCTCCCGTGCTGCAGGGCCACATACGTCGTCGATGAATTTCACCTCCTGTCCGAGAAGTTCGGACAGGACCTTTGCATGGGGCTGTGTAGTGTAATAATTTTTATATTCAATATCGCTTCCCTGGTGTGCAAGAACCACCACCCTGGCTCCCTTTTTTGAAAGCTCTTTTATGGTTTTAAGACAGGCACGCACCCGTGTAGTATCCTTAAGAGTATTGGTTTCCCTGTCAATGGGCTGATTGATATCCACTCGGAGCAGGACAGTCTTGCCGCAAGGTTGTATATCGTCCAGAGTATTGATCCCAAATCTCATGACAATTCCCTCCTATCGAACTTTGATATTCAGGTATTTGTTTGTTTCTGCAGTGCCTAATTCGCTGGTAAGCTGCATTTTCATGGAAGCACGGATGGCATCCATTGTCTCAGGAATGGTTACGCTCTCTTGTGGAATATTGATCGCAAACATAATGTCATTGCCGCTTTCCACCACAGATTCCTCCCAAAGAGCAATCTCATACATATCTCCACGAGGATTGCCCAGATCACGTGCGTAGCGGAACAGTGAGGCGTTGCCTAAAAAGCCGTCTGCCAACCTTACGATACGGATTCTAGGATGTTTTGAAAATGCTTCAAGTGCCATTTCCTTTGTAATCTTTTCCTTACCAGTAGCTACCACCGTGATAATATGTCCATGGGTTACAGGCGTATGAACTAAAATCCCCGTAGCCGCTACATGAGGCATAATACTCATTAGATCCACTGCCTGATGGGAAGGTGCTTTATCCACCTGCAGTGCATTGGTTAGTCCGCGGTGATAGTCGCCAGGATCAGCCACGCGGCGAATGATAGTAATGGCCACCTTCTCCAAGCCGTAAGCGCGGTCGAGGCAGTCTACCGAGCGAATCAGCCCCGTGGTATTGCAAGAGGTAAGCTTCAAGTAATCCTTTCCCACGCCCTTTTCGTAATTTGCGTAGCCATGAAAGAACACGTCGGCAACAGAATTTTTTTCACCGCCCTGGAATATGGCTTTAACGCCCTTTTTCTCATAGAGTTCCTTATTTTTTGCTCCTATTCCTCCTGGTGAGGAATCCAGCATAATATCCACTTTGTCAATCAAATCCTCGAAGCTGCCCGAAACTGGAATGCCCAGTTCGTCAAATTTGGACTTGTCCGCACCCTCTACCAGATATAAATCATAGGGCATCCCTTTTTCATGGAGAGCCCGAATACTGAGAGTCGGAGCCAGGTCTGCAATACCAACTAATTCCATATCCTTCTGAAGTGCTACACCGTCTGCCAACCGCTGTCCTATAACACCGTAACCAGCCACACCTACTTTTACTTTATTCATGTTAATCCCCTCTCATAGTTATAAATTTTATTAATTTAGTCCCAAGATACTGCGGATTTGCGCTACACCCGTTTCAAGGCTCGTAAGTACGGGAACCTTTATATCCTTAAGCAAAGGCATCAGATGGTACATACTCCCCTGCGCAAGTACAATTACATCATGGGTTTCAGCCGCTTCCTTGATCTTGTTGATAACCATTTCATTATGCTTTTCCTTATCGCCTGTCTTGAGAAGGAATTCATAGGCACCCTCTACAAAACAGAGGGAAACAGTAACCTCTTTACCGGCTTCTCTGGCTTTACTTTCCACCAGGCGGCAGGAAGGCTCTACTGTGGAAATAGCGGTTGCGATAACCGCAATTTTACTACCGAGCTTTACAGCCTCACGAGCCATAGGTTCATCAATTTTGACAACCTTCATATTGACAAGCTTGCTTGCTATATCCGCGGCTTCGCCCACAGAGGAGCACTGATTCAGGGCACATACGCAGCCCATGTCCTGTAGATTTGAATAATAGTCGCACATCCTGCTGATAAGGGCAGGAGTAATTCCTTTATTTTCAAGTGCTTCGCTCAACAGGCTGTCGTCGATGATATTGATCATTTCCACCTCGGGAAGCTGCTCCTTAAACTGCTTTTTAATGTCCTCCACCGAGTATAAAAAAGTATGTACTACTCCAACTTTTGGTTTCATATTTATTTCCTCCTTATTTTCTACCCATGAACAAGGGTAAGTCCTCCGTCTACAAAAAGTGTCTGTCCTGTAATGTAGGAAGCGTATTGCGAAGCCATGTAAAGCGTCGCATCTGCCACCTCATTGGTTTTTCCTCGCCTTCCCATTGGAATCTTCTCCTCCATGGCGCGCTCCACCTCGCGATCTGCGTAAATGGCTGCGTTGATGGAAGTAGGGATACTACCTGGCGCGATGCAATTAACTCGGATGCCGGCTTTTCCCCACTCACGTCCAAGGCTTTTGGTCATTTGAGAAATACCTGCCTTGGTGGAAGCATATACCGCCTGCCCCACTACAACGGTAATTGCGTTAACAGAGCCGATATTGATGATGCTTCCCGGCGCATTTCTCTTCATCATGTCTTTTGCTGCAAACTGTGCAGCGAAAAAATAACCCTTCAGATTGGTATCCAGAGTGGCATCCCAATCCTTCTCACTAACCTCTACCGAGGGCTGTGGAAACTGCACTCCAGCATTGTTGACCAAGATATCAATTCTTCCATACCTGTCCACAACGCTCTGCAGAAAAGTTGCCATTGATTCCACGCTGGCGCTGTCGGCAGCCTTTCCATAAACTCTTGTAGGGTCATCCTTTCCCATCTCCAGCAATGCCTGATCAATATCAGCCTGTTTGCGGCTGCATATAGCCACCGAAGCTCCCGCCTCATAAAACCGTTCGGCAATAGTACGTCCGATACCGCGAGAAGAACCTGTGACCACAACTACATTATCCTTAAAATCAAACATAGAACACCTCCGTTTATTTTACGGCCTATATACAGGTCGATTTATAGAAAATCCTTATTCCAATTAGATGATGCATCAACCTTTGATTGCACCCTCTGTTATGCCAGCGACAAAGAATTTGTTCAGAATAAAGTAGACAATCAGCATCGGAATGAGCGAAATGCTGATACCAGCCATCATCAGGTTCATAGCTGAAGCAGTAGCACCACCGTTTTTCAGCATGACGATTCCAACAACCAGCGTCATCTTTTCGGGAGCAGAAATGGTGAATACGTATGGTAATAGATAATCGCTCCAAGCGATACGGAAAGCAACCAGACCAATAGTCCCAATCAGAGGCTTGATCAACGGGAAAATGATCGAGACAAAAGTCCTGAAGAAGCTGCAGCCGTCGATCTTAGCCGCCTCATCGATCTCCAGGGGAATCTGTTTGAGATACGTTGTGGAAAGTAAGACCTGTGTGACATTAAGGCCGAACACATTGATAATAATAGGTCCCCAAAGTGTACCGTTCAGACCGAAAATCTTGGCAAGGCCCAACTGTGGATAGAGAGCCAGAGCGCCGAGCGAGATAAACATTGACACCGTAACCATCTTATATGCAAACTTGCTGAACAGTGTGGTGCCACGTGAGAATATATATCCCTCCACGGTCGCTGTGATGATGCAACCGACGACAACAAAGAAACACATATATATGCTGTTGAAAGTATATAGTGAGAAGTCAGCCTGCTTCCATGCCTCAATGTAGTTGGATATCTGCCATACCTTAGGAAATAGATTGGTGCCGCCAACCATGATTTCAAGATTGGTCTTAAATGACGCCAAGAGGATGTATAATACTGGAAATACTGAAATCAAGACCATAACGAATAAAAACAAGTACATGAAAAATCCGCGTATCAAGCGAGAAGTATTACGCATTTTATTGTCTCCTTTTCTTTATCATATTACACACAAAATGTGTGCTCTAAAAAATTTGTGTCATTTTCTTAGAGACTTTAAAATAAATAGCCGTGATAATAGCTAGGAATACGGCCACAATCATTATCAACGCAGAGCCATAACCGAACTGGCTGACACTCCCAGCGTCCCCATACTGGAAGAAGTACTTGAATACATATGACATGACCACTTCCGTTGTGCCGCCGGGCTGCCCATTTGTCATGACTAGAATTAGGTCTGTGATTCTCATGGTACCGAGCATGCTTAGCAAAAATACGGTCTGCATGGTCGGTGCTAACAATGGCAGGGTAATGTGGATAAACTTCTGGGAAGTATTCGCTCCGTCAATATCGGCGGACTCATAAAGTTCATTCGGAATGTTTTGAAGCCCCATCAGAAAATACAACATATTAATACCAAAGGTGGTCCACAGCGACACAAACAGCATCACGGTCAGGGATGACCACCGCCCCGCGAAGAAATCAACATTTTTGGATATTATGTTTACCTGTTGTAGTATTGCGTTGATAATACCATTATAGGCGCTAAACATGATCGAAAATATGATACCTACGACAGCAACGCTCATGACGGTTGGCATAAAGTAGATAACACGAAAGAAGGACGCAGCTTTAATCTTTTTGTTGACCAATACTGCAAGGATAATAGCAAGAGGCATCTCAAGGAGCAGCTTGGCAAAGGCTAGATAAGAGGTATTAACAAGCGACTGCCAAAACATAGGGTCACGCGTAAATGCTCTAACAAAGTTTTCGAACCCAACAAAAACCGGCGTACCGAAGCCGCTGTAGTCGAACCAGGCCCAGCGGATAGCCCAGATAATGGGGTAGATTGTAAACAGCAAAAAACCGATAAACATAGGTAGAAGCATACCCACCTCTTGCACCCTGTCTCCGTCAATTCGGAATTTCTTATAAGCGGATTTTCTCATACTCACACCAAATACCTTTCTATAGAAATTAATTTATGAAACTAATTATAGAGCAATAAAAATATGCTCGAAATATGATTTTTTTTAAACAGTAAGAGCTAAATTTTAGGCAAAGCTAAATTTTATAACTTTACATAATATTTTAATAGTGTTATATTATATTTACATAACTAATCAAAAGTCACAGATGGTCAATAGGCGGCATATCTAATGATTTAACGGAAAAATTCTATCTTTAGCACAGACTAGTGGATGTGCTGGAAAGCAGGTGTCATAATCTTGTTATACACAATACTTGCACTCATCGTGTTTTCTGTTGTCCTCATAACCTTGGATTATTACGACAAATACTGCTGGTTGTTCATTATGATGGTCTGCGGGATGGTTATCACATTTTTTGCGGTTGTGATGTATATAGTTAGGTTTGGTAACTACTACCAAAGCAATCCGTTTTTCAGTCTTGATTATAGAATTTTCGCTTATATCAGCCAGACCATTAATATGTCACTTGTCATGAACGCACGACTGATGAATTTGGGCATCCTGCTGTATATGCTTGCAGTTCCGCTGTTCGTCCACGAATTCACAAGAAGCTTTAAGTACAAAATCCCAAGGTTTATACTGCTAATAGCACCGTTAGTCTACAATCTGCTATTCTACGACCCATCCACCGCTTACTACATATACCTAACTCATATACTCAACTCGCATAGCGTATTTGTTACTACTTTTTTTACAGTTGTACACCAATTTAACCAATTGTGGATTCTCATTTACCTGTTCTACCCGGTTTATTTGCTGCATAGATATCAATTACAGAATACCATCCGCTATATCAAGCGACAAATACATCAGTTGACTGCCTGCCTATGCATAATGAACCTGCTGTTTTACGGTACCTTTTTCTTGGGCCCTTTCAAGATGTCAATCCATACGGTCTTTGCCAATGGGTACTGGGTGTTCGCAAATCTGAATTCTTTTTCCTACAGCTATTATGTGATTATCCCGCTAATCACGGCAATCGCTCTACTCTTTACGTTGCTGCTGTTGCTAAACTATAAGATGGGCAGCTTTATTCACATATTTGTAGACCGTGAGAGGGAACGCAACATCTCGAAAATGAATGAGGTCATGAGCGAAACGCTACATTCCCAGAAAAACCTGCTGTTCAGCATCATTATCCTAGCAAGGCAGGCTCTAGAGGGTATTAACGACCCTGAAGCTGATCGAGTGGCCCTGCGCAAAATCGAGGAGTTGTCGAATTCCTCGCTTAAAAGAACTTCCGAGATGCTCGATTCACTACGCCAGATCAGATATATTTTCAAAAACAACGACATCGGAGAAGTCATTGATGAGGCAATTTCCAAAGTCAGTCCGCCACCAAACACTGTAATCATCTGGAATAAAGAACAGTACGACCACGGGTTGCTTGTCTCCAGATTCGACTATTATCACATGGTGCGGGTCTTCATCAATATATTTAATAATGCGATTGAATCGATACAGGCCGCGAGGAGAGAGCATGGCGTGATCAAGGTGGATATTGGCTTGCAGTTTCAGTGGCTCATCATTGTGATTCAGGACAACGGCACCGGGATTAAGAAAGCTGCCTTAAAAAAGGTCTTCAGTCCCTATTATACGAGCAAGTCAGGTCCTCTGAACTGGGGGTTGGGCCTGTCGTATGCGCATAAGGTTGTCAAATCACATATGGGACAGTTACGTTTAGAGAGCCAATATGGAGAGACCACTTCTGTGCAGATTATGTTACCTAAGATTACCAAATAAAATAAAAGGAGACTATTATACCAATGATTCGAGTACTAATTGCAGATGATTCTCAGGAAATACGAAACTATTTTAATAAAATAATTCAGGGTGAATCGGATATGGAAGTCGTCGATATGGCACAAAGCGGTGTGGAAGCAGTCGAAAAAACCATCAAAACCAATCCTGATATAGTGCTGATGGATATCCAGATGGAGAACAATACCGCTGGCATTGATGCTATCCAGAAGATTAAGGCATTCAATCCCAATATCAAGGCGATTGTTCTGACGATTCACAGCAGGGACGACCTGCTTTTCAGAGCGTATGCGGTTGGTACAGCGGATTATATCATCAAAACGACTCAGACCGACATTATCCTTAGCTCCATCCGCAAGGTAATGGACAACAACTTTCTATTGCGTCCCGATATTGCCAATAAGCTGATGAGCGAATATATGCGCATGGCAGAGGATAAAAACAGAACCAAAGAAGTCTACAATATGATGCTGAAGATCACCAACACGGAATATGAAATCATCAAGCTCGTCTATAGCGGTTACTCATATAAAAAAATCGCTGAGCAGCGCTGCGTAGAGGAAACCACTATCCGCTCAGAAATCTATTGGATTCTCAAGAAGTTCAAAATGAAAAAGATGAAGCATGTTATCCAATTGCTACGGGATATTGATTTTTTCGAAACCCTCGAATCAGAATGAAAGTCATATGTCATATCATAGAAAATAGAAAGCTGTTTTGCCCATAAAAAAACAACAACCCCCTCTTTTCCTGTATAAATTAGATTCAATGCATTAATACAAGAAAGGAAGTTGTCATTGTGAATTCAATTATAACATTGTTATTGGCCTGACCAATGTATTTATTCTAATATCATTTTAAAAGTTTACATAAAGTTTTAAACGATTTCGTACGATGATTCATCTGCCGTAGACAAAGGATGTGCCGGCTGGCATAGCAACGCACTTGAGAGACGGATATTTGACCTCCATATATGTACGGAAAAGCTCGGGATCCTCGCCATTATGGGCAAACATATCATAATGTCCAGGGATTGTCAGAGTCGCCCTGATATCACCAGCTAAATCCGCCGCTTCCTGATAAGTCATGTTACCTATGCAACCGCTTGCATATCGTTTGGCATCCCGTCCGTTTATGGGGAGAAATGCGACATCGAGAGCTCCCAACTCACTAATTTTCCCTGCGAATCCATCATATCTGCATGTGTCACCCGCATGGAACAGTTTATACCCATTGAAATCGATCACATAGCACAGATACGGGTGATAGCCCGTAACCGCATCTTTGTCTAAAAATTCATGCGCTGCCGCCACTGCGCGGATATGTATATCATGAAATGCTACCGGCCGATTTTCATCAACGAATAGGAAACGGTTTTTGTCAATAGCTAGCTCTTGAGGAAGCTTATCCTCAAAGTACGCAGGAACGACAAATTTGACCATAGGGCAGGTGGCCGCAATGCGAATCCAAGCCATCTTGTCAATATGATCCAGATGATTGTGGGTACCCAAGAGCAATGAGAGCGAATTTAAGTCCTCTGCCTCAAAAAAATTCGGAATCAGTCTTTTTGGAGATGGTGTCAGATACAGATCGATGCCGATCTGAACTCCGCCCGATTCCAAAAGATAACCCTGCTGGCCGGCTCGGAAGATTTTTAATTGACGAGGGTCGTCTGGGTATGAAGACATTTCAGTAATATTATTCATAAGGCCACTCTCTACTTTCTTACCTCCGCCCCACGGCAGAGGCCTATATATAAGTTTTTAAGGTTATCGACAGCATATCAGTTCTAGTGTCTATTGTAAAGGATTCTATCTGCACAATGTGGCGTATTATTTTGAGTTAAGCATTTCAAGAAGTGTGCAAATGCAGGCTGTAATATTGTCTGGGTCAGCAATCCCCTTACCGGCGATGTCCAAAGCGCTACCATGACCTACGGATAAAATTGGGCATGGTAAATCAGTATAGATCAGTACGCTCGCACCGAAGAAACTGCTCTTCATGGCGATGTTGCCCTGATCATGATACAAAAAGACAACGCCACCTACTTCACCTTTCATCGCTTTCAAAAATACAGTATCGGCCGGGCAGGGACCTATCACCTTGACGCCCGTTTTCTGAAGCTCTTCAATAGCCGGTTGAATCACCCTTGCTTCTTCATCTCCGAACAGTCCATCTTCCCCTGCGTGAGGATTGAGTGCGGCCACAGCTATGCCCTTATCTTTCTGACCGAAATTATCCATCACCTCAAGCAACTGAGTACCCGTCACTATGATGCCTTCGGTTGTAAGCCTCTTTGTGATCTCGGAAAACGCACAGTGACCAACAACCGTGCTGCGGAATACCTGCTCGGCCTTGACAACTGATTTCACATGGGTTCTCTGAAACTGCTCAGCAAATACCTCGAACTCCGATCCATAATGGAGCCCCGCCATATGCAATGCTTGTTTGGTAATAGGCGCCATTACAAGGCCGTCCACCAAACCGTCTTTATAGAGCTTAACACCTGCACAAAGGCTGTCATAAATAAGTTTCCCACTGTCCGTGGTGACTTTGCCAACTTGGATATCTTTACCTGATGGAACGTCGAATATATATACCCGCCTTTTTCCCTCTATGCTTGGCTCCGTCTCTCCACTCATCGGAAACGAAATAATTTCCACGTCTGGCATATACCGATTAAGCACATCAATAGCCATCTCATGGCTGCCGATGATAACCGGAGTATAGTTCTGCGGCCCTTCCATCAGAGACTTGGCAATAATTTCTGGCCCGATGCCGGCATGGTCGCCAAGTATAAGTCCTATGGATGGCTCTTTTCTGTTTATACTTTTCAAGCTCTCACTCCCTTTTGACTCAGTATAATTCTGCTCCGCGTGCGCTCTTAAGAGTCTGTCACGCGGAGCAGTATGGTAGTTCTTTATGTGTAATTGTGAAAAATAGAGCAATTCCTATATTAACTTACAGGCCTCATATGGTTACAAGCTAAACCCAAAATGTACCATGGCCTTTTTAAAGCAGCGCCGCCTGAATCTGAAAGGAAGTTAGCGGCGCTCATTGCATTAAACGTATTTACTTACTTAATTACAAAGTTACTCTCATAATTTGGGTCTATCCAGTCTTCCTTAGTGATGGTGCCATCGGCACAGGCCTTGTCAAAGGCAGCCTGATAGCGGGTATCCAAATCGGCGAGAGCCGTTGCTGGATCTACCTGGCCTGCAATAATCTGACTGAACACGGTGCCGTAGTTGTTACCCTCAACTGTGATTACAGAATCTGGCATAGGATTACGCATTACTTGTGTCTTGCTAAGTTCATAGAATGTATTCCACTGTGATTGAGTCGGAGCCGCCGCATTCTTAAATGTTTCATCATTCATTGGGAAGCGCTGTCCGTTAGTGAACATCAACTCATTAAGGCTACTAGAGAACATGAAATGCCATACCTCGGAGGCAGCAGCAGCCATCGCTTCATCTTTGAGCACATTTTTGCTTGTAAAGTACATCTGTGCTGGTTCCTTCAACTGATTATAATGGTGTTCCTCGTCCATATATGGGATAGGAGCGACAGCCCAGTTGTCCTTAGCAGGGAACTGGTTATAAAGTACACCTACATCATACGAGCCGCCGATATACATAGCGATGTTTCCGTTAGCAAACTGAGCGCGTAATGTGTCATTATCCAGCGTAGCGCAGCCAGGGAAGAGACTGCCGTCCTCAACAAGAGGCATGATTACGTCCTCGAAATATGGCAAGAAATCACTAAACATGAACTTGCCTTCCGAATAGCTGTACTGCAGATGGCCGATGCCCGGAAGAGCGCCATCGATTATATAGCGATCCTGATAGCTGGTAAATTTGCAGGGAATTGCAGTACCATATACGTTGTCTTTAGTCACGGCCTTTGCAATATCTACGTATTCTGCCCAAGTCTTAGGAGGTTCAGTGAATCCAGCGTTTTTCAGGATATCGACGTTGTAGATCAAACTATAACTGGTAAAGTAGAGTGGTAGTGAATACACCTTATCGTTGAACACAGTCAAGTTTTTGATCTGAGATGCCTTGTTTGCGTCGAGTAAGTCAGTCATGTTAGGGAGTTCATCGAGCGAGCAGATGATGTCCTGTGCAACGTACTGAGACTGCTTGGTGGTAGCCATCCATATCTCGGGCTGCAGACCAGCCGACACAGCAGTATCGACAGATGTCTGATAGTTATCACCGAAAATCTGGTAATCAATTTTAACACCCTTCTCAGCACCGATGCCGCTATTGAACAGATCGATTTGTGACGTCCACTCTTTCTTATCGGATGCAGAACTGGTCCAAATGCGGATAGTACTTACGGTAGCTGGTGCCTTTGACGATTCTTGCGACGAACTAGTTGTACTCTGGTTGTCTTGATTTGCATTCTGGTCGTTTTGACAAGCACATAGTGTGCTGACAATTAACACAAAAGCAATCAGTAGTGAGAACACGCGAATTTTCTTCATAGTATGCCTCCAACTCAAATTATATTTTTTTAAACCCATATAGGATCTAACTACTAAAATTGTATAATCAAATTTGAGTGAAAAAAATATGAACTTTTTTAAACAAACTCATCGCCATTATTCTTCATATGTATCCTAATGTCTTATCATAGCCCAAAAATTTCACTTTGCTTACTAAAATTTTTAAGCAAATGCAAAATTCCCTCACCACACAAATAAGCGATGAGGGAATTGCAAATTAATTATACTTAGAATTATTTAAGCATGTTTTTTATAAATCTTTGCAGTATAGCACTTGCCTCAGCTCTTGTTGCACTTTCTTGAGGTGCAAAGACGCCTCCGGTTCTGCCTTCTATAACTTTTGTTTCCTGGCAGTATTTAGCCCCCTCAACTGCCCACAATGAAATACTTGCACTATCGGGATATTCAAGGGATACGTCTACAACTGCTGTCTTATTGAGAAAAGTTGCAAATTTAAACATAACCACTGCCATTTGCTCACGAGTTACATTGGCATTTGGATCAAACTTGTTTTCTCCGATGCCCTTTATAATACCGTTTTCATTCGCCCACCCAACATACTTGGCATAGTAGGCTTTTGCATCAACATCTGAGAAAGTGCATGTACCTGAAACCCTGCCAAAAGAGCGTTCATAAAGTCTGCCTATTACCGTTACAAACATAGCCCTTGTCATTCCTTCATATGGGCTGAATATATTTTGTCCAGTACCAAGGAATATTTCACGCTCAGTCACAAAGTCAATGCTTGGTTTTGCCCATTCAATCGTATTGTCTATGAAATTCTTCGGATTTTCCATAAACTCTACAGTGACATTTGCGGGTGCAATATATTTGTAGAGGTTTTCTTCAATGGCGGAAAAACCAATGTAAACCTTTCCACCATCTTGATTGTAATATGGAAGTGCGGTTTCCTTCACAAAAGCTGCACTGATTTTGTGAGTATCTCCATCTGTAAATGTGTATTTTTTAGTCGGCCCTATTCTCTTTCCATCTACAATTACATCAGCTATTGCATATCCGTTATTAGGTGTAATTGTGGCGGTCTTCTTGTCAGTGCCAATTTCTATTCTTCCACCCTCACTGGGCTCAGTTGTGATTTTTGATGGCACTTCATTGTCGCTTGAACCGTCACCTGTGTTATTTGTTGGAGGAGTCGATGGTGTTGTATAGCCAACTGCATAGGTGGAGAATTTTTTGGTGTGAAGCTTTATGGACTTTCCGTCAGGGCTCACCTCGATATATTCGCCATCGGCGTTTTTAACCTCAGTAATTATTTGAACCTCAGTACCATGATAACGATAAACTACATATCCGCTCTTACCCTGTAGCTCAGCCGGAAGTGGTATGTTAATGATTAACAGGTCAGAAAGCTGGTCTATTAGAATGGGCTGCTCTGCTGCTCCACCAGCGGGAGTTATGATTTTGCTTACGGTTAAGCTCAGAAAAATGCCTACCGTTTTACCGCTTCCTTCAGCTGAAGCCTTAATGCTACCTGCATTTGCAGCTGCATTGTCACCGCTTTCATCCTTTTTCTCAACTAACAGCTTTATTTCAACTATTCCGCCGGCATCAACAGCATTTCTGTCGTCCTGTGTAAATTTATCACTGTTAAAGAAGTCATTTAACTTATCAACAACAATGTCAGGCGTACCTTGTTTAACCTCTACTACGCTATTTTTCTTACCCTTTGGCAATGTTACCGAGCCGGTTGTAACGTTGCTGTTTAAAACATTGATAATCAAGGTTACCGTTTGATCCCCTTTGGTGATAACTAAATTATACGTATCCGCTTGAACACCCATTATGCTGAAATTGCCACTACTATCTGTATTCACTTGCGCAACTTTACGGCTACCTGCCACAAGCTTTACCGATGCAGTGTCGACATTCTTGTTGTCTTCATCCTTTACATTACCTGATATTTTGTACGTAATGGCCTCCCACTTTGCAAAAAGAGTGATGTCTTCTTTGCCCATGATGGAAGAAACATAAGAGGTTGCAAAGCCACTGTCCCTGTACCAGCCGACAAAGCTAAAGCCTGCTTTTGTGGGGTTTGGAAGGAGTATGGAGTCACCGTATTTTCCTTTTATGGTACCAACTATTGTATCAGCACCATTAGAGTTGAAGCTTATTGTATATTCCTTTGTTGGAATCAAAACACCTGCCGCAGTTATGGCTATCTGTCCTGTCACATTGTAAACCGTTACAGTTCCTGCTTCGTTGGATGTCTTTATATATATGTAATCAACTCCATCGACCAGTGTCCTGCCTCCCATTGTAACAGTTATCCTGTCAGGCAGATAATATCCGCTGTCTGCGTTTATGTTTGTTGTATAGTTCTGGTATTGTGTTGCACTTGTGTTGTCCAAAGTAAGGTTATTTAATGTCGCTGGATCAGTTGAAACAGTATAATTAGCCGCAGGTTCTCCCAGCACAATTACTGTTTTAACGCTGCTGGTGTTAGTTGAGGTTTTTACACCACTCTGGGTCGGCGTGTTTGTAACCACCACATAGTAATAGGTAGTACCTACAACATCAGCAGGTGGCGTGTAGCTTGAATTGGTTGCCGAACTGATGGCAATGGCCCCGGCTGTTGTGCTGGCTGTGTTTTTGTACCACTGATAGGATAAGGTTCCACCATCAGATACGGCTGCAGTAACTGAAAGCTCAATTGCAATTGCACCCTGAGTCACTGTCTCAGTTCCTCTTACATTGCTTTTTGTAAAAATTGGGACTTGGGCGCTATCAATAGCCTTCCACTGTGCATACAGCGTTACATTTCCATTGATTATAAGAGTATCATTGGCCTTGTAGCTTATTCCGCTGCCATCTGTCGCTGTATTCCACCCTGTGAAGTTATAGCCGTCCCTTGCAAGGCTGCCTTTACCCATTACCGTTGCATAAGCTTCTTTTCTATATGAAGCACTGTCTGCAGGCACAGTACCGCTATCACTGCCGTTACCATGGTAGGTTACGGTGTAGGTTGGTATTGTTACTGCTATATTTGCGCTCTCACCCGATACATTACTGCCGCTAACGGTGATAATAGCGTTACCGCTGGCATATGTTTCACCGTTCTTGGTTACGTTAACTGCATAGCTACCGTCTGGAACACCGGGAATAGTGTAGCTTCCGTTTATGTCAGTTGTCCCCGTGTAGGTTTTTGTGTTGTCAGTTGTATTTGTTAAGGTTACCGTCGCACCTAATACCGCGCTGCTGTCAGTTGCATCCTTAATTGAGCCTGATACAGTGTAGGTTGCTGTGGGAATATCCTCCCACAAGGCATAGACAGTGGTATTAGCTGTAAAGGTATAGCTTCCTCCAGCGTTTACCTGTGAACCAGCAGTACTGCCGATTGCCCAAGCCTTGAACCGCTTGCCGCTAGGAGCGGTAAAGCTGCTGGCGGGCAGTGTGAATGCCGTGCCTTGCGAAGCTGTGCCGCTTGCTATAGTACCGCTGCCGCCGTTGGCATTATAGGTGATGGTGTAGGTTGCGGGTGAGGTGCTTTGCTCAAAGCTTAGGTATTTGTATGCTCGTACTTTTTCATTTGTATTAATATCGTCCTTGGTAATCTGAACCGCACCAATGCCGTTCGGATCAGTTTTACTTGCCGTAATCTTCGGATTGTTATAGCTACTCAAGTCAGGGGCTTTGTTCATTGCGATTTTTCCGCTCTTGATGACAGGTGTGCCGCTTGGGATAACAATTTTGCCATTGTCGCTGTTGTAAATGGCGTAGCCCAATACTGTGTTTTCTATCGTGCCACCGGTAATCTCGAGGACTGTATTATCAGCCATGCCTATAGGTAGATAAATCGTACCAGACTGTGGATTGCCATTCGTGCTGGTGATCTTGGCGTTACCCGAAACAGTAATTTTGCCGACATTCCCGTTGTAAAGCGCTTCGGCGGCAGCGCTCACCGTACCCCCCGAAATGGTCAATGTGCCCAGTCGGTTATAAATCGCCCTACCGTTGTTGCCGTTTGCACTCACCGTGCCGCCCGAAATGATCACGCGACTGTCGTCTGTTAAGCAGTCAATTGCCGTACCGAAGCTACCAATCGCACACACCGTTCCGCCTGAAACGGTCACGCTGCCGCGTTCTGAGTAGTTGGCAATGGTGATGGGATCTTCGGCATCATTTCCTGTCGTTCCTGTGGCAGTATTTTCTATCGTTCCTCCGGCTACAACAAGGCTGCCGTAATTCACTACCAAAGTTCCATAGCCTGCAGTGGTGACCTTTCCGGTAGTGCCTGTGCTGTCGATGATGGTCAGCGTGCCGCTGCCGTTATGAGTGATGGGGGTATAGTCAACACCGTCTATCTTTTTACCGTTTAGGTCGAGTGTAAACGACGGCCTGTCAATGTCTATGATGACAGGAGATGCGTATAGATCACCGTCTATGACAGTAACGTCTCTTAGCAGCTTGATGGTCTGTCCCTCTTTAACTGCATTAACTGCATCTTGCAGGGCAACGTAGCCCCAGTCATTAATTTCGGCGACGCAATTCGCGGGGATATCCTCCCACACGGCATAGACAGTGGTATCAGTAATAAAGGTAAAGCTTTCGCCGGCACTTACCTTTGAACCGTCAGGTCTGCCGATTGCCCAAGCCTTGAATCGCTTACCGTTGGGAGGAGTAAAGCTGCTGTCGGGCAGTGTAAACGCTATATCTTGTGTAGCAGACCCGTTTGCTATCGTACCACTACCGCCGTAGGCATCATAGGTGATGGTAAAGGTTGCCGTGGAAATAGCCTCCCACACTGCATAGACAGTGGTATTAGCCGTAAAGGTATAGCTTCCGCCGGCACTTACCTGTGAACCAGCAGCACTGCCGATTGCCCAAGCCTTGAACCGCTTACCGCTAGGAGCGTTAAAGCTACTGGCGGGCAGTGTAAATGCTGTATCTTGTGTAGCAGAGCCATTTACCATTGTACCGCTGCCGCTGTTGGCATTATAAGTGATGGTATAGGTTGCGGGTGCGATGCTTTGCCCAAAGTTTAGGTATTTGTAATACTGTACTTCCGCATCTGTATCAATATCATCCTTGGTAATCGGAACCGCACCAATGCCTTTCGAATCAGTTTTGCTTGCCGTAATCTTCGCATCTTCATAGCCGCTCAGGTCAGGGGCTTTGGTCATTGCCATTTTTTTGCCACTGATGATAGGTGTACCGCTTGGGATAACAATTTTGCCACTGGAACTGTAAATCGCCGTGCCGTTGCTGCCGGTCGCACTTACCGTGCCGCCAGAAACGGTAACTGTGGCTTTTATTGAGTTGTTGGAAATGGTTCTGCCCTGATCTGCGGCAGTATTTCCTACCGTTCCTTCGGCAACAATAAGTCTACCATAGTTCGCAAAAGTTTGATTGCCTGCAGTGGTGACCTTACCGGTTGCGCCCGTACTGCTGTCGGTGATGGTCAGCGTGCCGTTTCCTTTATGATCGATGGCGGGATTAAGGTTACCGTCTATCGTTTTGCCGCTTAGGTCGAGAGTAAACGACGGCCTGCCACTGTCTATGGTAACAGTGTTTGTAAGGGCGATGTCACTGAGCAGCTTAATGGTCTGTCCCTCGTTAACTGCATCAATTGCTTTTTGCAGGGTATCGTAGCCCCAGTCATTAATTTCGGCGACGTAATCCGTGGGAATATCCTCCCACACGGCATAGACAGTGGTATTAGCCGTAAAGGTATAGCTTCTGCCCGCATTTACCTGTGTACCAGCAGTACTGCCGATTGCCCAGGCCTTGAACCGCTTGCCGTCGGGTGCGGAAAAGCTGCTGACAGGCAGTGTGAATGCTGTATCTTGTATAGCAGAGCCGTTTGCCATCGTACCACTGCCACCGTTAGCGTCATAGGTAATTGTGCATGGGGTGATTTGCCCAAACTTTAGATATTTGTAAGTTTGAACTTCCGCATCTGTATCAATATTATCCTTGGTAGTCGGACCCACAGAATTTACGCCGTTTGGGTCATAGGTGCTTGCAGTAATCATCACATCGTTATAGTCGCTCAGGTCAGGAGCTTTGTTCATTGCCATTTTTTTGCCACTGATGATAGGATTACCGCTTGGGATTTTAATTTTCCCGATGTTATTAGTGCTGTTACAAAAGTAAATAGCTGTACCTTCTCTTGAGCTAATCGTGCCGCCTGAGATGTTCAACGTAGCATTATTATTGATAACAATAGTATTCCCAGTTGAGCTAATCGTGCCACCCGAAATGTTTGTGACACAATCGTCTGCCGGTATGTTAATTGGATATGTGTCCAGGCTCACCGTGCCGCCCGTGATGTTCAACGTGCCAGCATTCCAAATTCCACCGATTTCATTGCCGCTTATTACTGTGCCGCCCATAATGTTCACGGTGCCTCTCAAGTTGTAAATCATATCGGCTCCGTTGCCGGGTTCTACACCCGTACGCACTGTTCCGCCCGTGATGTTCAACGTACCCTCTAATATATAAATCAGATTAACGCTTTCAGTACTATAATCAGCTCTACTAACCATGCCACCAGAAACGGTAACGCTGCACTTGGAGCTTATGTGGATCGCTGTACTGTTAACAGGTGTAGCCACCGTGCCGCCTTTGATCTCAAGATTACCACTTCTCATATGTATTACGGTAGAATAACCAGCGGTAGTGACCCTACCGCTGTCGTTACCGCTGCTATCGATGATGGTCAGCATACTGGTGCTATTTTGCTCAATAGCAGCCTGGCTGTCTCCATCCAGCGTTTTGCCGTTTAGGTCCAGAGTGAAGGATGGTGTGCCATTTAATATTTTAACAGCGCCTTGGATGGTTATGTCGCGGAGCAGCTTAATAGTCTGCCCCTCGGTAACTGCATCAATCGCTGTTTGCAGGAGGGGGTAGCCTTTCCCATCAATTTCGGCAACGTCTTGTATGACTGACGCGGCCTGAAACGCAAGGTATTTGTAGTTTGCGATGTTAATTTCTCTGTACTCTGTAGCAGGTGTACCGCTAAATTCATTGCTCGCAGTGACTTGCACGCCTGCATAGCCACTCAAATCAGGTGGATAGTTCATTGCCTGCTTGGCACCCTTGATAATAGGTGTGCCACTTGGGATTGAAACTTTCCATTTTGGACCATAAGAATAAATCGTAGTGCCGCCTACGCTTGTATTCTCAACTGTGCCACCTGTGAGTTTGAGGAAGGTAATACTATCTGTACTACCACTACTATCAAAAGTAATGGTACCACCGTAAGCATAAGAGCTAGTGACGAAAGCGTCCTCTGATATGGCTATCCTTCCATCGACTTCACAGTAAATCGCTTCGCCATAACCTCCGTTCACCTTTCCACCTTTTATCTCAAGGTTACCCTTTTTGATATGTATTGCGCCGGGATTATTATCTAAAGTATTTGCATAAACCAAGCCACCTGTAGCGCTATCAATAATGGTCAGTGTGCCGGTGCCATTTTGCTCGATAGCAGTATTAGTATTACGAGTATTAGTATCTTTAGTATAGCTATCCAGCGTTTTGCCTCTCATCGTTTTGCCGTTCAGGTCGATGGTGAAGTTATAATTACTTTCAATGGTCAGCATTCCCTCACTATTGTAACTATCGCCAAGCTTTAGGTTCATGTCGCCTGTCGCATTATTGATGGCGGTTTGAAGTTCTGACAAGCTATCAACCTCCGTTGGAGTATTCGCTTCTGCCAGAACCAAGCTCGTCAGCACTATAAACAATATGCACAGTACAAGAAGCATTCTAAGTATTAGCTTTCTCATTATTTTGTTCCTTTCAAGTATGTATTTTTTGGTTACTTTGATAGGCACAAATTACAGCCTGTCCGTATCTGGATGATTTATTGTACAAAAAATCAAAGCTTTTTAAATTTGCAAAATCCACCCTTACCCGGGTCTTTACTCTCAAAGTCAAATGAAGCATATCTGCAATACCAGCACTCCTTCAATGGTGCAAGGCACATATCCCGTGGCTTATAAAAGGAACAGATGTCCCTCGGACTTGTTGTAATCGCAGATATTCTCTTTTCCACTTCCTTTGTGTGGTCAATGCAGTTTAGCGGCATATGCATGAGCTCCTTTCAAAATGCCTTAAAGTAATATTTCATTCGTTCTTAACTATAGAATAGTGCAAAAAAGACCGTTTTTTTTGTAGTTTGCACAAAACGTACATAATTCTGCACAAGACGGCAAAATGTGCAGGCACAAATAGAGCCGTATAAAAACAATAAGCTGTTTTTATACGGCTCTATTAAACTTATGTAAACTATGCAGGCAGAATAATTTGGGTGATAAAGGTGTCTCCCTCCTGATGGAAATTAAGCATGCCATGATAGTTCTCTACAATGTGTAGCACGCTCTTTGTACCTAAACCACCATTTTTTTTAGTAGAAACAGGAAGGTTGTTTCTGATTTCTACCTTGCCGATTACTGAGTTATGCAGCTCTATTTTCAAACTGTCCTCTTCAACTTCGGCTATAAAAGTTATAAAGCGCTCATCAGTGCTTATCCTTAGACAGGCTTCTAGTGCATTTTCAAGAATATTGGAAAGTAAACTGCCAAACTCAGGTAGCATCATAGCTAGATCTTGAGGAATGTCCGCATTTGCGGTGAAGATGATATCTTCCTTTTGAGCCTTTTGAGCATACAGACATAGCACCGCATTTGCAATGTGATTCTTGCAATAGCTTGTTGCAGCGGTTTCTGTGAGGCTTGCATCATAAAGCTGCAAATATTCCTCAGCTCCTTGTGTATCGTCAGACTTAAGGTATTCCATGATAATTTGATTATGATGCCGCAAATCATGACGGTTGCGTTTTGAGGCTTCAAAGAATTCTTCATGTGCCGCAAGCTGTGAGTAAAGCAGTTCATCATGCAACCTCGCCTGATCTCTTTCGGTACGGAATTTATATTCCTGTATGACGCTCTGAAACGACCATAGCAACGCTGCGTAAACAAGGAACATCAAGCCTGATAGTAATAGAATAGCTATTAAGTTTTGCGTAATTGTCTCCGCAATATCTTTAGAGGCAAATAATATATATGCAAAATTTAGCATTATCCCCACTGTAACCGCTAAAAACTGCTTCCATCGATCCGCCACCTGACGATAGAGGGGATACACAAATTTCCTAAATAATATGATAAAAATAATATATAGAACAATGCGAATTGCTGTGTGTGCATACATAGGATACGGTAGCGAGCGCGATAAAACATAACTTATAACTGTTATAAAGAATAAAACATTTATTGAGGTAATTACATTAAATAACCATTTCATAATACTGTCAGTACTCAGAAATTTCAAACCTATGCCGACTAGAAGCCAAACGCAAATACTGTATCTGCCCACAGTTGTTAAATCAGAAAAAACATATAGATAGTTATTCAAAATGATGATCAAGGCACAGACTGCAGTTAAAATAGCGATTGTAACCTTTTTACTGTACTTAAATTCAACAAGTGAACAAATAAGTATAGTATTAAGAATGATCGAAACATCACCTCGCAAAACATTGGCAAGGAGAAGATTATCCATGTTTACCAGCCTCCCTTATAAACATGAAACTAAAATATTGCTGCTTTATTGCAGTAAAATTGCGCTTAACTATGGGGATTTCCTTGCCGTTTTTTAGAATAACCTTATCAGGTTCAATCCCCCGGATGCTTTTCTGATTGACAATAAAGCCCTTATATGGACATATAAACTGCCCTTTGGCTACCTCATCAAACATAGATGAAAGCTTAGTAAGAGTCTCCCTTGCCTCAATGCTTTCGCCGCTCTTCAAATATATGCTTTGTGTATGTCGAAAACTCTCCACGTACATGATTTCATTGAGTTCAATAAACCTCAAGTCCCCGTTGTGAAGTTTTATATTAATATTCTTATTTTGTTTGCCTATGAATTTTTCCATAGCTCTGTCCAGAGCTTCGGTAAATTGCTCTTCCGTAAAGGGCTTGACCACATAATGTGCAGCCTTGAGAGCGAATGCTTCCACCGCAAAATCTGAACTTGTAGTCAAAAAAACAATTTCACTTCTCTGCTTTTTTCTCCTGATTTCTTTCGCAATATCGGTACCCAAAATACCAGGCATACAGATATCCATAAGCAAAATATCATAGCCGTCTGTTTCCTCTGAGCGCTTCATAAACTCAAGCGGATTGTCAAAGCATTCTATTTCGTAGGTATATTCGTTATGCCCCAACTCATAATTTTTCATTGCGGCTTTTATGATAGCAAGCTGCTTTATATCATCATCGCAAATTGCAACTTTCATACCCAACTCCTTTATTCTATTCTTTAATCCATATGTAAATTATGCTTATCAATATTTTATGTCCAAGGAATTATTATTGAATCGTTTTTGCAATAGTTTTAACTGTAATAAATACCACATATTCCAAGCTATATCATAATACGTTTTTTGATATTGTTCAACAGTTTATACATTGTCCCCGAGGAAGCGTTTTGCTTAACTGGTAATATTCATCCGATGTATATGTACGCAATCAATCCACCTCCGCATATTGGAATTTATATCGCACTAATAAAAGGTTCAATATTTTCTTGAATGAAATCAACTCTATCAAGTATAGTGGGTTTAAAATATGATGAAACAGCTATTACAATACTCTTTTCTGAATTAATATATATGGTTAACAAATGTTTTATCGTAATATTGTAAATCGTTTTTTCTCCTCTTTTGACTTTATAATCAGGAAAATAATCCAAAACTTTATCATCAACACTTCCTATTTGCCCTTTATCTAAGGCAATTCCAATGGTAAAGAGATTATACTTTTTGTAGCAGACATTATATGCGTACAATCATCTTTCTTATAATCATTCCAATAATCAGAATATACTTTCTCATTATCTCTATATGCTACAAATTGACATATATTTGGCTGTTCTTCCTTTATTAGATTATGCAACTCATCTGTAGTCATAATTTCACTCCTTCTCCAATGTAATTAACGTTTACTTATATTATCGAATCGAAGTTTTAATCTTATCCATTTTACTTCTCATCTCCTGTTAGTATAAAATGCCCTTCCCGAATTACCGCAAATGTTGCAACGGCACAGCAAACGATTGCACTATATTTTAAATCAATAAAACGCAGTGTTAATGGCAGGGCAAATCGACGGGAACAAGTCAACTTTTTTACCTGCCTTGGCCAGGGGGTATTTTTCTCAAAATCAAATATACTATGCAATTATTTTAGCTTATTCAACCATTCAGCTATATCTATAACCTGTATTCCCTCATACTGATACTGCTCATTTCTTGTTCTCGCAATTAATAATAGTATATATATAATCCATATCAATACATTTTACACAATTTTACCACTCTATCAGTTCTTTTTCAAACATACTCAATAAGCAATAAAAAAAAGCAACTATAAATAGAATAATTCTACAAGTTGCTTTTTTAGACTTTAGGAAATTATTTGCAAATTAGCCATCCTAAACGTCATTTCAATTGACACTCTCATTTGAAAATATAAGTTTTTCTGTCAAGCTTACGGTCTTAGACCCAATCCACCTTCAAGCGTGATTGTCTCGCCGCTCATAAACTTGAAGTCAGGAGAAGCAAGCTGCACGCAGGCACGGCCAATATCATATTCAGCATCACCATAATTGCCCATAGGTGGCATCTTAACGTTGGCATCAAACGCTTCTGGATATACATTTTTGAACTGCTCCAGTTGAGCGGTCCATGCCAGTGGACAAATGGCGTTGACATTTATACCATCCTTACCCCACTCAGTCGCAGCAACACGGGTCAGTCCACGAACACCTTCTTTTGCAGCAGCATAAGAGCACTGTCCGAAGTTGCCAAACAGGCCTGCTCCTGATGCGAAGTTAATGACACTACCCTTGGTTTCTTTTAGATAGGGATAGCAAGCTTTCATATAATAGAAAGTAGCATATAGACCAGAGTAAATAGCTAAGTCTAATTGTTCAGTGGTGTGATCAGCTAGCGTAACACCGGAGGCAGAGGCTTGGGCATTGTTTACCAAAACGTCAATACGCCCAAAAGCTTCTACGGTCTTTTTTACAACTTCTACTGTAATAGCTTCGTTGTCAGCACCAGCGCTGATATCCGCCTGAAGAACGAGAACCTTAATCCCATAAAGTCGCTCAAGTTCTTCCTTGGCATCCTCTAATTTTTTCATATTACGACCAGTGAGGACCAAATTTGCCCCCTCCTTGGCATAAGCTGTTGCAATTCCATAGCCGATAGAACCACAGCGGCCATCACTCAGAACAGCACGGCCTGCACCTGTTATAATTGCTGTCTTACCTAATAAAATTCCCATAATATTCCCCTTTTCCGTTCCTTATAACTTTTTTGTCGTCAAGTATTGTAGTGATAAATTTTAGTAGGAAACTATGGACATTTTAACTCGTATACATAATATCTGCAACCCTCATTTTAAAGTATAGGTATAAAATATTTATGTATTTACACTCTTTTGTACAACCCCTGCGCAAATTCTATTTTTGCAACCATAAATTACTTTTGTTCATAGCAAAAATATACCTTTAGATTCTAAAAAACCTAATTTTTCAAGTCCCAAATACAACAAGTATACAGTTGACAGCCTACCTGTTATCAAGGCCCTTGATAAGCTAAATTACATGCTTCCTTTGCTCACTGATTACTCTACATTGCATAGTAAAGAACTTACGCCTATAAAATCTCTTTCATCCTAAACCCAACTAATTTCATCCCCGCTAACCACAATATCTTGTGGTCCAACCCTACTTCTTATCCTCCGAACCACATCTTGTCATCAGAACCACCGTCTCAACGTGGCTTGAGTAGATTTTCGGGATTAAATGTTTTTAATTAAAAAATGGATCTAAGCGCAGGATAAACTTTAAGATAACGCAGGTAAATTTCATTATACAGCATTACATTTTCGGGAATTGGCATGTAATAATTACATTCTCCCAGACCCTGAAGCACATTGACAAACGAAGCATAATCGGGCATCTCACCTTGTGCGATCAGAACGGCAGCAGCAATTGCAGCCGCCGGCAGATACTCAGAATTTCCGTATGCAATTACTGGATACCCCAGTACATCTGCAAGTATCTGACACCATACAGTTGTTTGTGCACCGCCGCCAATTAGAGAGATTTTCTTCGGAGTACTTCCTATAGACTCCATACCCTGCCTTATGGAAAACGCAACCCCTTCCAGTGCGCTGCGCGCCATGTCCTGCTTGGTTGTTCCGGCTACAATTCCCGTATAACCGCCCTTGATTGCAGTATCCATTACAGGGAACCGCTCTCCCGTAAGATAAGGAAGGAACATGACCCCATGACTTCCTGCTTCACTTTCTTCAAGCAGCCTATCAAGATATTGATATTTCCCTATCACCGAATCATCAGGTGCTAGTATACTGCTTACCCATTTATGGACATTCCCCGCGTTGAGAAAAGGTACTACATTTATATATACATCTCTCGGCATTGCTGCAAGATTAAATACATCCCGCCTTTTCATGACATCAGCCGAAACACATGATATCCATCCCGATGTCCCTAAATTAATGTTAAACTCTCCATCCATCGATATGCCACTCGCCAGAGTGGTGGCTCCCGCATCACCAGTGCCTGTATAAACTGGTGTTCCTGCAATGTAGCCGCTCTCTGCGGCAGCAGCCGTTGAGACCGTGCCCGCCATTTCATTCGCATAGCGGATAGCAGGCAATTTATTGCAGTCCAGCCCAGCAATTTGCATCCATTTAGTGTTCCAGCATTTACTGCGTATATCCATCAATCCTGCAGTCGATGCGGAGGTAACATCAGTAGCAAATTCTCCTGTAAGTCTTGTTATGACATAGTCCTTCGAACTGATTAATATCTTTTTGGTAGCCTCATAGGTAGCAGGCACATTCTGCTTAAGCCAGAGTAGTTTTGGAAACGGCATTGAACCGTCAAAATGATTACCTGTACTTTTTTCTATTTCATCCAAGCCGACTACAGCCATAATCTCCTGTGCCTGCAGACCTGCCCTTCCATCGGAATATAGAATCGCATTGTATGTGGGCTGTAAATCCGCATCAACTGGTATCAGATCCTGCATCTGTCCACTCATAATGATACCGGACACTTCTGAGGGAGAAATACCCTGCTTGAAAAATAAATGTGAGATGTCACAGAATGCTGCGTACCAGTCCAATGGACACTGCTCCTTGAACTCACCGTTAAAAAATGTTTTAAGAGTAATACTCTTTTCCAAGACACTTCTGCCGTCCCTGGACATCAATACCCCTTTTACCGCTGTAGTACCGATATCAAAAGTAGCAACATACTGCATTAATTTCACCTTCCTTTTTTGACTGCCTCGACTAGTTCTTTTACAAAAGAAAACAGTTCATGCTGTGATGTGTTAAGCTTTGACATCATTGCCGTTCCTACAATCACTCCGTCAAAACCACTTTTAATTAGCTGCTCTGCCCTTTCGCACGTATTAATGCCAAAGCCTGCAAATACAAATAAATTATTATGCATGCGTGCTCGTGCAAGTAACTCTGCATAATCATTCGTTATAACCGTCAATCCTGTCGGACCAGAATAAAGCTGCTGATATACCAGTGTAAAATTTTCAAAACAGGCTTCCTGTTCATCTCTGTCCATATCCGGGTTAATAAAGCCTAACACATCCACTCCTAGGGGTTTCAGTTCATAAAGAAGCGCGAGTCGCTGTTCATAAGTCGCATCTGGTATGACAAATGCATCTGCCAGACCTTCCTGCGCAAGGGTTTTATAAAACCCCGAATCGATTAGATTTTTTTTATAAGCCATTACCCAGATAGGCTTGTTTACTGTATTACGGATTTTTTTCCAGTACAAAATATCTTCTCGCACTGATAAGTCTACGAGACCATGCGCCTGTCTTATAATTTCACCATCTGCAACCGGATCATCAGAAGGATATCCAATTTCAAACACATCCAGACCTGCTGACTCACAGCCTGATATTACGTCAAGAAAGCTATCCTTCTGCGGAAAGCTTGCCAACAAATATCCTACTGTCAGCTTGCCTTTCTCTACTGCAATACGGTTCCTATTTGATGCTATTCCAATCATTTTGTATCACCGCGTCCGATCTTCTGGACAACTACTGCCAGAATAATAATACAGCCGGTAAGCAGATCCTGCATGAAAGTAGGTACCTGCATGATAGTTAGTCCATTTGCAAGTATTCCAAGAATCGCTGCACCTACAAAGGTACCCCAGATGTTTGGCACCCCTTCTTTAAAGACGGTTCTGCCAAGAAACACGGCAGCATATGACTGCAAAAATAATCCATCTCCTCCGGTTGGGTGAGCTGAACCTAAACGAGACGCCATAAGCACACCGGTAAGTGCGGCAAGAGCAGCACAGAGAGCAAATGCTAGATTCTTATGTTTCTTTACATTAATGCCTGATACCTGGGACGCTGCTTCATTACCACCAATGGCGTATAGCTTTCTGCCAAATACTGTATGCCGCATGATAAACCAGAAAAGTACCAATAGTAATATCATGATAATAGATAACAGTGGCAGCTTGAAAAAGCTCTTTGTGCCTATATAAGTGAAGCTATTTGGTATATTTTGAAAGATTGTAGCGCCTCCGGTGAACCAGAAGGTAAAACCTCCAATTATGGTGCTCATAGCCAGAGTAGTAATAAATGAAAGTACCTTAAACCGGGTAACAACCCAACCGTTTACAAGTCCAATTATAAAGCAAACTGCCACCGGTATGACAAAACACAGCAGCATCGGTAAACCAGCAACAGCCATCTTTGCTGCTATGACACCGCCAAGGCTTGCAATGGCGCCAATCGACAAATCGAATTCCTCTACAGACATAACCAGTGTGGCACCAACCCCAATGATTACAAGCAATGAAATCTGCCGCGTAATGTTAATGAAATTACCCATAGTAAAGAATGCATCAGGACGCAGTATACTAAATGCTATGACAATGACGATCCCCGCAAATATAGTACCATACGCTCGCATAACTTCTGAAAATGTTATCTTTTTATTCATGTGTGTTCCCCCCGGTTAATCTGCATAGCAACAGGCAAGTACCTGTTCTGCAGTCAGATCGTCATTTGCAAACAGCCCCTTTGTTTTCCCGTTTGCCATTATCAATACATTATCCGTTGCTTCCAGCACCTCTTTCAAGTCCGATGATACGAAAACCACTGCGTTACCCTCGTCTGCCTTCCGCCTAAGCAGCTTGTGGATTTCAAGACGAGTCATGACATCCACTGCCTGGGTTGGCTCATCACAAAGCAAAACTTTGGGATTGGACATCAGCGCTTTTGCAAAAACGACTTTTTGCTGGTTGCCTCCCGAAAGTTGCAATACAGTTTGCTGAGGACCTTCTGTTTTGATGTTGAGCATATTGATCTTTTCTTTTGCATCGCTGATTTCTTTTTTCCCGTCAATGATCCCAAAATGTGCATACCTGTCGATGGTTGAAAGAACAATATTCTTCCCGACCGTAAGTGAGCCGACAAGTGCCTTGCCACGCCTGTCTTCACTGATAAGCACCATTCCGTTTTTTATGGAATTAGCTGGTGTAGGTTTATCCACAACATGACCGTCAAGGGTAATAGTTCCTTCTGAAATCTTACGGTAGCCATAAACACACTCCAACAACTCTGTCCGCCCACTGCCGCCCAACCCGAAGATACCCAGAATCTCACCTGCACGTGCTGTTAAACTTGCATCCTTGACAATTCCGTCTTTTGAAGAAATATGATCTACTCTTAAAATATCTTTTCCAAATTCCTTGGCAGCATTGATTTTTTCACTAACCCAGTTATCCGTCATCATTGAGATGATTTTATCCTTGTTGACACTTGCTGTCTCTACGGTATTTACCAGTTGTCCGTTTTTAAATACAGTGATACGGTCGGTAAGACGGAAAATTTCATCCATGCGGTGTGTTACATAAAGTATTGCCGTACCTCTTTCTTTTAGCCTGCCGATTGTCTCAAAAAGCATCTCAGCTTCCTTATCCGTCAGAGAAGCCGTCGGTTCATCCAGTATCAGCAGCTTACATTGCGTCATCATTGCTCGGATAATTTCAAGAATCGTCCGCTGGGGCGGCGTCAATGCCGAAGCTGGGAGATTGAGGTCCACCGATACGCCCAGTTCTTCCATGACATCCATTACGCGTTGCTTCATTTTTGCCCAATCAATGGTAAATGCAGCTTTCTTTTCGTATTCCAGTCCAAGATATATGTTCTCTACACCGTTGAATGCTGGAATAAGGTTTCTGTCCTGATGAATAACATTAATGCCGATCTCGCGGCTCTCGCGGGGATTGCATATATTTATGCGCTCCCCGTTCCAGTATATTTCTCCGCTGTCCAGGCTATAAACACCTGTCAATATTTTTATTAAGGTAGATTTTCCTGCACCATTTTCGCCTACAAGGCCAAGCGTCTCACCTTCAGCAATTTCAAATTCAATATCCCGGAGTGCATAAACGCCTCCGAACTGCTTACAAAGCTGTCTGGTTTGTAAAAGCATCTTTATCACTCCTTCATTGCATTTCTGCTATTTATTGGTGATGATAGATGCAGGTGCATACTGCTCACCCTTGGTAATTTCTTCACCATTAAACATCTTTGTCATCTCTGTAATAACAATTTCAGCCATGCCTTTAAAGTTTTGAGCTACAGTCGCCTTTAGATTGGTTTCCTTGTTAATCAATTCAACCGCCTGGCTGTTTCCGTCAACCCCTACAACAATCACTTCATTTCTTCCTGCATCCTGAAGAGCCTGAGTGGCACCAATCGCAGGTTCATCCCATGCACTCCATACAGCGGTGATGGAATCTTTTGAAGAATTGGACAAAATAAGATTTTCCATTACTTTTCTTGAACTTTCAATGGGACCGGGAACTTCTACGTGTTGTTCTGTGATCAGTTTTATATCGGGATACTTCTTGATCATATCGTCGAAAGCTATACATCTCTTGACAACACCGGGATGAGGACGATGGGTTAGAGCTATAACGGTACCCTTTCCACCCATTAGGTCCTCAAAAAGGTACTTTGTAATAAGCTCGCCCATAGCGTAGTTGTCGCTGGTTGCGTTAACCATCATGCCCTCAATAAACCCACTGTCACAGCCGAAAACCGGAATCTTCGCGTCAAATGCACTCTGAAGCTGTGTAGTGACCTGTGAAGGATCGGCGCTGACAAGCACGATTGCATCCGCTTTTGAAGAGACAGTGTCTTCTATTCTACTTGCAAGCTGAGCAAAGTCTCCTTTGGTATCAACAACTGTAACAACCATACCCTGCGCTTCCATTCCTGCCTTCATTTCTTCTACCATCTGATTTGTAGTAACTGAACTGAGATAAGGAGTAAGCAATGAAACCTTTTTACCGGTTGCCCCGCTACTTGCTTCGGGCGTTGTAGCACTAGATGTCGGGGGTTCCAAGGTTCCGTTACTAGACTCGGTAGTTGGGGAATTACTTCCGCAAGCTACCATTGAAAGCATCATTATAATTGCTACGATTACTGCAAAAAATCTTTTCATTTCTTTCCCTCCTGTTTTTTAATATGATTTTTTATTTTGCTATTAAACGGGCGGTATCCAGATTGGTGATAAACACGTCAATGTAGCCGCTCGATAATGCCGCTTTAATTGATTCCACCTTATTTTCTCCAATTGCCAGCGCTATAGTTCGGCACCTTTTGAGCTGCTCGAGTGTCAGTCCGATAGACCGTTCTTCGAGTTCCGTATTAATGATTTTTCCTGAAGCGTCCAGATAGGATGTACATACTGAAGCAACCGCACCTGCTGCCTTTAGCCGTTCCATATCTTCAGCATTCAATGCACCTGCCTGAACAGTTGTCGAATTCATGTTGAGCTGTCCGATTCCTACGATTGCAACATCGCATTTCAAGCCCTTCTGAAGCACTGATGCAATCTCCGGTTCACTGACCAGCATGTCACGTGATTGTTTGCTTTGTACAATAACAGGCGCATTCAGAATATAACAACTGCCTCCTGAGCATTCTGCCATCTGTTGTGCAATGACATTGGCATGCCACTTAACGCTGGTTGAGCCTATGCCACCGACCAAAGAGACCAACTCCAGGCCTCTGCGGCTAAGATGCCTGATGGACCGTACCATACTGCTTAGTGTTTGACCGCTCATCACGCCTACACAGCTATTATCCATGATATACCCGTCTATACAGCCTGCTGCCATCCGTCCGAATTCTTCAATCATGCCGCCCTCTTCATTATGATTAATCGTGTTGAGTACAAGGGCATCCTTCAGGTGATACCTTTCAATAAGAAGGTGTTCGAGATTTGTTTCATCTAAAAATGGATTATTTATCTTGATTGACACTAAATTGTTATTTCGCGCATTGGTCAGCATTCTGCTGATTTGAGGGCGGGAAATCCCGAGTTGTGCAGAAATTTCTTTCTGGCTGAGATTATCTTCGTAATATAGTCGGCAGACCTTAAGAGTCATTCTCATATTATCTGTAATCGCCATAAGACTTCTCCCCTTTTGAACAAATGTTCAATAAATATAATTATGTTCAATATTATGTTAACATCTATATTCATTAGAGTAAATATGTTTCAAGCAAGTGTTAACAGAAATTAATTTCAACCCATCAAACATACCCCCACAGGGCGGCAAAGCAGTCTATTCCAGTAAGTATCCAAACTCAGACTCGCAGATAAATTGAATATCCGTACAATAAAGAGTGATAGGGTGTTCAAGATGAAACAATTCGATACAGTATCTAACCGAGATGTATCAAGGGAAACGTCGACTATGGAGAAAAGGTATCCGCATTAAGCAAGGAGATTGCATACATGAAAATTCGTTATCCAAATGGTCAACCCACTATCGAAAAACTCAGAGACGCCGTTTGTGGGAAGTGGTGGGGCAAGGTTCTCCCAGCATAACTGGATGAACATATTTCTACGGGAACGGAGCACCAACATCACCGAATTGACGATCCGTTTGACAATCATAGAAAGACTTTCAAAAAAAGAGTAGCCTGACACTGCTAAAACCAAAACAATACCAAAACCTTTTTGTCCAGTGATTTCGTCAGCAAAGGAGTATGTACTATGCAAAGAGCACAAAATTCAAGATAGAATTGTTAGTCTTCACATGCCCTTTTTCAGGCCTATCGTAAGAGGTAAAACCAATGCAGATGTTGAATTTGGAGTGAAGCTTTCAATCAGCGTAGTCAATGGCCTTACCAACACTGCGAAGACCGGCAAAAGACCCCGAACTTTTAAGGGGCAAAAAAGAGCATTTTTTTGCTCAATTTCCGCCCCAAAATCACTTCAAAACACTACATGTTGTGGTAGATCCCTACTTCTTATCCTCCGAACCACATCTTGTCATCAGAACTACCGTCTCCACATGGCATGTCCACGGAAACATATCCACCCCCTGAACCTCTTTCAATTCAAATCCGTTCTTGGACAAGAAGCCCACGTCTCTAGCAAGAGTTGCAGGGTTACAGCTTACATATACAATGCGCTCTGGCTTCATTTCTACCAATATGTCTAGAAGCACTTGATCGCAGCCCTTTCTCGGAGGATCTACTACCACTACGTCAGCACGTACGCCCTTATTATAAAGCTCTGGTATTACCTTTTCAGCCTCTCCAACATAGAACTCTGCGTTTTCTACGCCGTTTATTTTAGCGTTCTCCTTGGCGTCAGCAATCGCCTCAGGTACAACCTCTACCCCTATTACCTTCTCAGCCTTTTCAGATAAAAACAGAGAAATAGTTCCTATCCCACAGTATAGGTCAAAAACATTTTCCCCACCTGTCAACGCTGAAAACTCTAGCGCTTTACTATATAGCTTCTCAGTTTGTATTGGGTTGACCTGAAAGAACGACAACGGGGATATATTAAACTTGTATTTACCAATGTAATCGCTAATATATTTCTGACCAAAGAGCAGTATACTCTCATTGCCTAGGATAATATTTGTCTTCTTTGTATTTACATTAATATAAATGCTCTTTATAGTGCTAAAGGCTTGTGTTAGTTGACTGACCAAATCTGGCGCATTAGGAAGCTTTCTACCATTGAGTACCAGCACCACCATTAGCTCATTTGTGGTAAAGCCTTTTCTCACCATTACATGTCTCAATAGCCCCTTACCTGAGGCTTCATCATATATTGAAATACTATTTTTCTGAGCAAAGTTCCTTACAATTTCTCTTATAGAATTGCTTTCAGCTGGCTGGATTTCGCACTCATCACTATCAATAATATCGTGCGACCTGTTGGCGAAAAATCCAATTTTCACCTCGCCGTTCTGCATCCCCACCGGGTACTGCACCTTGTTCCTATATTGAAAAGGCTGCTCCATGCCGATAGCTGGATGCACCTTAACCTTGTCCATATTAATACCGCCCAACCTTCTCAGGTTCTGCACTATAACATCTGCCTTGGACTTAAGCTGCTCCTCATAATCCAAGTGTTGCATTGAGCATCCCCCGCACCTTTTGTAAACTTTGCAGAACGGCTCCACTCTATGAGCAGAAGGCCTTTTTATCTCCAACAGCTTGCCCACTGCATAGCTCTTGGTAACCTTAATTATAAGAACCTCAACCGTTTCCTCCGGTAGCGCCCCGTCAACAAATACTACAAACCCATCTATATTACCTACACCCTGACCCTCATGGGTCAGGCCTGTTATTTCAATTGTATATTTTTGATTTTTATTAAGCATGTATGGCTCCTTTTACCAACTTTTTGCAATCCAACTCTTTCTATATAAATATTAATGTACCACAAACTATCTTATTATTGCATTAAATATATTAAATGTATTGCAAAATCTAATAATAACCTTTTAGATTACGCAGCAGCCAGAAATTATCTTTATTACTAAGTCATCTCAAAATCAATACCAACCTTAGACCAACACATACTACAACTACAAATCTCATAATACTAATTCAATATTATAAAAAAATAAACATATTTGAAGTCACTAACATCCGATTGCTCTTAAGCTCATCCAAACTATTTTAGGCATATCTAAACTTTTAATATTGAATATTAAACTTCAATGTGGTACTATATGTGTATATTTCATGAAACGTTTCACAATAACCGAATAAAGGGGAAAATACGTTGTCTACCAAACTCCAGGACAACTCAGCAAACATGGAAATAAGTTGTCTCCCAAGATCTTTACTGTAATGCAAAAAGAAATAATTCGCAATCTAGATAAACATTTCACAACATCTCAACAAGGAAGAAAACAATTTATCTTCCGAGACATTTCACAGCATAGCAATAAGGAAGAATATATTAGGAGGAAAACATGAAGATTACTCAAAGTCCGATTACCGTACAAAACTCCGATCAAACCGAAGTATGCAATACGGCCCTTAGCACCTACCCAAGCTTGGCACTAAGCTCGAAGCAAGGTTTTCCGAAGCAAAACCTCTACAAATATGTTGGGAGCATGCAGCAGGTAGCATTTGTGCGCCCCTTCACTTTCGCAGAAGGAAGAGCACGTGGAATAAAAGCATTTGATGTGAAAAATGGAGACTTGAGATTTCAAGTAGCCGCAGACAAATGCCTTGATATAATTGATTTCACCTATAAGGGAATGAATATTAATTTTCTTGCAAAGCAGGGTTTAATAGGACGTGCTGATTATGATACTCATGGCGAAGAAGGAACTAAGAGCTTAATGGGTGGATTGTTCTTTACCTGTGGTTTAGAAAACACTTGCCTCCCCTGTGAAGAAAACAGCAAACATTACCCCATGCATGGCAGAATCCGATCTGCTCCAGCAGAGCATGTTAGCAGCAATTGCGAATGGCAGCACGACAGGTATGTGCTTTCAATTTCTGGAGAAATGAGAGAGGCAGAGATTTTCGGAAAGAATTTAACCTTGAAGCGTAAGATTTCAACAGTATACGGTGAAAATAAGATTACTATTACTGATACAATTGAAAATATTAGTTTTAGAGCAGAACCCATGATGCTTCTTTACCATTTCAACTTCGGATATCCTCTACTAGATGAAAATACAGTTGTATTATTGCCTACTACACAAGTAACACCTCGCGATAAAGCAGCCCAAAAGGATGCTGATAAGTGGAATATCATGGAGCAACCTATAGATAATGAGCCAGAAAGAGTATACCTTCATGACCTAGCAGCTTATGAAAACGGAGATACCTTTGCCTGCCTGTATAATCTTAAAAGAAATATCGGGATCAAAATAAAATTCAACAAGCGATATTTACCCAAATTTGTACAATGGAAATCCATTGCATCCGGAGATTATGTTATGGGACTAGAGCCAACTAACTCCAATGTATATGGCAGGGCATATGAAGGTAACGACATACATACTATTCAACCATTTGAAAGAGAGGAAATCTTAATTGAATTTGAGATACTTGATGGTAGTGAGCAATATGAGGAGACCTGTCGCGAAATTGATAAATTAACTAATACTAGATAATTTCATGCTAGCGATTAAAGAAGTCTTTGCCATAGATTATTATCGATAAACTACGTACAAGTACACGTCTATAAAGGAGAACCGTTATGACAGGAAAAGAGAAACTAAAGCTTGCAGTCAATCATATTGAAGGACCAATACTTTTAGATATAGGTGGTATGCCAACAACAGGTATTCACTGTAAAGTTGCAGAAGGCTTGAGAGAATACTACGGTTTGGAGAAGAAACCTATCAAAATATTAGAGCCTGTACAAATGCTGGCTCATGTTGAAGACGATTTGAAAGAGGCAATGGGGATACAGACCACTCCCCTATGGAGTGCAGGTACAATGTTTGGTTTTAAACAGAAGGATAAGTTTAAGGAGTGGAGAACCCCATGGGGACAGGACGTTCTGGTCGCTGAAGACTTTGTTACCAGTATGGATGACAAAGGAAATACCTTCATTTATTCCTGCGGAGACACTTCATACCCACCTGCGGGCTGCATGCCAAAGAACGGGGTATATTTTGACAGTATCAATCGTGCTCCTGATTTTGACGAAGACCAATACGATGTTAAGGATAATTTTGAGGAATTTGGACCAATATCCGATGAGGATCTTGCTTGGCTAAAGGCTCAAAGAACATTATTTGAAAACACCGGAGATGTTGTAATGGGTAATCTCGGGGGTACTGCTTTTGGTGATATTGCGTTAGTGCCCGGGCCTCAGCTGAAACAGCCAAAAGGGCTTAGAGATATTACAGAGTGGTATGTTTCTATTGTATCTAGACCTGAGATTTTGCACGAAATATTTGAATACCAACTACATTATGCGTTGGAAAATTTAAAGAAAATGCATGATGCTTTGGGTGAAACAGTTCAGGTAGCATACATATGTGGAACAGATTTCGGTACACAGAATGGTCCGTTTTGCTCAAATGAGGTGTTTACTCAGGTTTACGCACCTTATTATAAAAGAGTAAACGACTGGATACATGTAAATACTACCTGGAAAACCTTTAAGCATTGCTGCGGCAGTATATATAAGCTTGTACCTGAGCTAATTAATGCTGGCTTTGACATTTTAAACCCAGTACAGTGGACAGCCAAGAATATGGATAAAAAGCTGCTTAAGGCTTCCTATGGCGATAACATTACCTTCTGGGGAGGCGGAGTTGATACCCAAAAAACACTGCCGTTTGGAACTCCAAAGCAAGTTTATGACGAGGTATTGGAATGTTGTAAGCTGTTTGGAAAAAATGGTGGCTTTGTATTTAATACAATTCACAATATTCAGCCGGGTGTACCTATTGAAAACGTAGTAGCAATGGTAGCTGCAATAAAAAAATACAATGGATAAAGAATGAAAACATTGTGAATTAGATATCTATATGATAGAATCCATATCAATATACAGTCTATATGATAGAATCCCTATAATATACTGTCTATATGATAAAATCATATGAATATACAGTCTATATCGAGGAGGTAAGGTTTCTTGGCAACCATTAAAGAAGTCGCAAAGCTAGCAAACGTTTCAATCGGAACAGTATCTAATGTGCTTAACGGTAAAACCGATAATGAACAATTAATCGCTAGGGTTGAGAAAGCAATGGAAGAGTTAGCTTACCATCCTGACGCCAATGCCAGAAATCTTAAAAATACAAAGAGTTCATTAATAGGAGTTATTGTTCCTAATATTATTCAGCCAGAGTACTCTGAATTTGTAAAAGAAGCAGAAGAATTTTTGCTCTCTAAAGGATACAGCATATTACTTAAATTCAGTCAGAATAATAACCTGCTCGAAAAGAAAAGTATATCCCGATGTATTGAGCAAAGGGTTGATGGTATAATTCTCTATTCTTCAACCTGTAAAAAATCTTGTTCAAGTGTAAGTGACTCACAGCCCTTTATTCTTATAACAAGGTCAAGTGGTCAGGATTATACAGGAGACAGATTAATAATTGATTATTCAGAAGCCTTTGAAAAAGCTATAAAGAGGCTTTATACCAAAGGGTTAACCGATATTGGACTAATAATGGAATCTGATTTATTGTATGACGGCGGACTGTTAAGTATATACAATAAGTACTATAAAGCAAATAATTATGTTAAAATTGTGGATTGCAATAAAGAAAGAGGCTTTCAGGCTTTTTTTGAGCTGTATTTGGACAACCCCAATATTAATGCAGTTGTTGCGGGTAATTATCTGATAGCTCAAGGTATAAAAAAGGCAATAGATACGCTTGCACTTAAAGATATCTCTATTATAGTAATCAAAGAAAGCAGCTGGATTGAAGATGTAAATGATTTTGAAGAACAGATTTCTGTTTCTCAAAGAAAGATAGCCAAAAAAGCTGTCCAGCAATTGCTTGAAGCAATTGTAAACCCTTCTATTCATGAACCTATTACAACTGTTGTATCAGCTGAGTGTGATAACATAGCGTCTATGAAATATGGGATAGATAAAACTAATGCCTGTTTACGCTTTGCTATGTTTGATTCGCAATCATCACGCAGCCTAATAATGATTTCTAAAGTGTATGAAAACGAAAGCGGAAATAAAATAATCTTTGACCTTCTCTCATATTCTGAATTAGAAGAACTTCTTTATAAAGAAGCTCAGAATAAATCAGATTATTATGATGGTTTCATGATGGATATTACATGGCTAGAAGGTATTGTAGAGAGTGGATATATTCTAAACTTGGATAATCTAAGGCAGTCCAACAAGGAGTTTTTCGCTGGATTTATAGATGGAATATTAGAAGGGTATGCAATGTACGCACACTCTCTTTACGCTTTCCCATTCACATCAGGTGCTCAAATAATGCTTTACCAAAAGGATTTATTTGAGGAACCTACCATAAAAAGAAGATTCAAAAGATCAACAGGGCAAGAATTAACGCCTCCATCCACATGGGCGCAGTTTAACTTGATAGCTGAGTTCTTTACAAAAAGTATAAATGCCTCCTCTCCAGTTAACTACGGTGCCGCTTTGGTCAGTGGCGAAAATGTTTTTACAGCAATCAGTTTTTTAAATCATTTGTGGTCATATGGCAGTGATATATTTGATGACAGTGGTAATGTAATTATAAATAATAGTAATTCAGAGGTTGCGTTAAAGAATCATATAAATAGCTATAAATATACTTCAGCAAAAAAATCAAACTCATGGAATGATATGGTATCAGAATTTAAGACAGGTGAGTATGCAATGACAGTATTATACGATTCTGATGCAGGGGACATAAACAATTATACTAGTTCAAAAATTGCTGGAAATATCGGTTATGCGTTGATTCCCGGAGGTACTCCTGTTCTGGGTGGGTGGAGTCTTGGCATCAATAAGTATGGAAAAAATTTAAAAGAAACCGAAGCTTTTTTGATGTGGGCATGCGGAAACCAAAATACCATTCCTCTTCCGTTATTGGGAGGGTCTACACTAAGGAAGGAATTTTATACGCGTACAGATTTACAGAACCTAGAACCGTGGAAAGCTATAGTACTAAAAAGCTATAAGCAAAGCAGAAAACGATTTACTCCTGAGATATCACACCAAAGCAGATTGAAAAACAACATTTATACAAGTATTATTCCAAAGGAAATTGCCCGCGTATTATCGGGTGAAATATCAGAAAAAGAAGCCTTAATAAACATGGAGACCAAAATCCTTAAGCTTATAAGGGGTTAGTACAGGCTTCAAGTTTTCGTCATATTAACGGTTAGCACATACACTTATAATATACCCACAAATTTCTAGTGAATTTGAGGGTTTCTTGACCGCTAAATGGCATAAAATATTAATTCCATAAATCAGCAAAAAAAATGTCCCTACTAAAAGGGACAAAAATAATGATTTTATAATTTTGAATCAGTATGCCGTTAATTATATTATTCCACATCCACCCCTGTTTATACCTTTATTTACCAAAAAATATTTTTTAAATTTTTACTCCATCCGCAATATTCTTTAATTCCAAAGAAGCCTCATTTAAAAGTTGTGAAATTTGGTCAAGGTCTTTTAGCGTACTTGCCTGCATTTGTATGCTTTCATACAAGGTTCCGCTTGAAGCAGCAGATTCATCAACAGACTGGTATAAGCCTTCAACCACATCAACAAACTGCTTTGTTGATTCATAGTGACTATTTGCCTTATCAGCTGATACCTTGATTGCCTCTACAACTCCATTCACAGAGGTGATAATATCTGAAATACCCTCTCTCACTTCGCTAATTCTTGTAGCTCCGCTTTCAACATTTGCCATCCCACTATTCATCTTCTCAGCAGCTATATTAATACTTTTTTGTATAGCTCTAATCTGTTCCTTTATGTCACTTGCTGACTTATTGCTCGCATTTGATAGCTTTCGGATTTCGTCCGCCACCACTGCGAAGCCCTTTCCTTCCTTCCCTGCCCTATTCGCCTCAATTGCTGCATTGAGGGCTAGAAGGTTGGTCTGTGACGCAATCTGAGTAATAGTATTGGTAATCTCACCAATTTTATCGGACGAGCCTTCTAAGTGCATAATTGATTCAGCTATAGATTTGACAGTTTCTGTGACTACCTTTATTACCTGCTCAGCCTCTTCTATGGACTTTTCTCTAGACTTAGCAACCTCAATTACCTTTATTCCATCTCCTACAAGCTTCTTGGTCTCTTCCGATACCACCTTAACGTCCTGTATTATTCCCTGAGTATCCAAGCTCTGAATATTCTTCTCTAAGCCTTTTTTCTGATTATTTTTGATGGTACCCGATATTTTATTGACACTTTCTCTATTCTGATTAACCAAGACTATTAATCTTTGTTTGAGAGTACTAATCTCGTTGGTAGTGTCCCTAAAGTGCTCCACCATCTTTTGCTGTCCTTCAAGTACGCTATTCATTTGTTGCCCAAGTTCGCCTAATTCATCTCTTGAAGGCATCTCAACTCTTGCTGTAAGGTCACCCTTTTGCACCCTCGACAACATATTGGAAATTGCCTTTATAGGGTTTGATATTTTCCTTGATACAAAGAATGCAAGTAGCATACCTAGTGCTAAGCAAAACAGCGTTACCGCTATAAATATCCATAAAATTGTATTCTTTAGCTTCTCCGAAGTATTGAAATCATCTGCAAGATACGTATTAAAGGAAAGCCTGAGCTTATTCTCAAGCTCTGCTATTGACTTTTCAAATGTAACTAGATTGCTAAACCCATTTTCAAAATCTGCCTGCTTTTTTATAGAAGCTATATTTAATAGCTCACTCGCACCTTTATTAAACTCTCCATTAGTGGTAATCAGCTTATCAATTTCTTCAGCCTTCAATTCTTGTAATTTAGCTACAGCTGTATCAAATTCACTGTTCAGCTTCTGGTATTGAGTATTGGAATCCTCCTCCAAAGTAACAGCTGACATAACAAGTGCATATTTGTTGCTAAGCAGTTGCGAAATATTAAAAAGCTCATTAAGCAAAGTTAGATTTGACACAATTTTATTTGCATTGTTTACTCTGTCAAACCCTTGTAATGACTGTGTTTTTGTAATAATCCCACCTGCCGTAGTTATCTGGTTCTTTAGCTTGCCTGAAATACTTGCAATTGCTGTATCAAGGTCAGCCTTGTTTATCCTCACCTCATTGTTTTGTTCATCAAGATTTTGTGTGTTTTCCATGTTTGAAGTATTAATAATAGCAGAAAACTGCTTTTCAAAGTTTATAAGTATGAGCTCTATATCGGTTGCGGTCGTATGTATGGATTGTGCATCTGACTGTATTGCGGGTATGCTTTGGTTGTATGATGCAATATCCAGCTGCGCTTTTTTGAGCCTATCATTGATATCTTTTACCGTTGTATCCTTCATTTTTATAATATCTGATTGCATAGCTAAATAATTCTCATTTAGCTGTCTTGCAAAGTCCTTCTCACTTTTGCCGTCTAATGCCTCTAGATTGGGGATAATGCCATTGACATATAAATCTTTGTATTTTGAGTTCTGCTCTATTAGTTCGTTTAGAATTTTCTTATCAGATTCATTTATATCGAGCTTGGTAAGCTCCTTTGCGTCTTTATCAATTTTTTCGGTAATGGACTGTATATCAGAGTTGTATTCCACACTCATTGAAATAATAGCATCAGAAAGAAGCTGATGTCTTTTCTCCGATAGTAACTTAATATCTTGAATGCTGTCTTGATTTGATTTGTTTACTTGAATATTCTGAACAGACGAAATTACCTGCTTGTATCCAAAGAAGGATACTGCTGATGAAATAAGGGATATGGCAATTATTATAACAAAAGCAAAAATCACAGTATTTCTAAGTTTCGTCATTATTTGCACCTCATGATTTATATAAGTCAAAAATTTTAGTATAATAAAAAACTTGATTATGGCAACTTCTATCCTATCATCATATACATTTTATACTATTTTTATAAAATACTCTATTATTATTTTAATATTTGACACATTTTGTTAAGTATTACTTACTGTACTTTATGTTTTGTAATTATTATTCATATTATGGAAATACTCAATAATATTGATATTATTTTTATGGATATAATCAATAATTACAGAAGATATTTAATTAACATATTCCCCATAATATGATATAGTGTTACTTTGAATAGTGTTTTATTTTAATAATCTTTAGAATGGTGGTAGTTATGAAATTATTGAAAGCGAAACGAAAATATTCAATCTTAATCATTCCGCAGAATAACAAATCAGTTAAAAGTATTGACATAAAAATTCCAAACAACAAAATACTTATAGCATTAGGTTTATTAGTTGTACTTATTTTATCAACTGCATTATTTAGCATAACACAGTTTATTTCTAACAAAAATAATGAGTACTTAAGCCTAGTAAATGATTTAGATGTCATGACTAAAACAATAGAGCAGCAAAGTAAGCTGCTTCAAGATAGCCAGCAAGCGATAGAAGCAGCAAAAGATTCTGAACACCAAACAAGACAAAACTTCTCTAATTTTGTAAAGTCTTATTCACAAATTACCGATAAATATGCGTCAAATATCAGCAGAGGCAGTTCTTCAAACATTCAAACAACAGCTGCTAGTGATATTATGAAGCTTAATACGCTAATTGAGGAGATTAATAATTCTTATACGTTGGATGAGGAAGTTGCTGCTAAACTAGATAAGAGCAATACGGCTCTCGAACAGTATGTAGACTCACTGCCTACCCTTTTGCCTACTAGAGGAGAAATTTCTTCAAATTATGGTATGAGAGTTCATCCTACTACAAAAAAATATACTAAGCACTATGGAGTTGATATAGCAGCCGATACAGGAGACCCAATTTTAGCTGCTGCATCAGGAATAGTGACATTTTCAGGTTCTATGAGTGGCTATGGTTATGCAATAATTATAGACCACCAAAATGGGTTTAAAACGTTATATGGCCATGCATCAAAACTGCTTGCTGAGAAGGGTGAAAAAGTAAAGAAGGGACAGGTTATAGCAAAGGTAGGAAGTACTGGTAGAAGCACCGGACCGCATCTACATTTTGAATTAAAAGTAAACAATACAGCTGTAGATCCAACTGAATATATGGACTTTAGCTCATTAAAATAAAATAGGGGGATTTAAAATATGTTTAATAAGCAGAACAACAATACAAAGGAAGGCTTTGATACACTGATTGGCTCAAATACTGTTGTTAATGGCGACCTTCATTCAACGGGAACCATTAGGGTTGATGGTCAGGTAAATGGAAATATAAAAATAGAGGGCAATATTATTATTGGTGAAAGTAGTACAATTGTTGGAGATATTACTGCTTCAAATGTGAACATTGCGGGCTCCGTAAAGGGCAATGTGTTTACATCAGGGGTACTAAAGCTATTAGCAAGCTGTAACCTAAAAGGTGACGTACAGGTTAAATCCTTCGTATCCGAGGAGGGCAGTACATTTGAAGGAAGCTGCAAGATGACAGAACTTCAGAGCGACTCAAACACTATTAAATCAAAGAAAAATGAATATAAGAAAAGTTCTGCAATAGATATACAAGATTAGTAGCATTTATTTAATATGATTTTATTAATTAATTGTGATATAATATTTTAGATAAAATGTCCCTGTAATTTTTTTACAGAGATAATTTGTTGTAATTTTCAAAAAGAGGAGGAAACTATGGAACCTAATGAAAATGCTGCAGGTAATGGTCAGCAGGGCAAGAAGAAAAAAGGCAAAAAAGCTTCTTCTCCGCAAGCCCAGTTCATATTTGCAGTTTTAAAAACCGTATTAGTTTTATTTATAGCATTAGGTTGTGCCTTTGGTGGTATTCTTGGTGGTGCAGTATTGGGATATGTTAAAAATGCACCTACAATTACACCAGATCAACTTCAATTAACAAAACAAACTTCCTTTATATATGATATGGACGGGGTTGAGATTACACAGCTCAAAGGCGGTGAAAACAGAGTAATTGCCGAACATGATGAAATACCTGACTATATGAGAGACGCTTTTATTTCTATAGAAGATAATCGTTTCTATTCACATAAAGGCGTTGATTGGAAGAGATTTTTGGGCGCTGCACTAAGTTATATCGTAAGATTTGGAAACGCAGAATATGGTGGAAGTACTATTACTCAGCAGTTAGTAAAAAACATAACTGGTAATGAAGAATCCACTATAAAGAGAAAAGTACAAGAAGCGTGGCAGGCATTAGCCCTTGAAAAGAATCTCTCTAAGGATCAGATTCTAGATAATTACATGAATCGTATAACAACAGGTGCTGGTACCTATGGAGTTCAAGCTGCTGCTAAGCGATACTTTAACAAGGACGTCAAGGATTTGTCACTTGCCGAATGTGCGAGTATTGCTGGTATCACTAAAAGCCCTGGTGCGTATGACCCTTTGTTGAGTGAAAAGAACAAGGAAAGAAACAAAAAAAGGCAGGAAACCATTCTTGGAGAAATGCTGCGTTATGGGAAAATTACTCAAAACGAATATGACCAGGCAATGGCAGAGGAGCTTAAGTTCTACACTGCTCCTGAGGACACCACTACTACAACTAAATATGTTCAAAGTTATTTTGTTGATTATGTGCTTGAACAGGTTAAGAAGGACCTTATGGCAAAGTATAACTGGTCAAGTAATTTTGCTTCAGACGCTATCTATAACGGTGGTTTAAAGATATATACCACCCAGGATACCGACATACAGAATATCATGACCACCGAGTTCACAAACATAGAAAACTTCCCTGCAAATAAGAAGATTAGTAATCCTGATATGCAGGCACAAGCAGCGATGCTTATCCTTGATCCCACTACTGGCCAAGTCAGAGGTATATATGGTGGTTATGGAGAAAAGAACGCAAGCTTTACACTGAACAGAGCAACCTCAACCAAGAGGCAACCTGGTTCTAGCTTTAAGCCTATTGCAGCATACGCTCCTGCTATCGATTTAGGGCTTATTACTGCAGGAACAGCGGTGGACGATGTTCCCGTATATATGAATAATAAGACCCCAGATAAGCCATATCCTACAAACTTTGACAGTGGTGTATATGAAGGTCTTATTCCTATAAGGAAAGCTATTACTAAGTCACAAAACGTTGTGGCTGCTAAGGTTTTTAGAGACTATCTCGGTGCAGATAAGTCTGTTGATTATCTTGCCAAAGTTGGAATAGATATGAGCAATGAAAAATATGTTTCTATGGCTCTTGGTGGTCTTAACCAAGGTGTTAACCCACTTGTAATGGCAGGCTCATATATCCCCTTTGTTAACAACGGAGTATATTTAGAACCAATAGCTTATACTAAGGTTACTGACAGCAAAGGAAATGTACTAATTGACAGGACACAGGACCAGCAAAAGAATATCGTTTACAAAGAAACAACAGCCTACCTCATGACTAGCATGATGCGGGATGTTGTGACAAATGGTACTGCTTACCCTTATGGTATAGTTAAAAATGAAAAAGGAAAAGTTATTCCTACTGCCGGTAAGACTGGTACTTCTAGTGACTTCCACGATAAGTGGTTTGTTGGCTACTCTCCATATTATGTTGCAGCTACCTGGTATGGGTACAATACTCCAAAGACTATACCTTCTGCAGAAAGAAACCAGGCACTTACGCTGTGGAAAAATGTCATGAACAAAGTCCATGCAAAGCTTGAGTATAAGGATTTCGCTGCACCGTCAGATGGTATTATCAAACGCAGCGTTTGTATTTATTCTGGTAAGGCACCTGGTCCTTATTGTAGCGGTGACCCTAGAGGAAATGCAGTAAGAACAGAATACTTTGCAAAAGGTACCGAACCAAGTGCTAGTGATATTTGTGATATTCACGTTTCTGCTAAGGTTGACCCTACAAGCAAGGATATATTTGGTAGACCGCTACTTGCAAATGAATACTGCCCTGCAAACCTTGTCGTGGATAGGGTATTTATAAAGAGAGTAGAACCATTCCTTCCTAAGGATCCTGCAGATATATCTCTATACAAGGTTATTAAGGATTGGATCTATGAATTGCCTCAAGAAGAATACTGTACTATACACGGCCCCAATACAGCCAATCCAGGTACAGCCAACCCAGGTACAGGCAATACTTCTCCCCCAGGTGTTATAGGGGGTACAACACCTAATAATAACCAAACTCCTGAAGATGATTTGAGCAACTTACTTCAACCGATTGACTAAGAATTAATAAAGAGTCTCAATAGTTACTTATTAACTATTGAGACTCTTTTAGTATCTTCGTCCTCTATTTTGTACCCACAAACAAGGTACCTATATCTTCGCCTTCAATAATATCCATAATTATTTCAGGCCTTGATCCGTTAGTGAGAACCATATCTACTCCTGCTGTAGTTGCAATTTTTGCAGCTGTGAGCTTTGTAATCATGCCCCCTGTGCCCCGCTTAGTACCCGCACCGTCAGCGCACTGTTCAATCTCCGGCGTTATCTCGGATATAATAGACAACATCTTAGAATTGGCGTTCTTCCTAGGATCGGAGTCGTAAAATCCGTCTATGTCAGATAATATAATAAGCAAATCTGCCTTAACAAGCTTTGCTACTATGGCAGATAGAGTATCATTCTCACTGAAAGTATCCTTTTGACCAACTTTTAACTCAACTACTGAAACAGAGTCATTTTCATTAACTATTGGTACTATGCCCTTTTCTAAGAGTGTTTCAAATGTATTTATAACATTTTTTCTGCAGCTTTCATCGCTTACAACGTCCCTGGATAAAAGAATCTGCGCAACAATATGCCCATATTCTGAAAAGAATTTGCTGTACATATGCATTAACTCGCACTGGCCTACAGCAGCAACTGCTTGCTTTTCCCTGATAGTTTTTGGCCTTTCGGGTAACTTTAGCTTATCAACTCCTACTCCGATGGCTCCTGAGGTAACGAGTATTACCTCTTTTCCTTGATTGGATAGATCTGAGATAATCCTTGCAAGCTTATCTATTCGAGTAAAATTAATCTTCCCAGTCTCATATGTAAGGGTTGAAGTTCCCACCTTTATGACAATTCTCTTTGCGTGCTTCAAATTTTCTCTATAACTTTTCATAATATGTATCCCCACATGTTATAAGATTTAAAACTCATGTGTTATTATATAAAAGTTAATAGTTTTTTTCAAGCTGTGAGGGGAGGCGTTTAGGCTAATATTTCAACTATTTATGACAGTAAGTAATATATATTCACCTAAAAACAATATTTATTCACCCACTACTGTCTCTTTAGCTTTAAACCTAAACTTTTGTAATAAAAATTCTATAGTCGACATAAGCCTTTTCCACACAATATCCTTGTCAAAGATAATAAATAATGCTATCGCAATCACCGTTGATGCAGCAGCATCTAATATACTGTGTTGTTTTGTAAAAAATGTTGATAGGTAAATCAAGATACATATTGTCCATACAGATACTCTCATTTTTATAGATGAGTAATATTTATGTAAGAATAATGTTATCAGTAGTGTATCTAACATATGTATGCTTGGAAAACAGTTGTAAGGCTTGTCATTACTATATATCAACAGTACTAACTTTTTTAATATATTGTCGCCCGTTACAATAGGTCTAGGAACAGTTGTTGGAAACAGCTTATATACAACTAAACATATACACATACCTATAAGTATGGTCATAAGTAGTTTATAGTACACCTTATAATTTTTATATGACAATAAAAGTAGTAATCCAAAAGTATAGATATACCAAAACACATACGGTATTATAAACCACTCATTGAAGGGTATATAGTTATCCAAGAAAATTGTAATATCAAATGAGTGAGTAGTAGTTAGGTTTAGAGCAAAATAACCCATTTGCAATATTGGAATAAGAATAATAAACAAAGCTCTCTTTATGTATCCCTCCCAGCCATTTTGCCTCAATACATGCTGCTCTGCCATGGAGAACCTCCTAATTGATTAATAGAACTTATAACCTACTGATTATACGCTTATCTTTTGAAAAAGTCTCCAAAATTTTGTAGAAAAAAATCATAGGAATTCATAATACTTCCCATAATTTTAAAGGACGCTGATAAGTGCCAGCGTCCTTTTGGTATTGCATTATATTATTCTAATTGTTTTTATCCGAAATTACTTATAGCTTTCCTCAATTGCAACTGCTACAGCAACTGTAGCACCAACCATTGGGTTGTTACCCATACCAATAAGACCCATCATTTCAACGTGTGCAGGTACTGATGATGAACCAGCGAACTGTGCATCACCATGCATTCTACCCATTGAGTCAGTCAAACCGTATGAAGCAGGACCAGCAGCCATATTATCTGGGTGCAGTGTTCTACCAGTTCCCCCACCTGAAGCAACGGAGAAGTAGTTCTTGTTGTTTTCATGTGACCACTTCTTGTAAGTTCCTGCAACGAGGTGCTGGAATCTAGTTGGGTTAGTTGAGTTACCAGTGATAGAAACATCAACATTTTCCTTGATCATGATAGCAACGCCTTCTAATACGTCATTTGCACCATAAACTCTAACCTTAGCCTTATCTCCGTTTGAGTATGCCTTAGTTCTAACAACCTTAAGTTCACCTGTTGCAAAATCATAATCAGTCTCAACATATGTGAAGCCATTAATTCTTGAAATGATATAAGCAGCATCCTTTCCAAGACCGTTTAGAATAACCTGGAGAGGTTCCTTTCTTACCTTGTTAGCTGTCTTAGCTATACCAATAGCTCCTTCAGCTGCTGCAAAGGATTCGTGACCTGCCAGGAAGCAGAAGCACTTAGTTTCTTCCTTAAGAAGCATTGCAGCAAGATTTCCATGGCCTAAACCAACTTTTCTTGAGTCTGCAACTGAACCAGGAATACAGAATGCCTGCAAGCCAAGTCCGATAGCTTCAGCTGCCGCAGCTGCATCCTTAACGCCCTTCTTGAGTGCTATACCGCAACCCAAGGTATATGCCCAAACCGCATTTTCAAAAGCGATTGGCTGTACGTCTCTAACAATCTTATCTACATCTATACCCTTTTCAGTACAGAAGTCTTTTACTTCTTCAAGGCTAGCAAAGCCATATTCAGCTAAAGCTTTATTTATAGTATTTATTCTTCTTTCATATCCTTCGAATCTAACCACTTGAATCACCTCTCTCCTATATTATTCATGTCTTGGGTCGATAACTTTAACAGCTTCTGCAAATCTGCCGTAAGTACCGATATTCTTTTCGTAAGCTTCCTTTGGGTCTACACCCTTCTTGATCATGTCCATCATCTTTCCAAGGTGAATGAACTTGTAGCCAATGATTTCATTATCAGCATCAAGACCGATATTGAGAATGTAACCTTCTGCCATTTCAAGGTATCTTACGCCCTTAGCCTTGGTTCCGAATATAGTACCAACCTGTGAACGAAGTCCCTTACCTAAATCTTCAAGACCAGCTCCAATTGGAAGTCCGTCTTCTGAGAAAGCTGACTGAGTTCTTCCGTATACAAGCTGCTTGAATATTTCTCTCATTGCAACGTTTATAGCGTCACAAACCAGGTCAGTATTGAGAGCTTCAAGAATTGTCTTTCCTCCAAGTATTTCACCAGCCATAGCTGCTGAGTGAGTCATACCTGAACATCCTAATGTTTCAACGAGAGCTTCCTCGATGATACCATTCTTAACGTTGAGTGTAAGCTTGCAACATCCCTGTTGAGGTGCGCACCAGCCTATACCATGGGACAAACCTGAAATATCTGTTACTTCTTTTGCCTTTACCCACCTACCTTCTTCAGGTATTGGAGCTGGACCATGATTTGGTCCCTTCTTTACAACACACATATTTTCTACTTCATGTGAGTAATTCATTTGACTTCCCCCTCTTCACACATATTTTAAATTAATTGGTTTCCTAATAAAAATTAAGACTAGTAAGGTTAGCTATTGAGGATTATGCTAAAAATACCAGCCTATATTATATCATATTTCACCCCTTTGCAATTAGTTTTTTGTTAAAAAATCTACTAATATGTTATTTTTTTATTTAGAATATCCTTCGCCTTTCGCTTAGTCTTTCATATTTAATTAAAAACATATTGTGATTGAATTTTTAATGCAATAATGTACAATATAACAAATGAAGAAGATATAGAAAAAGATTACTCAGTCACAAAGGAGAGTACGAATGAATCGCTTTGGAATAATTGACATAGGCTCTAATTCTGTCCGGCTTGTTGTGGTTGACATTATAAATAACAAGTACTTTAAAATTCTACATGAAATAAAGGAAGCTGTTCGTCTAGGTAAGGATATTGATAAATTTCAAAACCTTGATAGTGATAGAATGAAGTATGCTAACGAAACTATTGTTACTTATAGAGCAATCTGTGACGCTTTTGCAGTGGATAAGATAATTGCAGTTGCTACTGAAGCAGTACGAAGATCAGCAAATCAAAAACAATTTCTAGATATGGTACTAAAGTCTTCTGGTATTAAAATATCAGTATTATCAGGCAAGCAAGAGGCTTATTATGACTATATTGGTGCAATAAATAGCCTTGACATTAGGGATTGTCTTTTAGTTGATGTTGGTGGCAGCAGTACAGAATTAATACTTGTAAAAGACAGACAACTGCTACAATCCGTTAGTATTCCCTATGGTTCTATATCTTTTACAGATGAATATAAAGAATCCCCCCAAGCTTTTGCCAAAAATATCGGGTCTATTTTTAATACCTATTCTTGGCTAAAGCAGGCCAAAGATTGTCCGATTATAGGCATTGGGGGAACATTTAGAAATATAGGTAAAATAGACCGCAAGAGAAAAAACTACCCTCTAGAACTATCCAATAATTATATTATTCAGAATCAAGATTTCGGTTTTATACTATGTGCTGCAACATCAGAAAAAACAACAAGGATGGAAAAAAAGTTAAAAGGGTTATCAAAGGATAGGGCTGATATATTCTGTGGGCCTGTTGCTGCCATAAGTGAGCTTATCAATTACTGTGGTACAAGAAATATAGTTATTAGTGGTAGTGGAGTGCGTGAGGGCTTAATATATGAGCAATTGCTTGGAGAAGCTACACTCGTGCCCGATGTTCTAGACTATTCTCTTAAGTGCCTAGTTCAAAGCTTTAGTAATCCTCTTTCCCACTGTGAAAAGGTATATGAGCTTGCATTAAGTTTATATAAGCAGCTAGGGTCATTTTTCCCATTTGATGAGAGCTTAAAGAAAATATTAAAGGCTGGGGCATTATTGCATGATTGTGGGGTATCTATTAATTTCTATAATCATCATAAGCATTCATTCTATATAATGCTTAATTCTCGCTTAAATGGGCTTTCTCACAGAGAAATACTATTATCAGCATATGTTGCTGCATTGCATCGAAAAGATGAGTTTAAACTCGATTTATTCCGATATAGAAGTCTTTTAAACAAAAATGATATTAAAGTGGCACAAAAGCTAGGGATTTTCATAAAAATATGTGAAAATCTAGACTTAAGAATGAATAGTTGTATTCGGGATGTTAAATGTACACAACACAATAATTCAATTATTATTAAGCTTATTTCAGATATTGATACCAGCCATGAGGCAAAGAAAGCGATGAAATGTCAAAATACCTTCAGAAAGGTTTTTGGTAAAAATCTAATAGTAGTATAGAACCATTGTATTATAGAACTATCGCAGCATAGAAACTATTGCCGTATAGAAACTATTGCCGTATAGAAGGTAGCATAGAAACAAGGCAGTAATAATAAGAGTAATTTATCTAATGATACATTGCAGACAAAAAAAGGAGAGGCCTTTAAGCCTCTTCTTTCATTTTACGTGCAAATTCTATCGCATATTCTTCACACTTTACATATTCATCGTAAGTTGGTTTGTATTTAATTGCAATTGGCTCCATTATAACCTTAGAGCCTGCTTCCTTAAGTTTCTCACTAATAATTTTTGGTGCTTCACCGCTCCAACCGAAGGAGCCAAATGAACCTGCATATTTATTCTTAATCCTCAGAGCCTTAATCTCGTCTAGCAGAGCAGCTATTGGTCTGGTTACAGCATTATTTACCGTACAGCAACCTAAAATTATTCCCTTAGCCCTCATCAAGTCAACATTTAGGTCACTCTTATCCTTAGTAGCAACATTAATTATCTTGTACGCAATACCCGCCTTTTCAAAGCCTCGTCCCATCGCCTCTGCCATAAGCCTGGTTGAATTGTACATAGTGTCATAAGCTATAGCAACCCAGCCTTCGTTATAATCAAGGTTTGTCCACTCATAGTATTTTTCAATAATCTCTAGGGGATTATTCCTCCAAATGACGCCATGGCTTGGAGCAATCATATCAATCTCAAAATTCATTTTTCTTATTTCTTCAATTTTCTTCTTAATGAGAGGCCTGAATGGTCCTAAAATATTTACAAAATACTTAAGTGCTTCTTCAAAGAGTTCAGCACGGTCAACCTCATCATTATAAATAGATGTACTGCAATAATGCTGTCCAAATGCATCATTTGACAATGCTAATTTCGCTCCATCAACGTAAGTAAGCATACTATCTGGCCAATGAATCATTGTCATTTCAACAAATCTAAGAGTATAATCTCCGGTTTCCAAAGTATCCCCGGTCTTAACTGTAACAAAGTTCCAATTGTTTTCACCAAATACCTTTTTCATTATTTCTGAGCCGGCTTTTGTACAATATATAGGAGTATTCGGAATTTTCTCCATGAGAAGTCCTAAGCTTCCACCATGATCAGGCTCAACATGGTTTATTACTATAGCATCAATATTTTTTAAACCTACTTCTCTTTCAAGATCTTTAACAAATTGCTCCTTATAAGGATCCCAAACAGTATCAACTAAAACTGTCTTTTTATCCTTAATTAAGTATGAATTATATGAAGTCCCTCTGTATGTTGATAGTTCATGTCCATGGAATACATTGAGTCCCCAATCCCTAATGCCAGTCCAATATATGTTATTTTTAATCTCTATCATTTTAACTCCACCTTCCCTTTAAATATAAGAAAATAAAATTTGAGCACATATCTAATTATATAACCAAATATCAATCTAATAAACATAATTTATTAATATTGTAAATATAATTTGAAAACCTATTGAATACAATTACTTTAAGTGAGATAATTAAATTGACAAATGTTTCTAATATTTTGCAATATTTGATACATATTACCTTAAAACTACATATTATTATATTAGAAGGGGACGTGCTACATATGAAACGTATGAACTTTGACTCAACTCAATCTTCCAAAGCTATGAAAACTCCTTTTACAACACTTGTCCACTTAATGAAAAGGGCTTTTAGTTCCTTTCAAAAAATACTTATGCCACTATTCAATAGAGCCTCTAGTTTTATGCAGAATTTTACTATTCGCAAAAAGCTTATAGTTTCATTTTTGGTGCTTTCTATTCTACCTCTTTCAATAACTGGTTTTTTTGCATATTCTGACTCTAGTTCTGCCATGGAATCAAAAGTACAGTCCTATCTTCAGCAAATAGTAAACCAAAGCAGTGACAGTCTTTCTTCTCAGGTTACCAAATTTGAAGCCTTGACCAAAGAGCTCCTCGGTGACGATACTTTTCAAAATTCTTTACTACAGTACATAGTAGGAGATAGTAGTGTAAAAACTGAAAACAGTGGCATAATTATTCAGATGCTTTCAAACAAGTTTATGCAGCTTGATTATATAGACTTCTATTCCATTTACTTGAATGGTGATACAGACGAGCCTTCCTTTAATGCCAATCTGGGAACAAGTACTTCAGAAGGGCAGAAAATTTTTAAGGAAGTTGCAAATGATAACAAGCCTGTTCAATGGAAACTCATGAGGACAGTTGATAATTCAGGAAATGAGATTGGCACACAAATAGGAACAGCAAAGGATTTGAGATCATCTATCACAGGTGATTCTGTTGGGGCTGTTATCCTTGTACCAAAAAGTAATTATCTGGACTCTGTTTTTAGCAATTTAGATATAGGCTCTTATTCTGATGGAAAGAAGTTCCCTATCTTTGTAATAGATAGTGCTGGCACTATAATTAGTAGCGCAGATGAAGATTTGGGTGTAGGTTTATCAAATGAGTTTACCACCAATCTTTCTAAAGAAATTGTTAACGTTCATAATAATGCTATGAATGAAAAAAACACTAACCTCACTATGGACTATAATTTTAACGGCGTTAGTTCTCTCGTAATATTTAGCCCTGTTGCAAACACTAATTGGTATATGGTTAGTGCAGTTTCATATGAGTACCTCAATGCCTCCTCAAGAGACATTGGTATAAAAATAATAATGATTGCAATTATATGCCTGTTTTTTGCAATCTTAGTTTCATATTTATTCTCTAATTCTATTTCTAAACCATTAAACTTACTAGAATCAAATATGGCAAAGGCTAAGCAAGGACTTTTGAATGTCAATGTCAAGTCTACTGGAAAAGATGAGATTGCTAGTGTGTGCAATAATTTTGATGAAATGCTATCAAATATTTCTTCACTTATCAAGAAAGTACAGGATACCTCCAATATAGTACTTGGCTCTGCGGATACAATTTCTAGCTTAGCTGACCAATCATCAACAGTTTCTCAACAAATTGCATTTACAATTCAGGAGATTGCAACTGGTGCCTCAAGCCAGTCAGAACACATTACAGAAGGTGTAAAAAACCTCAATAGCCTGAGCAGTGAGATTAATCATGTTGATGCGAACATGACTAATGTATCTAGCGTTCTTTCAAAAGCCAATGAACTCTCCCTTATCGCAAATTCAGCTGTTAATGAGCTTAACTTAAAAGCACGAGATACATCTCATGCTACACATTTAATAATTGAAGATATTAAACTACTGAGTAACGAAATTAAGGATATTAAAAAGATTACTAAAGTAATTAGTGGTATAGCTGAGCAAACAAACCTCCTTGCATTAAATGCTTCAATTGAAGCATCAAAAGCTGGTGAAAGCGGACGTGGTTTTGCTGTAGTTGCATCAGAAGTAAAGAAGCTTGCTAATCAGTCAAAAGATGCTTCAATACTGATTTCCAATATTATTTCTACTATTCAATCACAGACTGAAAATACGGTTGAAGCTGCAAACAATACTCAGATAATTATTAATGATGAAATTCGTGCGGTTGAGGAAGCTGATACAGTGTTTAAGACCATATTTGCTTCTATGAAACAAATTGTAGCTTCCATGGCTAATATGGAGAACTCAGTTAAGAAGATGCTATCCTCAAAGGAGCTGTGCGTTGATAGTATTGAGAATGTTTCAATTGTTGCTGATGAATCGGCAGCTACTACTCAGGAGATATCTGCAAGTACTCAAGAGCAAATGGCATTTAGTGAAGATTTATCAGTACATGCAAAGAAACTTAAACTATTAGCTGAAGAAATGAATGAATCTATATCACAGTTCACTATTAAATGATACAATGGTACATAACAGACAATAGATAACGCAATTGTGCTAAGCGTTTATAAGCAAATAGCAGCACAAGTATTTAAACATTTATTAGCAAATAGAGCACAATTATTAAACATTTATTAGCAAACAGCAACACAAGTATCTGAACATTTACTGGAAAATTGAAAACATAATAACACAAAAAGACTTGAGGACAAACCTCAAGTCTTTTTATTTATGAATATTAATTATTCAATTATCTTTGAAACGTTACCAGCTCCAACTGTTCTTCCACCTTCACGGATAGCGAACTTAAGTCCTTCTTCCATAGCGATAGGAGTGATGAGCTTAATCTTCATAGTGATGTGGTCACCTGGCATAACCATTTCAGTTCCTTCTGGAATTTCGATAACGCCTGTAACGTCAGTTGTTCTGAAGTAGAACTGTGGTCTGTAACCATTGAAGAATGGCTTATGTCTTCCACCTTCTGATGCAGTTAGAACGTAAACCTGTCCTTCATAATGAGTGTGTGGCTTGATTGATCCTGGCTTAGCAAGAACCTGACCTCTTTCGATATCAGTTCTCTGAACACCTCTTAAGAGAGCACCGATGTTGTCACCAGCTTGAGCCTGATCAAGAAGCTTTCTGAACATTTCAACGCCTGTAACAGTAGTCTTCTTAGGAGCGTCCATAAGACCAACTATTTCAACTTCGTCTCCAACCTTAACTACGCCTCTTTCAACTCTACCAGTAGCAACAGTACCACGACCAGTGATTGAGAATACGTCCTCGACAGGCATAATGAATGGCTTGTCAGTTGCTCTTTCAGGAGTTGGTATATATTCATCAACCTTATCCATGAGTTGCAATATTGGAGCATACTCAGGAGCTGTAGGATCCTTTGATGTGCACTCGAGAGCTACAAGAGCTGAACCTCTAACGATTGGAGTATCATCTCCTGGGAAGTCATATGAGCTTAGAAGTTCTCTAACTTCCATCTCAACTAATTCGATAAGCTCTTCATCATCAACCATATCGCACTTGTTCAAGAATACTACGATATAAGGAACGCCAACCTGTCCAGCGAGGAGGATGTGTTCTCTTGTCTGAGGCATTGGGCCGTCAGCAGCTGAAACAACGAGGATAGCACCGTCCATCTGAGCAGCACCAGTGATCATGTTCTTAACATAGTCAGCATGGCCTGGGCAGTCAACGTGAGCATAGTGTCTAGTTTCAGTTTCATATTCAACGTGAGCAGTATTAATTGTGATTCCTCTTTCTCTTTCTTCAGGAGCAGAGTCAATTGTACCGTAATCCTTAAATTCTGCTCTTCCTAACATGCCTAATACCTTAGTAATAGCAGCTGTTAATGAAGTCTTACCATGGTCAACGTGACCTATTGTTCCAATATTAACGTGTGGCTTATTTCTTTCAAATTTTGCCTTAGCCATTTTACAATCTCCATCCTTTCATTGAGCGCTAATTGCGCACTTAATAAATTTGGTTTATTAAACAGAAATACAAGATTTCTGTTATTAACATTTGCGGTTGACTATTAGTCAGCCTTTTTTCCAGCAAGAACCTTCTCTTGAATGCTCTTTGGCACTTCTTCGAAGTGGCTAGTCTGCATTGAGAAGTTACCTCTACCCTGTGTTGATGAACGAAGAGCAGTAGCATAACCGAACATTTCTGAAAGTGGAACGTGTGATCTTATATTCTGAACACCGTTACGTGCTTCCATACCTTCGATACGTCCTCTTCTTGAGTTAAGACCGCCCATAACGTCTCCCATGTATTCTTCAGGAACAGCAACATCAACTTTCATGATAGGTTCAAGAAGAACTGGGTTAGCCTTCTTACATCCATCCTTGAATGCCATTGAGCCGGCAATCTTAAATGCCATTTCAGATGAGTCAACTTCATGGTATGAACCGTCTACAAGGGTAACCTTAACATCAACAACATTATATCCGCCAAGTATACCAGTCTGCATTGCTTCCTGTATACCAGCGTCGATTGGAGCAATGTATTCCTTAGGAATAGCACCACCAACAATCTTGTTAACAAATTCGTAGCCTTCGCCTGGTTCTCTTGGTTCAATTTCGATAACACAGTGACCGTATTGTCCCTTACCACCTGACTGTCTGACGTACTTCATTTCAGACTTAACAGCCTTACGAATTGTTTCTTTGTAAGCAACCTGTGGGTTACCAACATTTGCTTCAACCTTAAATTCTCTCATCAATCTGTCAACAATGATTTCAAGATGGAGTTCACCCATACCTGAGATAATTGTTTGTCCAGTTTCTTGATCAGTGTGAACTCTGAAGGTTGGATCTTCTTCTGCAAGTTTCGCCAATGCAATACCCATTTTTTCCTGTCCAGCCTTAGTCTTAGGCTCGATAGCGATATCTATAACAGGTTCTGGGAATTCCATTGATTCGAGAATAACTGGAGCTGCCTCATCACAGAGAGTATCACCAGTAGTAGTGTCCTTAAGACCTACTGCAGCAGCGATATCACCTGAATAAACAGTCTGGATTTCTTCTCTATGGTTAGCATGCATTTGAAGTATTCTTCCGATTCTTTCTCTCTTATTCTTTGTAGAATTGAGTACATATGAACCTGAATTTAATGTTCCAGAGTATACTCTGAAGAAGCAAAGCTTACCAACATAAGGGTCTGTCATAATCTTGAATGCGAGAGCTGCAAATGGACCATTATCATCAGCTGGTCTTGTAATCTCAGTCTCTCCGTCCATTGTAATACCATCAATCGCTGGAATATCCAATGGTGATGGCATATACTCGATTACGCAGTCAAGTAACTGTGGTACACCCTTATTTTTGTATGATGATCCGCAAGTAACTGGAATAATCTTAACTGCAATTGTAGCAAGTCTGATTCCATTGCGGATTTCAGCCTCTGTGAGTTCTTCTCCCTCGAGGTATTTCATCATTGTTTCTTCGTCTAATTCAGCAACAGCTTCTATTAATTTTTCGCGGTATTCATTAGCAATATCCTTCATGTTGTCCGGAATTTCGCCTTCTTCAATAACTTGACCTAAGTCATCTTTAAAGAATAAAGCCTTCATTGTAACCAAATCAATAATACCAGTAAAAGAATCTTCACTTCCGATTGGTAATTGTATTGGTACTGCGTTAGCCTGAAGTCTTTCCTTCATCATCCTAACACAGTTGAAAAAATCAGCTCCCATGATATCCATCTTGTTAACGTATGCAATACGTGGAACCCCATACTTATCAGCCTGTCTCCAAACTGTTTCAGACTGTGGTTCAACTCCGCCCTTTGCACAGAAAAGTGTTACTGAACCATCGAGTACACGAAGAGATCTTTCAACTTCAACTGTGAAGTCAACGTGCCCCGGCGTGTCAATAATGTTAATTCTGTTACCTTTCCACTGAGCTGTTGTAGCAGCAGATGTGATAGTGATACCACGTTCTTGCTCCTGTTCCATCCAGTCCATGGTTGCAGCACCTTCATGAACCTCGCCGATCTTATGAACTCTGCCTGTATAAAACAGGATACGTTCAGTTGTTGTAGTCTTACCAGCATCAATATGTGCCATGATACCGATATTTCTAGTCTTATCTAAGCTAAATTGCCTTGGCATGAGAACCCTCCTTTCGCGATAGTTCTATTTTTTTGATTTTGTTTGTAATAATAATATATTTTCTCTCTCTATTCAGCAAAACAAGAAATCAAAATAACTTGCCTGCCTTGGTTATTCTAACCGAAAGTTTATTAAGCAATTCCTAACAATGAGATTTTACCATCTATAGTTAGCAAATGCTCTGTTAGCTTCAGCCATCTTATGAGTATCGTCCTTCTTCTTGCAAGCTCCACCCATGTTATTGAGTGCATCTAGCAATTCTCCAGCCAATCTTTCTCTCATAGTACGCTCGCCTCTTTTACGAGAATAGTCAGTCAACCATCTCAAGCCCAATGTCTGTCTTCTGTCTGGTCTAACTTCCATTGGAACCTGGTATGTTGCTCCACCTACTCTTCTAGCTTTAACTTCGAGAACTGGCATGATGTTTGCCATTGCCTCTTCAAATACTTCAAGAGGATCTCTTCCAGTCTTTTCTTTGAGTATATCGAATGCATCATAGCAAATCTGCTGTGCTACACCCTTCTTTCCATCATACATGATGTTGTTTATGAGCTTTGTTACAGTCTTGCTTCCGTATATTGGATCTGGCAAAACGTCTCTTTTTGATATATGACCTTTTCTTGGCACCTTACTTCCCTCCTTTTATGATAACATTTAGTATGAGCAGCTGATTTAAAATTTACCCCTGCTCAATTAAAGTATCACAGGTACTCGTGGTTTAAAACCGTCGTCAGCGCATGTACATCAAATATAACTTACATTTTGAACAATATTATTATCATTCATTACAAAATATATATTATCAACGTACTAAGCACCAAACATTTTAAATTGTCAGCACGCTGTGTAGTTACTTCTTAGCAGCACCTGCCTTTGGACGCTTAGCACCGTATTTTGAACGGCTCTGCATTCTCTTGGCAACACCTGCAGTATCAAGAGTACCTCTAACTATGTGGTACCTTACACCAGGTAAGTCCTTAACTCTTCCTCCTCTGATAAGAACAACGCTATGCTCCTGTAGGTTATGACCTATTCCAGGAATATAAGAGCTTACTTCTATACCATTTGTAAGACGAACTCTGGCTACCTTACGGAGAGCTGAGTTTGGCTTCTTTGGAGTGATAGTCTTTACAACTGTACAAACTCCTCTTTTTTGTGGAGCACTGATATCAGTTGAAATCTTCTTCTTAGAGTTAAATCCCTTTTGGAGAGCTGGAGCAGTTGATTTCTTTTCAATAACTTCTCTGCCCTTCCTAACCAGCTGGTTAAATGTTGGCATTAGTACACCTCCTTTCGGTATGTTTAATATATTTTTAACTGTTTCAATAATGAAATCAGTTTCAAATAGGCTACTTTAATATGCAGGCTACTGCTGCATCTACGTCAATTCCGCATGCTCTACCTAACATCTTCATGGATTCAACATAGGTAATAGGTACGGAGTTTTTTTCACACAACTCAATAATAGGCCGTGTTACTCTATGTTCACTATCCTGCGCTATAAAGACATTAGCTGCAAGACTGTTTTCAACAGCCTTTGTAGTTTGCTTAATTCCAACTGCCTTTTTTGAGTGTTTAAGACTTTCCAACAAATCAAATTCCTCCTGCTGCAATGTGTAAAATACATATGCAAACATACTATATAGGCATCAAAAAAAAATGCACAATTCAATGCACCATACAATTTTATCACTGTAACTCTTATTTTGTCAAGCATACAGAATTTTCCTCGCTTAAAAATTTTGACACTATGTAAAAAATCTCTGCTCAACAAAAATAAATATACATAACTATATCTTAGCGAGAAAAACCAGTTCATAAAGAAACCTGACAATAGAGTAAATATATCCTCCGTATGATGGCATCCATACGGAGGATTAACTATTTTTACCTTATTCTTATACCTTTTTAACACCAAGCTCAACATCTTCACCGTTGATATTCCACTGTGCTGTATAGCCGTCAAGCTCACCTAGCTTCATTTCATCAGCAAGAACATCCTCAAGAATAGCATCCTTGTTGGCATTCATTATCCTTTCGATATTTTCATTGCCCTTTTCGTATACAACTATATGGTCAATAACGTCGAAACCAGCATCTTTACGCATTACCTGTATTTTACTGATAATTTCACGCACAAAGCCCTCTTCAATAAGTTCTGGAGTAAGGTTTGTATCAATTACAACTGTAACGCCACCATCTGCAAAGGAAGTAAACTGCTCTGACTGCTTTGTCTCAATCAGCAATTCTTCAGGTACCAGTTCAACCTCTCCTGTGCTCAAAGTTAGCTTTAGCTTGCCGGTAGCATCTAATTCCTTCTTTGCAGCATTACCATTGATTTCAGAAAGTACCTGTCTTACTTCTCCAATCTGGCTTCCGAACTTCTTACCAAGTAGCTTTAGCTGTGGCTTAAAGCTATATGCAGTAAAGTCCGAAACATCTTGAGTAAATTCTACCTTTTTGAGGTTTAGTTCATCCTCAATAATCTCTGTAAAGTACTCGTCCAATGCCTCTGTATTTACATACATCTTGCCTATTGGCTGTCTGTTCTTGATATTTGCAGTATTTCTTGCTGCTCGTCCTAGAACAACAATCTTTAGTACTGCTTCCATATTTTCTTCCAGCTTGCTATCAATATAGCTTTCGTTTGCAACTGGGAAGTCACACAGATGAACGCTTTCAGGAGCTGACTTATCAATGCTGCAAACAAGGTTTCTATATATCTGCTCACTCATGAATGGAATCATTGGTGCAGATAGCTTTGCCAGTGTAACAAGTGCTGTATATAATGTCATATAGGCATTGATCTTGTCCTGATTCATTTCCTTCTGCCAGAAACGTTCACGGCTTCTTCTAACATACCAGTTACTTAGCTCATCAACAAAATCCTGAAGTGCTCTTGCAGCCTCTGGTATCTTGTAGTTATCAAGATTAGTATCAACCGTTTTAATCAATGTACTAAGCTTTGAAAGTAGCCATTTGTCCATAACAGAAAGCTTATCATATTCCAAGCTATACTTTGTTGCATCAAACTTATCGATATTTGCATAGAGAACAAAGAATGCATAAGTATTCCAAAGAGTACCCATAAACTTTCTCTGTCCTTCTATTACAGCCTTCCCATGGAAACGGTTTGGCAGCCATGGTGCTGAATTAATATAGAAGTACCAACGGATTGCATCTGCACCGTAAGTCTCTAATGCTTCAAAGGGATCAACGGCATTGCCCTTTGACTTGGACATCTTCTGCCCGTTTTCGTCCTGAACGTGTCCAAGTACAATAACGTTCTTGTAAGGTGCTACGTTAAATATTAACGTCGATATAGCTAGCAGTGAATAGAACCATCCTCTGGTCTGGTCAACAGCCTCTGAAATAAAGTTAGCTGGGAACTGCTGTTCAAAAAGCTCCTTATTTTCGAATGGATAATGGTGCTGGGCAAACGGCATTGCTCCAGAGTCAAACCAGCAGTCAATAACCTCTGCCACTCTCTTCATCTGCTGCTTACACTTAGGACACTCTATTGTTACATTATCAATATGAGGTCTGTGCAGTTCTATGTTCTCCGGACAATTAGGCGACATAGATTTAAGCTCTTCTATACTGCCTATGGAATGCTTGTGTCCGCAGCTACATTCCCATATATTAAGTGGGGTACCCCAGTAACGGTTACGGCTGATTCCCCAGTCCTGAACATTTTCAAGCCAATCACCAAATCTGCCCTTACCAATGCTTTCAGGTATCCAGTTGATGGTGTTGTTGTTTCTGATAAGGTCTTCCTTCACTGCAGTCATCTTTATGAACCAGGAATCTCTAGCATAGTAGATGAGTGGAGTATCACATCTCCAACAATGAGGATAGCTATGCTCATAGTTTGGAGCATCAAACAGTAAGCCCTTCTTATCAAGGTCAACAAGTATGTCTCTGTCAGCGTCCTTGCAGAACTTACCTGCCCAAGGAGTTTCAGCAGTCATTTCACCCTTTGCATCAACTAGCTGAACAAATGGGAGGTCATATATTCTACCTACATTGGCATCATCCTCACCAAAAGCAGGCGCAATATGAACAATACCTGTACCATCAGAAAGGGTAACATAGTTATCACAGGTGATAAACCAACACTTCTTGTCAGGTTTAACAAAATCAAATAAAGGCTCATACTCCTTGTACTCTAGGTCTTTTCCTATATATGACTCAAGTACTTTATATTCTGCTTTGAGCACAGTTCCAGCGAGTTCCTCTGCCAAATAATAAACAGTACCGTCACATTCTACCTTAATATATTTCTCGTTTGGATTAACACAGAGAGCTACATTTGATGGCAACGTCCATGGAGTAGTAGTCCATGCCAAGATGTAAGCATCTTCTCCCTTTACCCTGAACTTAACTACCGCGGACTTTTCCTTTACGTCCTTATAACCCTGAGCTACCTCATGGCTTGAGAGAGGAGTACCGCATCTTGGGCAGTAAGGTACAATCTTGAAGCCCTTATATAGCAGTCCTTTTTCCCAGATCTGTTTTAATGCCCACCATTCAGACTCTATAAAATCGTTGTGATAGGTAACATATGGCTCATCCATGTCAGCCCAGAAGCCGACAGTCTTTGAGAAATCTTCCCACATTCCTTTATACTTCCAAACGCTTTCCTTACATTTTTCAAGGAATGGCTCAAGTCCATATTCTTCAATCTGGTCTTTACCGTCAAGTCCAAGAAGCTTTTCAACCTCTAGCTCAACAGGAAGTCCATGTGTATCCCAGCCTGCTTTCCTCGGAACCATACACCCCTTCATAGTTCTATACCTTGGAATCATATCCTTAATAACACGAGTAAGCACGTGACCTATATGAGGCTTTCCATTAGCTGTTGGTGGTCCATCATAAAAGGTATAGGTTTCAGCATTTTTGCGGCTCTCTATACTCTTTTCGAATATCTTGTTTTCTTCCCAGAATTTCTCAATCTCTTTTTCTCGTTCTACAAAGTTTAGATTTGTCGAGACTTTCTCGTACATAATGTGCTCCTCCTTGATCATTTATATATATTTCTTGATATCAATGTTTTGCGAGCGTAAAAAAACCTTCGTCCCATAACAGGACGAAGGTTTTGCTTCGTTTTGTACCACCCATTACACGTACTCTATAAGCAAATGTGAAAAGCAAAATCGCAATACATTTATTATAGCAATACATTTTCCATGTAACGGAGGAATTCCGTCAAAGCTTACTTGTTAATACTTTCTGCTTTGAGACTCTAGAGGGATTTTCAGTAATATCTACTCGTACCAGTCTTCCACTCTCACCGGCTCGCTAAAACTTTTGAATGCACTCAATCTCACATACTTAGCTATATAGACTATATAGCTTATACAGACTTCATAGACTGTATAGATCGTAAATTGAGTTATTACCTACTGTCTCTATCAACGTCTTTATCTTGATTATTGCAATATTATATCATAATATGCTGAACATATCCAAGTCTGTTCTACAATATTTTGAATTCTATCCAATCTATCAGGATAAAATTACTGATACTATAACCAAACTCACTCAATAACACTGCTCATTCTATATCACTTCTAATGCTATAGACACTGCTTATTCTATAACATTGCTTATGCTAATATCCTTGTATCTGCTCATACCTGTTCCTGCTGGTATCAGCTTACCGATAATAACATTTTCCTTCAAACCTACCAATGGGTCAATCTTACCCTTGATTGCTGCTTCTGTAAGAACCCTGGTAGTTTCCTGGAAGGACGCAGCTGAGAGGAAGGATTCTGTTGCAAGTGAAGCCTTGGTAATACCAAGTAAAGTACGTTCACCTGTTGCAGGTGTGAGTCCAGCTTCTTGTGCAATCTTGTTTTCTCTCTCATATTCAATTATATCAACTAGGCCGCCTGGGAGAAGATTTGTATCTCCGGCGTCCTCTATCTTAACTTTTCTCATCATCTGACGCACAATAACTTCAATATGTTTGTCATTGATGTCAACGCCCTGCATTCTATAAACTCTCTGAACTTCCTGTAGCAAGTATGCCTGAACACCCTTAATACCCTTTATCTTAAGGATATCGTGTGGATTTACAGAACCTTCAGTAAGCTCATCACCAGCTTCAACTACATCACCATCATATACCTTGATTCTTGAACCATATGGTATCTGATATGACTTAGCTTCACCTTCCTCTGAAGTAATGATAACTTCACGCTTCTTCTTAGTCTCTTGAAGCTTAACGGTACCAGGTATTTCAGAGATTATTGCAAGACCCTTTGGTCTTCTAGCTTCGAAAAGTTCTTCTACTCTAGGAAGACCCTGTGTGATGTCATCACCGGCAACACCACCAGTATGGAAGGTTCTCATTGTAAGCTGTGTACCAGGTTCACCGATTGACTGAGCAGCAATAATACCTACTGCTTCACCAACGTTAACTGCATCACCAGTTGCAAGGTTTGAACCGTAGCACTTACCACATATACCAACCTCTGATTGACAAGTAAGAACTGATCTGATCTTAATCTTCTTGATACCACTCTTTCCGATTCTCTCAGCTGTTCTCTCATCAATAACATCACCCTTATGAGCATAAATCTCTCCAGTGTTAGGATCAACAATGTCTTCAGTAGGATAACGTCCAATAAGTCTTTCTGACAATGGTTCGATAACTTCCGAACCATCTTTTATATCAAATACTTCTATACCTCTGTCAGTACCGCAATCAAGCTCTCTTACTATAACATCCTGACTTACGTCAACAAGACGTCTGGTGAGGTAACCTGAGTCAGCAGTTCTAAGCGCTGTATCCGCAAGACCTTTTCTAGCACCGTGTGTTGAAATAAAGAACTCAAGCACGTTAAGACCTTCACGGAAGTTTGACTTGATAGGTATCTCGATAGTCTTACCTGATGTATCGGCCATCAAACCTCTCATACCTGCAAGCTGCTTAATCTGGTTGATATTACCTCTCGCTCCTGACTGTGACATCATGTAAACAGGATTAAATCTGTCCAGGTTATCAATGAGGGCTTTTGTAATATTTTCACCAGTTTCAGTCCAAGCACTGATAACGGAGTTATATCTTTCATCATCAGATATAAGACCTCTCTTGTACTGCTTAACTATATTGTCAATTGTGTTCTCAGTTTCCTGCAAGTACTGCTTCTTGATTTCTGGAATAACCATATCAGATACGCTTATGGTAATGGCACCTCTAGTTGAATACTTGAAGCCCAATGCCTTAATTTTATCAAGGATAACAGCAGTCTTTGTAGTACCGTGAACTCTTATACACTTGTCAATGATTTTACCAAGTTCTTTTTTACCAACAAGGAAATTAATTTCTAAATCAAATAACTTTGACTTGTCGCTTCTATCAACAAAACCAATATCCTGAGGAATTGCTTCATTGAATATCAATCTTCCTGGTGTACACTCAATTACTTGAGTTCTCATTTCACCATCAATTTCCTTCTTTACTCTAACCTTAATCCTAGAATGTAGTCCTACAATTCCTTCATTATAAGCCATGAGAACTTCATCCATATCAGCAAATATCTTGCCTTCACCTGGCTGATTTTCCTTCTCAATAGTCAAATAATAGCTACCCAAAACCATGTCCTGAGTTGGTACTGTAATCGGTCTACCGTCCTTTGGTGCCAACAGGTTGTTAGCTGAGAGCATGAGGAATCTTGCCTCTGCCTGAGCTTCTGCTGACAATGGTACGTGAACAGCCATCTGGTCACCGTCAAAGTCGGCATTGTACGCTGAACATACCAATGGATGCAGCTTCAATGCTCTACCTTCAACAAGCTTTGGTTCAAATGCCTGAATACCAAGTCTATGGAGTGTAGGAGCACGGTTTAGAAGAACTGGATGTTCCTTGATAACTTCTTCAAGTACGTCCCATACTTCGTTTCTAACTCTTTCAACCATTCTCTTTGCACTCTTTATATTGTGAGCAAGACCGTCATTAACAAGCTTTTTCATTACGAATGGCTTGAACAGCTCCAGCGCCATTTCCTTTGGAAGCCCGCACTGGAATATCTTTAAGTCTGGTCCTACAACGATAACTGAACGTCCAGAGTAGTCAACACGCTTACCGAGAAGGTTTTGACGGAAACGTCCCTGCTTACCCTTTAGCATATCTGACAATGACTTGAGTGGTCTGTTTCCAGGTCCTGTTACAGGACGTCCTCTTCTTCCATTGTCGATAAGTGCATCAACAGCTTCCTGAAGCATACGCTTTTCATTTCTAACGATGATATCAGGAGCACCTAAATCAAGCAGCCTCTTTAAACGGTTATTTCTGTTGATAACTCTTCTATATAAGTCATTTAAGTCTGATGTAGCAAATCTGCCACCATCCAACTGTACCATAGGTCTGAGTTCAGGTGGAATAACAGGTACAACATCTAGAATCATCCATTCAGGTCTATTACCTGAAATTCTGAAGGCTTCAACAACTTCTAATCTTTTAACTGTTCTGATACGTTTTTGGCCTGTTGAATCAACAAGATCTGCTCTTAGCTCTTTTGACATACCCTCTAGGTCAATCTCCATCAAGAGCTCTTTAACAGCCTCAGCACCCATTGCAGCTCTGAAATTCATGCCGAACTTGTCAACAGAATCTCTGTATTCCTTTTCAGTCAATACCTGCTTCTTTGACAATGGTGTGTGCCCTGGATCGATAACTACATATGATGCAAAGTATAGTATTTTCTCCAGTGATCTTGGTGACATATCAAGGATAAGACCCATCCTACTAGGTATTCCCTTGAAGTACCATATGTGAGATACAGGAGCAGCAAGCTCTATGTGTCCCATTCTTTCTCTTCTAACCTTTGAACGGGTTACTTCAACTCCGCAACGGTCACAAACGATACCCTTGTATCTAATTCTCTTGTACTTACCACAGTGACATTCCCAGTCCTTCTGTGGTCCAAATATTCTTTCACAGAACAAGCCGTCTCTTTCAGGCTTCAATGTTCTGTAGTTGATTGTTTCCGGCTTTTTTACTTCACCTTTTGACCATTCTCTGACCTTTTCCGGAGAAGCTAAACCTATTTTTATAGAATCAAAGTTGTTCAGTTCAAACATAGTTTATATCCCCTCCTAAAATTGATCATCAAAGTCATCAGTCAAATCATCGTCAGAGAACAGATCGTCTGGCAATTCTTCTTCTAGATTGTCACCTGTGCTAATGCTTCCTATATCTTCAAGGTCATCAATATCAATGTCGTCTTCTAGAATGTCTTCTCTGAGTTCATCATCAAAGTCATTTGTGATAAGAACCTCGTCCTCTCTACCTTCTATATTGACGTTCAGTTCCTCAAGATCATCTTCAACAGATTCCTTGATTGCGATTTCTTCCTGTTCCTCTGAGTATACCTTAACATCAAGAGCCAAGCTCTGAAGTTCTTTTATAAGAACCTTGAAGGATTCAGGAATACCTGGTTCAGGAACATTTTCACCCTTGACGATAGACTCATATGTCTTTACTCTTCCAACAACGTCATCAGACTTAACAGTCAGTATTTCCTGTAGTGTATAAGCCGCACCGTATGCCTCAAGAGCCCAAACTTCCATTTCTCCGAATCTCTGTCCACCGAACTGAGCCTTACCACCAAGTGGCTGCTGAGTAACGAGTGAGTATGGTCCAGTTGAACGAGCATGAATCTTGTCATCAACCAAGTGGGCAAGCTTCAAGTAGTACATGTAACCTACTGTAACTCTATTATCAAATGGATCTCCAGTTCTTCCGTCATACAGAATAGTCTTTCCATCAGGGTCTTTACCAGCTTGTATCAAAGTTTCTCTAATATCTTCTTCTGTTGCACCGTCAAATACTGGGGTAGCGATTTCCCATCCAAGTGCCTTTGCCGCAAAGCCAAGGTGAACTTCAAGTACCTGACCGATATTCATACGTGAAGGTACGCCGAGCGGGTTAAGAACTATCTGTAGCGGTGTACCATCTGGGAGGAATGGCATGTCTTCTTCAGGGAGAATTCTTGAGATAACACCCTTATTACCATGACGTCCCGCCATCTTGTCACCAACAGATATCTTTCTCTTCTGGGCGATATAACATCTAACCAATTGGTTTACTCCTGGTGGCAATTCATCTCCATTTTCACGAGTAAACACCTTAACATCAACAATAATACCAGACTCACCATGTGGTACTCTGAGTGAAGTGTCACGCACTTCTCTAGCCTTTTCACCAAATATTGCACGGAGCAGTCTTTCTTCCGCTGTAAGTTCAGTTTCTCCCTTTGGAGTAACCTTACCTACCAGGATATCGCCCGAACGAACCTCAGCACCAATTCTGATAATACCTCTTTCATCGAGGTCTTTTAAGGCTTCTTCACCAACATTTGGAATATCTCTAGTTATTTCTTCAGGTCCGAGCTTTGTATCTCTAGACTCTGCTTCGTATTCTTCTATATGAATAGAAGTATATACGTCTTCCTTAACTAGCTTTTCGCTAATCAAGATAGCATCCTCGTAGTTGTAACCTTCCCATGTCATAAAACCAATGAGAATGTTTCTTCCAAGTGCTATTTCACCATTGTCAGTAGATGGGCCGTCAGCGATTATATCACCCTTTTCAATAACCTCTCCCTTTCTGACAATAGGTCTCTGATTCAAACAAGTTCCCTGGTTTGAACGAATATATTTTAATAACTTGTAAACATCCTTTTTACCATTTGGAAGCTTAATAGTAATTTCACTTGCAGATACCTTATCGACAACACCAGAATTCTTTGCGATTACGCAAACTCCAGAATCCTTTGCTGCTTTGTACTCCATACCTGTTCCAACGATAGGCGCGTCTGCTCTGATAAGAGGTACTGCCTGACGCTGCATGTTTGATCCCATGAGCGCACGGTTAGCGTCGTCGTTTTCAAGGAACGGAATCATTGCAGTAGCAACTGAAACGAGCTGTCTTGGTGACACGTCCATTAAGTCTATCTTGGAAGTTTCAAATTCTCTGATATCTTCTCTGTATCTACCAATAACCTTTTTTGCAATTATTTTATTATTTTCATCTAATGGTTCTGTTGCCTGTGCAATAACGTAAGCATCTTCTTCATCAGCAGTAACATACACTATATCGCCTGTAACAATACCAGTAGCCTTATCAACCTTTCGGTATGGTGCTTCTATGAAACCATACTCATTAACCCTTGCAAAGGTTGACAATGAACCTATAAGACCAATGTTTGGTCCTTCAGGTGTTTCAATAGGACACATACGACCATAGTGAGAGTGATGAACGTCACGGACTTCGAAGCCCGCTCTTTCTCTGCTCAATCCACCAGGTCCGAGTGCTGATAATCTTCTCTTGTGTGTTAGTTCAGCCAATGGGTTAGTCTGGTCCATGAACTGTGACAGCTGGCTGGAGCCAAAGAATTCTTTGATAGCTGCAGCTACAGGTCTTATATTTATAAGAGCCTGAGGAGTAACTATATCAATATCCTGAATTGTCATTCTCTCTCTAACAACCCTCTCCATCCTTGACAAACCAATTCTAAACTGATTCTGTAAGAGTTCTCCAACAGAACGCAGACGTCTGTTACCCAAGTGATCAATATCGTCCGTTGTTCCTATTCCGTAAGCCAAATTAATAATATAATTTATTGAAGCGATAATATCTTCGACAGTAATGTGCTTTGGTATAAGATCATTAATTCTCTCGTTAAGAACTTTTCTGATCTCGTCCTTGCCATTGTTGTTGTCAAGTATTTCCTTGAGAACGTCATAACGAACCTTCTCAGTAATACCAATATCAGTAACATCAAAATCTATAAATGCACTTATATCAACTGTCTTGTTACCAATAACCTTTATGGCTTTGCCATCAATGAGCACGCTAACTACAGAAACACCAGAATTCTGGATTTCTTCAGCCTTGCTAGGCTCAATTACTTGACCCTCTGCTACAAGAACTTCTCCTGTTTCAAGTGAAACAATGTTTTCTGCTGCAACAAAACCTGATATAAGATTTGGGAGAGCAAGTTTCTTGTTGAATTTAAAGCGTCCAAACTTCGCAAGGTCATATCTCTTTGGATCGAAGAATAAGCTATTGAGAAGTGTTCTAGCACTATCAACAGTTGGTGGTTCGCCCGGTCTTAATCTCTTGTAGATTTCAAGCAAACCTTCTTCATATGTCTTAGCATTATCCTTCTGAATAGTAGCTAAAAGTCTTTCGTCTTCTCCAAGCAACTGAGTTATTTCATAGTCTGTTCCATAACCCAAAGCTCTTAAAAGCACAGTAAGAGGCAGCTTTCTGGTTCTGTCAATTCTAACGGATAATACATCATTAGAATCTGTTTCATACTCCAGCCATGCTCCTCTGTTTGGAATTACAGTATTCGAATAAAGCTTCTTTCCAACGCGGTCAAACTTCATCGCGTAATAAATACCTGGGGACCTAACAAGCTGACTTACTATTACACGCTCTGCACCATTAATAATGAAGGTTCCATTGTCAGTCATGAGTGGGAAATCACCCATAAATATTTCCTGCTCTTTTACTTCTCCTGACTCTTTGTTAATGAGACGTACCTTCGCCTTAAGTGGGGCTGAGTATGTAGTGTCTCGCTCCTTACATTCCTCAACGCTATACTTAGGTGTGTCATCAAGTGAGTAATCAACAAAATCCAGTATAAGGTTACCGGTATAATCGGTAATCGGAGAAATATCCCTGAAAACCTCTCTCAATCCTTCATCTAGAAACCACTGATAGGAATTCTTCTGAACCTCTATCAAGTTGGGCATTTCTAGTGCTTCTCGGATTTTTGAATAACTCATCCTGGTGTTTCTACCCAATTTCACGGGTTTTACCATTTTATATCACCTCATAAATTATGACTTATATAGGAATATAAAAATTTTAAATGGATAGTATTGTCCACATAAAATTAATAATCTCAATTTAGCTTCCTACTTCTAAAACTGGAACTTTTTTTAATACATATAATTATCAAAAGTACATATACTAACTTTACAGTCAAACCATAAAATATTATTAACAATTATTGTCTTGTTTATGCGTCTGTGCTATAATTGTGCTAAAACATAGTACTTATCTAAAAATAGGTATAATAATAGAAATTTTAATGCAGTTTATAATTCTATCATAATGAAAATAGCTTGTCAACAAAAGTGCTTCTTTTTTAGCACTTTTTATTTATTTATCCATTCATTTCTTTTTGATTTTAGTGCACTTTGCACATGTGAATTTCCTAATGTATACCAATGCCTTATAATATTTCCCGACATCGATAGCAGCAATTATTTTGTATTTATTAACACAAAAAATATGCAGAAGTCATATTATATAGCATATAATTTACATATTTATAATTATTAGTAACAAGGAGGGGTATAATGATAAATCAGATACCACGCTTTAATTCAAGATTACAACAAGGAACATATAATACTGCAGGTCTACCAACAGCAAATATTCGTGTTTTGCATGCTGTTCCAGACGCCCCATGCGTAGACGTCTATGCAAATGGTGCTCTTATTGCAAGAAACCTCTGCTATAAAGACTTTTCCGAGTATATAGCCGTTCCTTCGGGATACTATAATATAGCTATTTATGCTACTGGTGACACTTCAACACCTGTACTCACTGAGCAGGTATTGCTTGCTCCCGGCACTATATCCACAGCGGCTGCTACCGGTAAGCTGGAAAATATTAAATTAACAAAGGTAGAGGATACAAGACTTCCTATGAATCCTGAGAGAGCACAACTTAGGGTAGTAAATCTTTCTCCAAATTCTCCGGCAGTAGATGTGGCACTTCGCAGTGGTGATCTTCTGTTTAAAAATATAGGCTTTAACGTTGCTTCACCGTATTTATCATTACCACCAAATACCTACAACTTTGAGATATTCAGAGGCTCAACCCCCGGAAAGATACTATCTGTCCCAAATATTAATATCAAACCAAATAGGTTCTTATCTATGTATCTAGTGGGCCTACTCGAAGATAACCCAGAGTTAGAGGTACTTATACCAATGGATGGAAATACTTACCTATAAGAAAATATGCCTAAACTATATGTAAATATCATAAACCATAATGTTAAAAATAGCTATAACCATCATCATAATAAAATATTAATAGTTAGTGTACAAAAAACCCGATACCTTAAGATATCGGGTTTTTGCTAATTGAGAATTAATTACTTAACTTCTACAGTTGCGCCAACTTCCTTGAACTTAGCTTCAAGAGCTGCAGCTTCGTCCTTTGATACGTTTTCCTTGATTGTCTTAGGAGCGCCATCAACGAGGTCCTTAGCTTCCTTTAATCCAAGGCCAGTTGCTTCTCTAACAACCTTGATAACCTTGATCTTGTCTGCGCCAGCTTCCTTCAATATAACATTGAATTCAGTCTTTTCTTCAACTGGAGCTGCTGCTGCTGCAGGAGCTGCTGCAACTGCTACAGGAGCTGCTGCTGATACTCCAAACTCTTCTTCTAACGCCTTTACGAGTTCTGATAACTCTAATACAGTTAATACCTTTACATCTTCAATTAATTTTAAAACCTTTTCACTAGCCATTGTATTATACCTCCATAATATTTGTTTTTAATTTTTTAGTTTATAATTCATTAACGAGTCTTCTCATTAACAATTAAGCATTTGCTTTCTGTTCAGCTATAGCGTTGAGGGCTACAACCAAACCTCTCATATTGCCGTTCAATACATTTACGAAGCCAGATATAGGAGCATTGAAGCCACCCAATACCTTTGCGATAAGAACCTCACGTGATGGCAATTCAGCAAGAGCCTTTATACCATTTACGTCGATAACCTTACCTTCAACAACACCAACCTTGATTTCGAGCTTTTCATACTTCTTTGCGAATTCTGAAATAACCTTTGCAGGTGCAACTGCATCAGTTGCGCTCACTGCCATTGCAGTAGGACCGTTCAAGAAAGGATCCAATCCTTCTATTCCGTTTTCCTTAACAGCCAAGCCTGTTAATGTATTCTTAACAACCTTGTATTCAACTCCAGCTGCTCTGAAAGCATTTCTAAGAGCTGTATCCTGTTCAACAGTTAATCCTCTGTAATCAGCGAAAACAATACCTTGAGCTGATTTAATCTTTTCGGATAATTCAGCAACAACCTGTTTCTTCTGTTCAAGTATCTTGTTACTAGGCAAAACATCCACCTCCTTTTATCAGGATAATGAGTTTATTTTAATGAATAATCTCAAACAAAAACCCTTTGCAGGCACATAGACATACAAAGGGTGATTAATCATCTCTTGATTCAACCTCGGCAGGATTTATATAATGTGTAAACATCATACCTGCTGTCTATGGCTCGCTATTAAATTCAACATGTTATATCATAATACTATTTGTACAATTTGTAAAGCACCTTTTTCTGGAAGTGAATAATAATTATTCATTAACCTTTAAAGGATTAACCTTTACACCAGGACCCATAGTTGATGAAACAACAACACTCTTTAAATATTGTCCCTTAGCAGCTGCTGGCTTAGCCTTGACAACTGCTCCTAGAAGAGTACGGAAATTGTCCATAAGCTTCTCTGTTCCGAAAGATACCTTTCCGAGTGGGCAGTGGATAATATTTGTCTTGTCAAGTCTGTATTCAATCTTACCTGCTTTGATATCAGCTATTGCCTTAGCAACGTCCATTGATACAGTTCCTGCTTTTGGGTTTGGCATAAGTCCCTTAGGACCCAATACCTTACCGAGTCTACCAACAACACCCATCATGTCTGGTGTTGCAACTACTACATCATAATCGAACCAGTTTTCGCTCTGAATCTTTGTTACCAATTCTTCAGCTCCAACGAATTCTGCACCAGCTGCTTCTGCTTCTTTAGCCTTGTCACCCTTCGCAAATACCAACACTCTAACCTTTTTACCAGTTCCGTGAGGCAATACTACTGCGCCTCTAACCTGTTGGTCTGCATGTCTTGAGTCAACGCCAAGCTTGATGTGAACTTCAACAGTCTCATCAAACTTTGCCTTAGCCATTTTCTGAGTGAGATCAAGAGCCTCAGCTGGATCATAAAGCTTTAATTTATCAAAAAGTTTTACGCTTTCCTGATACTTCTTTCCTCTAAACATACGTCACACTCCTTAAGTGGTTAATTATTGTCGGAAATCCTAGTTTCCTCCCACGAATTGTTCCTTGGTGATTATAGGTCACCAAAATAATTAGTCTATTACTACGATGCCCATACTGCGAGCTGTACCTGCGATCATGCTTGCAGCAGCGTCTACGCTTGCAGCATTCAAATCAGGCATTTTTTGCTCAGCAATCTTACGAACTTCAGCCTTTGTAATCTTTGCAACCTTATCCTTGTTTGGCTTACCAGAGCCGCTTTCAATTTTGCATGCTTTTTTCAAAAGTACAGCAGCTGGTGGTGTCTTTGTGATGAAGCTGAAAGATCTGTCAGCATAAACTGTGATAACAACAGGGATTATTAACCCTGCGTCCTTAGCAGTTCTTTCATTGAATTCCTTACAAAAACCCATGATATTTACGCCGTGCTGTCCTAATGCTGGTCCAACCGGTGGAGCCGGAGTTGCCTTCCCCGCAGGAATCTGAAGTTTTACGTAACCTGTAATTTTCTTTGCCATTAATTCCACCTCCCAAATTTAACTACAACATAAGAAAATTTATTAAAAATGATAATGCCAAGCATCTAGCTGGCAGTATCAGCCTAATGGCCTAAATCTTTTGTATTTGTGTGAGTTCCAATTCGACAGGTGTTTCACGACCGAACATTGAAACTGAAACTCTGACCTTTTTCTTTTCAAAGTTGATTTCTTCAACTATACCAATAAAGTTTTCCAATGGACCCGAAATAACTCTGACATTGTCATTTACTTCGTAATCCAGTTCAGGTAGAAACTCCTCAACACCCATAGCCTTAACTTCTTCATCAGAAAGCGGCACAGGCTTGGACCCTGGTCCAACAAAACCAGTAACTCCTCTAGTATTTCTTACAACATACCAGGACTCGTCTGACATTATCATCTTGACAAGTACATAGCCCGGAAACACCTTCTTAAGGGTAGCCTTCTTTTTGCCATCCTTAATCTCTATCTGCTCTTCCATTGGAACAGCGATGTCCACTATATAGTCCTGCATGTTTCTGTTTTCAACTATCTTTTCAAGATTGGCTTTAACCTTGTTCTCATACCCAGAATAGGTATGGACAACGTACCATAATGCTTCATCAGACATATTAATAACAGGCCCACCTAAATAGAGCCTCATGTCCTCCCTTAAAAACTTTTACTACCTAGTAAATACTACATTTGAAAGCGCTGTCAGTCCCGCATCAGCTGCCCATATTATTGCACCAACAATTAGGCAGAATAACAACACGGTAGCGGTATTGTTGATAAGCTGACTTCTACTTGGCCAAATTACTTTCTTTAGTTCAGCTCTTATTTCTCTAAAGAGCTTTGACATGCCTTTACCAGTTCTTACAAAGAAGTTGACCTTCTTCTTGCCCTCATTTTCAGCCATTTTAATCACATCCCAATTATAATTATTTTAAAATCATATGGAAGTTATACTGTAATTGTTGACATGCAACTCATTATATTAAACATCTCAACCAACACTAAAAGGAATTATTTTGTTTCCTTATGAACAGTGTGTTTGTGACAGAATTTACAGTACTTCTTCATTTCCAGTCTATCTGGATCATTCTTCTTATTCTTCATGTTTGAATAATTTCTCTGTTTGCAATCAGTACATGCGAGCGTGATTTTAATTCTCATTAATTACACCTCCAGCCGCTCAATATAGTAGCTCTCTCTGTATGTCTGTCCAACTTTTTGAATAATTTGGACATAAAAAAAAAGACTTACACAGCGAGCAATAACAAGTTTAACATAGACATTAGCAATAGTCAAGCAAAAATTTTATCGTAAATTAATATAAAAATTGTTACTAATAAAATAATAATAATGGAGCTTATCACTTTTTGCGTCAAGCTCCATTTTATTACTCTTTAACAATTAACGGTTTCATTATTTAGCAATCAACAGCTTGATTATTCAGAAATCAACTGGTTCATTTTTTAGCAATCAACTGCCTCACTTATCCCCTTACCCGGAGGTACAATAGGGAAAACCTTGTCATTTTTGTCAATTTCAAAATTTATCAAAACAGGTGTATCTGTTTGCGCTAGTGCTTCAAGCAGAACACCGTCCACCTCTTCGGGAGTACGAACATTGTAGCCTTTTGCTCCAAATGCCTCTGCAAGAGCCTTGAAGTTTGTGCCACGGTCAATACTACTCTGGCTGAAACGTCCGTCAAAAAATAGCTCCTGCCACTGTCGCACCATGCCCAACGCCCTGTTATTGAACAATGCTATGATTATAGGTAGCTTGTATTCCACTGCCGTAGCCAGCTCATTGCAATTCATACGGAAGCTTCCGTCACCTGCTATATTGATTACCTTCTTGTCAGGGCAGGCTATTTGTGCACCCATACATGCGCCCAAACCATATCCCATTGTTCCTAGGCCGCCCGATGAGATAAACTGCCTATACTTTTTGTACTTGTAATATTGGGCAGCCCACATCTGGTGTTGACCAACTTCGGTAGTAATTATTGCCTCTCCCTTTGTGAGCTCATAAATTCTTTCCATAATATACTGTGGCTTAAGTACTCCCGGTTGCTTGCAGTATTTGAGGGGGTGCTTCTGCCTCCACTCATTTACATTGGCAATCCACTCACTTCTGTCATTTTGGCTTACCCTTTCAACAAGCAATCCCATAATTTCCTTTAGGTTGCCTACCAGAGGATAATCCACCTTAATGTTCTTTCCTATCTCTGCGGCATCAATATCAATATGCAGTATTTTTGCGTTAGGAGCAAAGCCTTTGACATTGCTAACGATTCTATCGCTCATTCTTGCACCAATGGCTATGAATAAATCACAGTTGTGTACAGAATAATTTGAAGTAAGCGTGCCATGCATCCCTACCATACCCATAAATAACGGATGGTCTCCCGGAAAAGTCCCCATTCCCATAAGAGAAGTACATACAGGAATGTTTGCATTTTGCGCTAGGGTCAGCAACTCCCCCTCTGCCCCTGCAATTCCAACACCTCCACCAGAGAGTATTACTGGCCTTTGTGAAGTATTTATCGCTTGTGCAGCCACCTCTACCTCGTCCATATTCAGTACGTATTGCGTAGTGAGCATTTTTTCTCTGAGCAGCTTGCTTATAACGGGCTTTGCATCATAATCAGTAACAGCTGCCGTTACATCCTTACAGACATCTATTAGCACAGGCCCCGGCCTGCCATCTTTTGCAATATAAAAGGCTTCTCTGACTATATCAGCCAGCTTGGTAACATCCTTTACTATGAAGTTATGCTTTGTTACAGGCATTGTGATTCCTGTAATATCAACCTCTTGGAAGGAATCCTTCCCCAAAAGACCGGTAGGCACCTGTCCGGTAATAGCAACAATAGGTATGGAGTCCATATATGCTGTAGCTATTCCCGTGACAAGATTTGTAGCACCCGGTCCTGAGGTAGCAATACACACTCCCACCTTGCCAGTTGCTCTTGCGTAACCGTCAGCAGCGTGAGACGCACCCTGCTCATGAGAAGTAAGAATGTGACGAATCTCATCCCTGGCTTTATATAGAGCATCGTATATAATAAGGGCCTGACCTCCCGGATATCCAAATACAGTATCAACGCCTTGTTCTTTTAAACATTCAATCAAAATTTCAGCACCTGATAACTTCATCAAATCTCACTTCCTTTCAAAAGTAGTTATAATACCTCTATTGCAAGTTTTTCTTACTTATTACTTGAGCACTGCACCCGTGCTTGCAGAGGTAACAAGTCTTGCGTATCTGCCTAGAAAACCCTTTGTAATCTTCGGCTCTGGCGCTTTCCATGCTTCTCTTCTCTTGCTTAGCTCAACGTCTGAAACATCAACATTTATTTTTCCGTTTGGAATATCTATCTTTATTATGTCGCCTTCATTGATAAGTGCTATTGGCCCACCTTCCATAGCTTCGGGAGATACATGACCTATAGACGCACCTCTTGAAGCTCCTGAGAAACGGCCATCTGTAATTAGTGCAACACAGCTGCCCAGTCCCATACCAGCTATAGCTGAGGTTGGCCCAAGCATTTCTCTCATACCCGGTCCACCCTTTGGTCCCTCATATCGAATTACTACAACATCTCCCTTAACAATCCTTCCATTGTAAATGGCGTCTATTGCTTGATCCTCACTGTCAAATACTCTGGCAGGTCCCTGATGAACAAGCATCTCCTCCACCACTGCCGCCTTCTTTACAACTGCTCCATCAGGTGCAATATTGCCTCTGAGTATCGCTATACCACCTGTCTTGCTATATGGCTGCTCTATGCTTCTGATAACATCACGGTCTTGCACCTTTGCGCTCTCGATGTTTTCTCCCACTGTTTTTCCCGTAGCAGTGATAAGCTCTGTATTGATAAGACCTGCGTCAGCAAGCTCCTTCATAACGGCCTGAACGCCTCCCGCCATATACAAATCTTGAATATGGTGGTGTCCTGCAGGTGCTAGCTTGCAAAGGTTTGGAGTTTTGCCACTAATTTCGTTGATAATATCAAGATTTATTTCTACGCCAGCTTCGTTTGCAATGGCAGGCAGATGCAATACTGAATTCGTTGAACAGCCCAGTGCCATATCTACAGTCAGTGCATTTGCAAAAGCCTGCTCTGTAAGCACATCGGAAGGCCTGATGTCCTTCTCCACCAGTTCCATCACCTTCATGCCTGCTTTTTTGGCCAGTCTTATTCTTTCGGCATAGACAGCAGGCACGGTGCCATTACCTGGCAAGCCCATTCCTAGCACTTCTGTGAGGCAGTTCATGGAATTGGCAGTAAACATGCCGGAGCAAGAACCGCATCCCGGACATGCATTGTCCTCTATATCCTTTACTTCCTCTTCTGTCATGGTGCCCGCCTTGTAGGAACCTACCGCTTCAAATACACTGTTTAGGTCGAGAGGCTTGCCATTTCTAGTTATAGATAGCATTGGTCCTCCACTGATTACGATGGAAGGAACATTTATTCTAGCAGCTGCCATTAACATGCCGGGTACAATCTTGTCACAGTTCGGAATGAAAACCATTCCATCAAAGCTGTGTGCCAAACCCATAGCCTCGCATGAATCAGCTATAAGCTCCCTGGTAGCAAGCGAATACTTCATACCAATGTGTCCCATGGCTATTCCGTCGCAAACACCTATTGCACCAAACTCAATAGGGGTTCCCCCAGCCATTCTAACGCCAGCCTTAACTGCTTCTGTAATTTTATCTAAATTAATATGTCCAGGAATAATTTCGCTTTTCGAGTTTGCGATACCAATGAGTGGTCTTGCTAATTCTTCATCGGTATAACCCATTGCTTTGAAAAGAGACCTGTGTGGTGCTCTTTCTATTCCAGCCTTTACGCTATTGCTCTTCATTATAATCAATCCTTTCAGCCTCTAACACTTTCTCTTTTGAAACATTTTACTATTATGAAAGATTTATGTCTAGAAGAAATAGGCAACTGGATAAAAAACATGAAAAGCATATTTAATTGAAGTATAAAACATTAAGGATTAATATCTAGTTGAAGTAAATTATTAAGGATTAATATCTAGTTGAAGTAAATTATTATTAATTAATATATAGTTGAAGACAAGATATCAAGGATTACTGCTCTTTTGATTGTTTGTTGATTTTATAGGATTTATTTGAAGTGAATCACTGCTATCTAAATGCTTGTCAGGGTTAAGCCAAGATACAATGAAGTTATTCTCATAGAAATAATGTGCAAACCTTGCCTGCTTTACGCTATTAATAGCAGAGTTAAATGCAGGTGTTGCACTAAACAGCGTAATAAATGCGCATAAAACATAAACCACCAATATTCCCTCGACGGCTCCAAGCGCAAATCCTCCTGCTCTATCCAACTGCTTGAAAATAGGAATACTAGCTACTGCTCTAATAATTATTCTAGCGAACATAAGCCCAAACCTAATAAGCACATAGATAAGCAGCATACTAATAATGTTTATTATCAGCATTGATATCTCATGTCCTACAGCATCAAGTATTGCGGCTTTGGTCTCTAGGCCTTTTTGAGCTACATCATTGATTATCGATGTTTTCAGAAAATCGGGCAGTTTTATGTTTTGAATTGCTGATTGTGACAGCTGTAGCCCATTATCTGATATAGCTGAAGCCGTAGCTTGACCCGTTGCAAAATTAGTAGCATCTGAGACTGCGGTTGCAGCAGCTGCAGCATTTGCACTCTGAATACTATTTATTACATATACCTTAATCTTATCGTATAAAATAGTCTTCTGAAGTGCTGAGGATAATATTGGATAAGCTTTGACAGCAACAACTAATGCTATAATATAGGAAAGCAGTCTAAAAACAGAATAAAGAAACCCATTTCTCAACCCTATAATAGTGAAAACTCCTATCACTACTATAACAGCAATGTCTGTCCAATTAATAACTGGCACTGTTGTAACCTCCTAGCTTGGTATTAATTAATACGTTAATCCATGTTCATAACAGATATACTTCCTCCGTGCATAAGCACAATCTGTTTTCTACCTATAAGGTAAACGTCCTGTATCTCATTTGGTGAATGATACTCTGAAACTTTTTGTCCCTTGAGAGTGTATAAATATATACTTCTTTGAGTTCTCAATGCAACCCTATCCCCATATAGGTGCATTCCAAGTATTTTTTCATTAATATCGAAGCTATAAACCGTCTCGCCAGCCGAGTTGACGGTTATAACCTTGTGCGTCTCTTTTCCATTTGTGGTGAAGGCACCTGAGTATACTATATATTTTGATGTTTCTGGTGCAGTGCAATATATAAGACTTGCGCTTTTCCTCCACAATTCCTTGCCCTTTTCGTCAGCCCCAACTATTACATTTGTCCCAACAGCCACCTGTGTTTTGCCTGTAGAAAATAATATCGGTGTAATTTGCTCATCGATTGCAATTGTTGCTATGGGCTTTTCCTCATAAATATTAAGAAACTCCAAGGTTGTCCCTGTTTTAATACCATCGGTGCTAAGCTTGTTTATTACAACGTCTTCCCCACTTCTTAAGACCATAGCAGAAAGAACAATGTCCTCCGCACACATTTTGGTATACTTGTCCACTCCATTCTCATCAAAGACCTGTACCGAGGTCTTGAACTCCTTTGACTGCATAACAATGGAGCTTATTCCCCATTCATTTATATTTACGCTTATAATCTCATCATCTAATTTTTTGTTCCATAATAATGCCTTGTCTTTGTAGACATAAACGTCCCTACCACCAGCGTCCGCCACTACCATATAGCTGCCTGCTATCCTTAACACTGGCTGAATAAGGGTCATCGCCTTCTCTTGCAGCAGCTTTCCGCTCTTGTCATACCATTTAACCCCATCCTTTGATGCCAAAACAATGTAGTTCTTAAATAGCTTATAATCCCCACTTCCATCAATAGAAAATGAAATAATCTGATGTTGGTCACTTGACTTTGCCTGATTTGTTAAATAAGAGAAGGCCTCCTGAACGCTCATACTTTTAAAATCGTAACCTGAGCTTTTCAGAAGCGTAAATAGAATAACAGCTGATATTAATAGCAGTAGAAGTATGAATGAAAAAAAAGTCCTAACTGGATGAGTATTACGCAACTTAACAACATTTGAATTTGATTGTATATTAGTGTCTTTATCTTTAGTCAATTAACTCACCTCAAAACCATATGTATAAGTTATTAAATAATAGAGTTATAAATATTTTAGCATAGTCTATTTAGTAACACCAACTATAGTTTCATTTCTTTTTGATTACTCTCTAAAATCTTAAGGTGAAATAAGGCATTTGTCAAACAAGAGCGTAGTATTTCCATAAATTTATTGGTGCAACCTTCTTTTTTCTACTATCCCCTTTATAAACTCAAGAATTATCACTATCAACATGAACAATCCAAGGTAACCAAATATAGGGTATAGGGTATTAATCAAGCTAGAAAAACCAATAGATGAGAGTGGAATAGTGATGGCACACAGTATAAACCCCACTAACTTGTAGTTAATTTTGAGCTTGGTGCTAATCCTTTCGGTCAGACAGAAGCCTGAAGTTACGGCGGATATAAACATTGCTAGAGCCAGTACTATACTGTATAGTCCTGCAAGCCACTTACTATTATTTAGAATTATTCCGAGTACGGGTATTTCTGAGGTTATGGAATGAGGAAAGAAAAGGTATAATGCGGTATTTAGTATAAGTGCAGTGGCACCTAGCATAATTCCACCTAAGACTCCACCCCAGCCACTTACCTTTCTTGTTTTTAGATAAGGCAGCATGCTAGATAAAATAACGGTTGATAAAATTGTGTTATAGCTTACATAAAGTATGGCAGAGAATGCCCAGTTATCTGTAATTACCTTAACCTTTGATGAAATACTAAATACAGATACATCCCTAGATAGTATTATATAGCAGCCTACTGCTATAATACCTACAATAAGAATTGGTGAAATAATAGAACTCATGGCCATAACTCCCTTAATATTGGACATTATAGCGATGCAGCAAATCAGTGAGCATATTATAACGCACAGCATATAAGGGAACCCAGTGAAACCCATAAGTACATTGCCCAGTCCTGAAACCATTACACTAAGAATGCAGCACATGAAAAGCATAACCACAAATTCCATTAAACTGCCTAAAAAATACCCAAGAATCGGGAATAAGAATTCATCATAATTATTAATTCTCTCAGTATACACCTTGTTCAATACTACATACCCAACTATTGAAAAAAGAAAGCCTGCAAGTATAATACCAAAAAAGCCACCTTTATAGTACGTAGAAAAGAACTGTATTATTTCCTGTCCTGAAGCAAATCCCGCGCCAATTACTGTGGCCATATAAAGAAATGCAACCTTCAGTATATTCTTGATTTCACCCTTCATAAAAAAAGCAACTCCTAACATAATTTACAAAGAAACTTCTCTAGTGTAATTCTATGTTGGAGTTGCTCTTCTAATACTTCTAATAAAAAATTACTTATTGATAGCCTTTAATAATGCATCTAAAGTTGGCCTAATACCGTCTGACTCGTCGAGCTTTGACTTGAGAATTAATCTGCCTGTGTATTTACCGTCTTTCATAGCATAATAGTAGTTATCATCCTTTGATATTAATCCTACTGTAACAGATTTTCCATCTCTTAGGTTGTACTTAATAGTTACCTCCGGCGTTCCAGTAGGAGTTAAAGTAGGATCATACTTTTTGAGTGTCAGACCTATGATAGCTTGATAGTACGCTCTAAAAACAGAGTCGCCATTATCATTTTTCATGTTTGCGTCCTTACCCTCAACCTTAAAGGTTTGTTCATTGTCACCTGAATGTGTAATCTCTGATACAACCTTTTTACCATCAAGATTTATCTCAACTGATGCTACATCAGTGATATTTGGAAGATATACAAACACATCAATTACATCTGTAAGACTCATATCTAAGAATGTCAGTGGCGACGTATCCAGTTGGAATACACCCTTTGAATCAACAAACTTAGCGTATGCTGCTCCTGATGAGATGTCCTTGCCTATGGCAATCTTCTTTGTTGTATCGCTAGTACCAAATTCAATCACATATCTTGGCTTATCAAGACCGTACTTTGACAAGTCAGTTGGATTTTCATCCACTATATCAGTCATCAATAATGTAACAAGACTTGCTTTGATTGGTTGTGTCTTTGTGGCATCGCCCTTTTCAACAATTGGTGCAGTGATGTCAACTTCACTATCACTAACAAAATTAAGTGAATATAGTAAAGTACCGTCCTTAGTAATGGAGAAAGTCTTTATTGCTGTCTCTTCAACCGGAAGTATTTCCTGTTTGATAAACTGGCCTCTCTTCATTAAAAGCTTATCAAAATAATATGAGCCAACAGTATAAACCTTATTCTCATCTTGCATCTTGACATATATTGCATCATTTGTAGGCGTCTTGTCTCCAAATTCAACTACTTTCTTTGTACCGTCCTTTAGCCCCACTGTAATGGTTTCTGGCTTATCAAGACCATACTTAGCTAAATCCTTTGCATCTTCTTCTATTACCTTGTTAGCTACTATAGCGGATACATCAATAGCCGCAGCATTAGCTACAAGCTCGTCCATAGCAAATTCCATTGCAGGTTCAATGGTCCAAGTATCATCTTTAAGCGAGATTGAGAATTTACCATTTTCATTGTCATAGCCGATATAATTAATATTGTCTTTTTCAAATGAAACAACCTTAATAGCATCCTCACCTAAATCCATGGTAGAGTCTGCAGCTGCATCGTTATTAACCTTATTACTTATAAGGAAGTATGCTCCCACAAGTGCTCCCAATATAACTAGAAGTATAATTGCATTTCTATATAACTTCATATATTATAGGTGCCTCCTTCTGAGCCAAACCACCAAACCTCCAGCGATTATCAATAATGGTAATACGCCTATAAGAATAACACCAAAAATATTCTTTTGGCTTTCTGTAACAGTAAGTGTCTTTGGCATAATTAACTTTGACGCTACGGTTGTTTCGTCCTTCTTATCCTGCATCCAATTAACCATTGTATTAAGCACTAAATATGTGCCATTTGAAAAATATGTTGCATATTGGCTGGATAAAGCAGCATCAAGAACAAACTTACCATTTCCAAACACTAGAATTTTACCACTGCCCTCTATCTCAGAAGCCACTGCTATATTGAATTGGCCTTCTGTTATACTTCCTTGATTCATTATGTCAGCTGATGCGGCTGTTTCACTGGTCTTAACCAATACTGTAGAACTTACATAGTCTTTTGAAGCATTCTTCAGTATCTTGATACTTCTTGTGTCTGGGAACAGAAGAATGTCCTGAGTACTTACGCCTTCGGTGATAGAGGTGCTTTCAGGTACAGAAGCAATTGAGTACTCGTCACCTGGCAAATGCCTATTCTGGTCATTTTCCTTGATAATGTCATAGCCCATTCCAACATTGTAGTAAGCCATTACTTCTTCAAAGTTTACGAACTTATCGCCTGTCTCAACGGGGTCCATGAGGAAAACAGCTTTTCCACCCTTTTTGATATATTCCTGCACCTTTATTTTTTCTTCCTCTGAAAGATCCTTTTGAGGGGAAACGAATATAAGCATTTCACAATCCTCAGGTATTGACTTCTCAGTCACGAGTGAAATAGATTTCGCTTCAAGATTATTGTCCTGAAGTGCTTGCGCAAATTGTGTCATTTGCTGCAGAACAGACGGTTCACCGTGACCCTGTATAAAGTATACTGCTGGTGTTTTGTCAGCTGTAACATACTTGATAGCACCTGTCATAAGTGCTTCTGCCCTTGAAAATCTACCATAATCAGTGCTTTCACCATATAGGGACGATGCAGGTAATCTCTTAACCTTGCTACCTTTTTTTACTACGAAGTCACCCTTTGTAATATTTTTTGTTCCGCTAGCGTCCAAGGAACGGATTGTGCCTGGGTCCTTATCCGGATCAACATATCTTACTGGGATACCAAACTGCTCATATTTTTCAACAATATTTATCAATTCTGTATAGCCTGCATTGCCTGATACTTCTCCATCATCAAATAGACCATATATCTCTACATCTTTTAAATCCAATTCCTTCATAATTTTTGAAGTTTCATCAGATATACTAAATTTCTTGTCAGAAGTTAAATCCCACTTGAAGCCACCCATTCCGACAAGCAGGTTTATTACTATTACTATAGCCAAAACTACCGCAATTAAAATAATTGAGTTTGAGCCATATTTTAATGATTTTTTATTAATTTTTAATCCCACTTATTATCACCCCTTACTCCAGCGTCTTTTTTCAATTACTCTAATTGTAAGGAAAATGAATACAGCACAGAAGCTAATATAGTATACAATTGGTGAAAGTGACAGAATTCCACTGTAGAAATCTGTACTTCTTGAGAATAATGAGAACCAATTGAGAACGTCTGACCATATCCCTCCAAGTCCAGGTGCTAAGCCCTGAAGTAACCACATTAATACCAGACCAACTACTCCTACTATTGCAGCAATAATCTGGCTCTCTGTGATTGAAGAAGCAAACAAACCAAATGCAAGGAACGATGCACCTAATAGTATAAATCCAACATATCCGCCAATTATTTCTGGTGCTGATGGATTTCCGAGTGCGCTTAATATTATTGGATATACAAAGGTAATAGCTGTCATAATCAAAAATACAGCAAAAACAGCTAAGTATTTTCCAACAACTATATCAGTAATACTTGTTGGTGAAGTAATAAGTAATACTTCAGTACCGCCCTTTCTCTCATCAGCCAGTATCTTCATGGTGAGGATTGGAGCGATTATTATAAGTATAATAGACATATAAGAAAAGTTAAAATTGTAATCTGCAGTTTGACCCTGTAGATTTACAAAAAATATTATGGAAGAGATTAATATAAACAGGCCCATCATTACATATGCTGTAGGAGAACTGAAGTAAGACCTGAATTCTTTCTTAAAAATGGCATACATATTAGATAACCTCCTTTTCCTGAGTAGTAATCTGCAGGAATATATCCTCGAGAGTCAAGTCCATAGACTTCATTTCGAGTATAGGGTAGCCTCCCTTTGCAAGTGCAAAGAACAGAGGACGTCTAACATCTATATCCTTATCTGATTCAACTACATACTGAATAACATCAGATTCTTTTTCTATATGAGCCTCAACATATTTAACGCCATAGATACCTTCTATAGCACTCATAATTGAGCTCTTTGCTCCTGCTATTGTAACCGCAAGCTTGCTAACTGTGCCAATACCCTTTGAAAGGTTCTCAGGGGTGTCAATAGCAGCAATTTTACCCTTGTTTATAATTACAACACGTTCACATACCGCACTAACTTCTGGCAATATATGTGAGCTTAAAATGATTGTATGTTGCTTTCCTAACGCCTTGATAAGCTTTCTTATTTCAATAATCTGCTTAGGGTCAAGACCAACAGTTGGTTCGTCTAGAATCAATACTTCAGGATTACCCAGCAAAGACTGAGCAAGTCCAACTCTCTGTTTGTAACCTTTCGAGAGATTCTTAACTAATCTACCTCTAACATCTGTAAGCTTAACAAGCTCCATAATGTCTGACATCTGGCTCTTCTTTTCCTTTTTGCTGACATCCTTTAGGTCTGCAACAAAGTCGAGATACTCCGAAACTGTCATATCCATATACAATGGTGGTAGTTCTGGTAGGTAACCTATTCTCTTTTTTACCTCTTTTGGATTTTCAAGAATATCATAGCCACACACCTTTACTGTCCCCTCAGTAGATGGGATAAAGCCGGTAATGATATTCATTGTAGTAGACTTTCCAGCACCATTTGGCCCTAGAAATCCGAGTATTTCACCTTTTTCGACTGTAAAGCTAATATTGTCTACAGCCTTTATCTGACCATATTGCTTGGTCAAATTCTGAATCTCAATCATTATATTCCCCCCTATAATTTTGCCTTGCGTTTCATCTTGGGTTATGAAATGAGTTAACCTGTATCATATAAATGATTCAAGTATAATTATCCATAATTTATTTTAATAAATTATGAACGAAATGTAACTTTTTCATAGATAATACACGAAATTTGGTACTTATATGGAAAAGTCATTCTGTAAAATTATATAGGTTTTTGTGGTGTATTTCAAGAGGAAGATGCCGTTGTTGTTTTTATAGTACATGGTATAATATTATCAGCTAGGAGGACGACAGCATGGACGATAGAATATATGAACTAATGAACAAAATGTATTCTGAAATGACACAACAGTTTGAATCTGTAAAAGGCGAAATTGGTGGCTTGAAAACGGATGTTGCTGGCTTGAAACGAGATATAGTAAAAAGCTTGACGCCTTATTCGATGGATATAAGCAAAATACAGAAATCCTTCAGCGTATAGAAAAACAAGTATCAAAACATGAAAAAATAATTATGAGGCGTATAAAATAATTGCTAATAGAAGCATGCGTTTCTGTGAGTAGATCATGATAATTATAATAAAAAGCTTAATGAAGTCAATCATGCAGACTATGATTGACTTCATTTTTTATGTTGAATTTGTTTGATGCTTTCTACGCACACAAAAACCAAGTATAACCATACTTATCAATTACCTCCGCACCACCGCCATTGTCGTCAGGAGGCGGGTGTGGCACAAAACCGTGCACAAGAGTACCTCCTTCGGCAAGCTTTGTCGCTATCTCATTAATCTTCTCAGCCGATGGAAATAGAACAAGGATTGACATGCCTGAAACTTTTACAGGCTCGCCTGTGTCAGCGCCACTGACACTCCCACCTGATTCTGTTAACGTTACTGATGCATGCATTACAGGATTATTGGGGTCACTGTTCAGACGTGATAAAAATGTGATCTTTCCTCCAAAAGCACTTGCATAGAAATTAAAAGCTTCCTCGCAGTTGCCGTTAAACTGTAGATAGGGCATTATCATAGGTTTTGGTCCTTTCTGTATAATAAAATTAGTTCATTAATATTTAAGGGTTAAAAATCAAAACTTTTTTCTATTTACTTTTTATTATCAAACCTAATTCTTTTAACAATAAGTGCTGCTATCATATTTTACCATGTAATTATTTAGAAATAAAGTATCGTTCAGAGCTACGCTATTCGAATTATTTATTAGAAATATTTAAAATACCCCTGATGTTAAATCAGTTCTAATGACTTAAATTCCCACTAATAGCTTTTTTAGTATCTGTTTTGTAGACATTAATACAGGGATAGAATTGATTGAATCAACTGATTAAACTTAATTATATAGGGGAGTATTTAAATATTTTTCCAAAAAAACATAGCATAACCCCCCAAATGATGGGCTATGCTATACTTTTTTACAGAAACAACTTACTTATATTCTTTTATAACTCTCCTCTTCCCCCCATTCAACCCTGTCAGGCTTGAAAGCAGCGGTCCGAACATTGAGAAGCCTATTACCATGCTCCATTCTGTGAAGCCCAATGGCACTGTTTCAAAGATTTTTTGCAGTGTTGGAATATATACAACTGCCAAAATCATAGCAAGTGAGCACAAGACTGCCAGAACCAAAGGAATGTTGTCAAATAGTGATATTTCAAACAGATTTCGAGACTCTGACTTACATTCAAACACATGTATTAGCTGTGTTATGACCAGCGTCATAAATGCACCTGTTCTTGACAATTCTACATTGTTTGTAAAGTACAGAATACTGACGAATACCCCCAAGGTGCTCAAACCTATTATGGTACCTCGGATTAATATAAGCTTGAGCAAGCCTTGCGAAAATATGTTTTCTTTGGCTCCCCTTGGTGGTTTCATCATAATATCTCTTTCTGGAGGATCGAGCCCTAAAGCAATTGCCGGCAAGCCGTCAGTAACTAGATTGACCCATAAAATCTGTATGGGCAAAAGTGGTATTGGCAGCCATATAAGCATACCCAAAAACATTGTAAGTACTTCTCCAAGATTACAGGAGAGCATATATCTGATAAATTTTCTTATATTATTGTATATAACTCTGCCCTCTTCAACGGCTGCAACAATTGTAGCAAAGTTATCATCTAGTAGTATCATAGCAGAAGCTTCTTTTGTGACATCAGTTCCGGTAATACCCATTGAAACCCCAATGTCAGCTTCTTTTACAGCTGGTGCATCATTTACACCATCACCCGTCATAGCGACAATATGTCCAAGCTTTTTTAGTACTCTTACAATCATCAGCTTATGTTTTGGCGAAACTCTAGCATAAACAGATACATTATCAGCGACCTTTTCTAAATCTGAGTCGTCCATCTTCTCCAACTCAGGCCCTGTAAGTACCATATCCCCGTCAGAATAAATATTGAGCTCCGTGGCTATCGCAGTAGCAGTCAGCTTGTGGTCACCAGTAATCATTACCGGCTTAACGCCAGCAAGCTTGCACTTCTGTACAGCATCTATAGCCTCTTTTCTTGGAGGATCAATCATTCCCATCAGTCCAACGAATATCAAATCCTTTTCCAAGTTGCCGGAATCCTTGCTATATTTGCCCGTCTCAAGCTTTCTATAGGCCAAGCCCATAACCCTTAAGGCATTACCTGCCATGCCATCGTTTATTTTACCGATAGTACGTTTAGTAGCATCATCAAGCCTTATGACTCCCTTAGCTGACAGTATACGTGTACACTTGTCTATAATAAAGTCGGGTGCGCCCTTTGTCAGCACTAATACCTCACCCTTGTCAGTTCTACAAACAACCGACATGCATTTTCTATCAGAGTCAAATGGGAGCTCATCAAGCCTCTGATATCGGTGACATAGGTTATCCTGTGTAATTCCTGCCTTTGCAGCTGCAATAGTAAGTGCAATCTCAGTAGGGTCCCCCGATATCTTCAAGGTTTCCTGTTTTTTGACTAGAGCCTTTATCCTATCAAGCCCTTTCCCCTCAGCAGACCTCTCTATCACTGAATTATTACACAATGCCCCTATTTCCAATGCAAGCCTAACCGCTTCTTGCTTAAGTGGATCTGATGACCTGCTATTTTCCGCAATGAAATCTCCATCTGTGTTGTAACCGCTTCCTGTAACGTTTAGCTGATATCCTGCTGCATATATCTTTCTCACTGTCATTTTGTTCTCTGTAAGTGTACCAGTCTTGTCTGAACATATTACACTTGCACATCCCAAAGTTTCTACAGCTGGAAGCTTTCTAATAAGTGCATTTCTTTTTAGCATTCTCTGTACGCCAAGTGCCAGTGAAATAGTTACTATAGCTGGAAGTCCTTCCGGCACTGCGGCTACAGCAAGGCTAATACCTGAGAGCAACATATTGAACAGCTTTTCTCCCCTTATTACACCTGTTAGTGATACGATAGCACATATCGCAAGGCATCCTATAGCGATGAACTTACCTAGATTATCCAAACGCCTCTGCAGTGGGGTTTCGTCCTCCTCAATATTTTGAATCATATCAGCAATATGACCCATCTCAGTTTGCATTCCAGTTGCAAATACTATGGCCCTAGCCCTTCCATTTGTAACTGTAGTGCCCATATATACTGATGCCTTTTTATCAAACGGATCAAGGGTCTTTTTGCTTATATTAAATGAGCTTTTATCAACTGGCACAGATTCTCCTGTAAGAAGAGATTCATCTACCTGAAGGCTTTTACATTCAATTATGGCTGCGTCTGCTGGTATTCTATCTCCTGTCTCAAGGATTAAGACGTCCCCTGGTACTATTTCTTGTGCTGGAATGCTAACCTGCTGCTCATTTCTGATAACTTTAGCAGTAGGGGCTGCAAGAGATTTTAGTGCCTCCATGGTTTTCTCTGTTTTAAACTCTTGCGCAAAGCCCAATATGGCATTAACAATGACTATAGCAATTATCGTGATTGCCTCCGTCATTTCACCCATGAAGCCTGATATTATTGTAGAAATTATTAGAATTATTACCATTAGGTCAGTAAACTGTTCAAACAAAATCTTAAATGGAGATATCCTCTTTCTCTCTGAAAGTAGATTTGGACCATGCTTTTCCAACTTTCTCTTTGCTTCCTTGTCAGTAAGTCCTTTATGAAGCACTGAGTTATCATTACTGCAATCTAGCATTGACTCCAGAACACTCATCTATGTATCATCCTCCTGCCGCATATTATGAATAAACTCTTAAGTACACTCACGAATATTTTTATTCAGAAAGGCAGAAAAATAGTACAAGTTTCTGTAAAGTGATGTGGCCTTGTATTAGTGATGTGACCCTGTATAGCAAGTGGATCGTCCCTGTGATAAGTATTCTCTGGCTATTTTTTCTTTAAACTCTGGACTGTATTTAGGCATAGAAAATCCTCCTTAAGTAAATTTTGCTTATTTACTTAAGGAGGATCATATCAATTTCTAGGTCTAAATTATAGGGGTCAGTCTAAAGGTTTCTTTTATTATAATTTTACTTGGACTATACTTAGTCCTCATATACACGCCGTACCGTTCTATGGCACAGCAAACTTTCTGTAAGAAGTGCAAGTGTCCTTATATCGCAGTTGTCTAAAGTAATCTTTAGTACTAGCTCCCCGTCCTTTTCACTGCTTACTACCACCAATCGGGTAATAGTTGCTCCTGTTGAGGTAATAATTTCGGAGACCTCGTCTATTTGTCCCTTCTCAAGTACCGTATGCACAAATATTCTAGTAACCTTATTGATAGCCATTTTGCTTTGCAGCTTTTTCAATATAATCAAAGTAAAGTAAATTACAGCTGTTGCAACCACTGCTCCAGTATAGAATCCAATGCCCACTGCGATACCTATACAGGATACTGCCCAAAGACTAGCTGCTGTAGTTAGTCCCTTTACACTTACGCCTTCTTTGATTATTGTACCAGCACCCAGAAAACCTATTCCGCTGATTACTTGTGCTCCTAGTCTAGCAGGGTCAAGATTGGTATGGGAAGAGTAAGTGTAATAGATAAACTCAGACGTGACCATTACCAATGCCGAACCAACACAAACCAAAATATGAGTCCTAAATCCGGCAGGTCTATGCACATGTTCTCTCTCATATCCAATTATGCCACCCAAAATACAAGCTGCTGCAAGGCGCACTATCATTTCAACATAAAAACTACAATGTGACCAGCCAAGCTCCAAAAACCACATATAACCTCCGAGGTCAGAATTTAGACAATAAAGTTAGTATAAACAAAGTAACCAATTACAGCTACTACCGCAATACCTACAACCAGCGCCATAACCTTCCATGGAGATATTGGGGAACGACCCGCTACCCTGCCAGTCTGTCCGTTTATCATAAAGGCATAGCTCTTATTGTTGTATTTAAATGCAGAATACCAAGTAGGTAACAATATATGCTTAAAGTGTTTGTTGTCGTAATTTGTTTTAAACCTAACATTTTTGACTTCATCAGCATTAATTTGCCTAACAATACCTCTTTCAATACTATAGGCCAGCCTCTGCTTAGCAAGTTTCCAGCCTTCCTTGAGAGAGACAGAATACCTTTCTGCCTTGAATCCCGATAAATACTCTGGCTTAAATGGAACAAGCTCATTCATATTGTAAGGTAGTATTTTATCCATCATCTTGTCATCAATGTTTACTGACGAGTCTACTATGTAATCTCTAAAATCTTCATAATACTGACCCGATACAGGATACCACCTTGTTCTCTGCTCCTGTCTTGTAACATGCTCTGTCTTGCCGTCCTTTACTACAGTGTCGGTAACAGTAACATAATAGTGTTCTCCTGCCATAGCTGTATAGAAGGAGCTAGTGTCAGTATCAAATGACCAGCATGGAACATACAAACCTGTCAAATCTACCCTAGTACCATCTATAGTCTTTTTGAGCTTGTTAGGAGCAAACCATCTGCGCTTGACCCATTGCTTGAACTCACTAATTGCAGTTTTTTCGGATACTTTAAAAGGTACAACATACTCAGGGCTTAACCCTGTAAGAATTACTTCTTCCAAAACATTTGCAGTCCCACAAAAAGTACACTTATCTGACACAACAAATGCTGAGCTTATTGTAGTTGCTCCACAGTTTTTACATTTTACAGCATGGCTTTGGCTATTCCAGACGTCACCCTTGCTAAGCTCTGTCTCATCATCAAATTCATTGGCAGATATTTGCTGATTGCTATCCTCCATATTCATGGAATATTCGCAATACTCACACTTTAGATTTTGGCTTGCCGGATTAAACACCATAACCCCTCCACAGGAAGGGCATTTAAAGGCAGTAGCCTTGGTTTCAGTTGCATTCTGGTCTTCCTCACTTCCATTAGCAGCCTGATTATAACTTGTTTGAGTCATATACAACTCTCCTCTTTAAAAATTATCTCTTTTGACCGCATTCTGGACAGAATTTACTATTTTCTGGGAAGTCTCCTCCGCAGTTGCTACACTTTGAAATAGGCGCAACCTTTGTCCCACACTCAATACAGAACTTCGCACCTGCCGCCATACCCGCACCACAGCTTGAACATTTTGTAGTAGCTGTAGCTGGTGCTGCTTGAACTGGGGCTTGTGGCGCTTGAGGTGCTTGTGGTGTAACAGGAACTACATTTTGTCTAAGTGCCTCAGCGTATACATTGCCTATACCAACACCTGCTCCTAATCCTATCCCTGCTCCAGCAATTCCACCCGGGTTCTGTGCTGCTTCTCTCATTGCTTCCGCCGCCTGATATTTGGTGTATTGATTGAGGCTATCTCCTAATATACCCATAGAGGTACGTTTATCCATCATAGCCTCTACCTCAGGTGGTAGCGAGATATTTTCAACGCTAATGGATACTAGGGTAAGTCCTAAAATGTTGAATTTTTCTTGCAATCTATCCCTTGATAAATCTCCAATTTCTACATAACGCATTGCAAGGTCCAGTGCTGGGATTGCAGTTTCTGCCATTAGATCAGCTACCCCAGATACAATGCTGCTTTTCAATTGCCCGGTTATTCCGTCAACTGTAAAGTAACTTGAGGTTCCGAAAACTTCCTTCAAAAATACTTGAGCATCAGAAACCTTGAAAGAATATACTCCAAACATTCTTACTCTTACCATTCCAAAATCGGCATCTCGCTTCATAATCGGGTTTGTGGTGCCCCACTTACAGTTTGTAAACTGCCTTGTGTTAACAAAATAGATCTCGGACTTAAAAGGAGAATTGAATCCATGCTTCCATGATTTGAGTTTGGTTATTACAGGCATATTTGCGGTATCTAAAGTATATCTGCCTGGGGTAAAGACGTCCGCAATTGCACCTTCATCAACAAAAACCGCTACTTGGGATTCTCTAACGGTAAGTTGAGCACCCATTTTTATTTCCTTATTTTCTACAGGAAATCTGTAAACCATAGTGTCTTTGCTATCGTCGGTCCATTCTATTACCTCGATTAACTGTGATTTAATAAAGTTTAAAAGTCCCATTACTTATATTAACCCCCTTAAAAATGTAATTTTCAATATAATACACACATTATATCATAATAATCTAAAAAATATAGTAAAGCTTTTCATTCTGCACCAAAGCTTAAATTCTAGTGGCGGTAGGTGCATACCTTATCTATTTATAAACTTTTTAATAATAAAAGTATTCGGTGACACTGCAAAATTGCTATAAACAACATAACCATAATCCAAATCAACCATAATTAGATACTCTATATTACCCTTTTTTGCAACCCAGCTCTCCACGTGATTTTTGTCAAATAGGCTTGGGTAAGCAGGAGTATTAAAAAAATTCAGAGAGGCCCCATCCTTAATAAAGTCAGTAGCAAAGCCCTTAACTAAAACCAACGCGTCCTCTTTTGACATATTAACTTTTTTTAGATTTTTATCAACAAACCCATAATCCTTATAGTGGTAATTCAATATGCCGTTTTCATCACAGGTAATCTGAATATTATGGAGAAACTGGTTTTGTCCCTTGTTCCATTTGCTGAATAAATAAAAAATTGATCCGTCTTTATTTATTTGTGTTTCGAAGGTGTCCATATTGCTTATAATTGCTTTGGGTAAGTATTTTTGTAGCTTGACAGTTATTTCTTTATTATCAAAATCGTTGCCTTCAAAAGTACTTCCTGTAAAGTCAATCTTTTCATCAGCCGAACTTAATATAGGGACCTTATTATTTATAAATTTAGAATTGGTAAATTTGACTCCCTTACTTTGGTTAGAAGTAATTAAAGGGTATTTATAGCTACCTGATATTGAGTTATTTTCTTTAATTTCACACTTGTCAAAGTTGATATTCTTTGAATTATAGAATAAAAACATATCCTGATACTTGCAATTTCTAAAAGTACTATTCTTAAATATAAAATCAGAGCAACTAAATAAATCCATTACCCTTAGATTACATTTTTCAATAATTGAGTCCTCCATTTTAAGTCCGTTTGTATGCATGGCGTTTACTCCTTCAGATCCGCAACCATACAATGTGCATTTTGAAATAGATATGCTGCTTGAACTTGTAATAGATAAAACGCCAGCTTCACATTCATATTTATTGGGTATAATAGTGTGTCCTGCTTTAATATTCTTGAAGGTAATTCCCTTACAATTGTTCAATCTGAAGATGTATGCATATCTTGGTTCTGCCACTATTTCAACAGGTTCTTTCCCACTTCCTTCTATTGTCAAATTCTCGATACTGTTTAATGTTAATTCCATACCGTCGTAAACTTCCTCCCAGCTAACCTTTTCATTAGGAGAATAATTAGCCTGGGACGAAATATTATATGTATTCTTATTCAGTATAATATGTTTGTTTGAGCCCAATGCATTTATAAACTCTTTTGCATTATTAACAGTCACTTTTTGAACTTGTGGTTTGGCTGGAGCGGGCTTTTTGCCAATGTATAAACTATTGGTTTTAGCGTCCCAGGTTGCCTCCTTGCCCATTATTGCACTGGCGGCATTGATTGGAATATAGTTTGATCCCTTATATGACAAGCCTTCCACTTTCTGAGACAGTACTCCTTCAACATAAATGCTAATGTTGTTTGTGAATGCTGTAACCTTTTTTCCTACCTGTGCGGCAAATACTGTGCTGCTTAAGAGTGAAACAACAATTGCGCCTGCCACAAAACCTTTTAGTTTGTCTCTGGTTATCATTCCCATATCCCCCTATTTTATGAAATTATTTATATTAATAATTACATAATTATTGGCAGAACACAATAGTTATAAATTACTAATTATCCTAATTTCTAACATTTTAGAAGGGATACCAGTTGCGTTAAAAAGCTCGCTCCAACTAACGTAAACTCGAGTATTCTTAGAAAATTTACCGTATTAACTTTTGTATAAATACTTATCTAAATCAAATACTTTTTAACATATGGAATCTTAGCTAGTACAAAATATACACCAATACTCATAATTAGATTGATTAATGCTAAAACAGGGATAGAAACTAGCACATTAGGTATCATTTTATCAATGTTCAATATTCTAAATATTATATTGAAGAAGTCATGAACTAGATACACACAAAAACTTGCTTTTGATAAATATCCAATTGCCTTTGAATTTATTAATTTGCTATTTTTCTTCTTTCCCTGATTTGTTATGAATAAAAATAGTGCTGCGGCCATTGCTGTTACATTTGGAGACATTCCCTCTAAAAATGTTGTATTTAGGGACTGCGAGGATTTTGATATTGTGCCAAATACGGTTATTGCAAAACCCACTATACCAAGAGAATAGATTATGTAAGTTGTCTTCTTGGTAAGTACATATTTATTGAAATAATAACCCAATACGAAAAATCCAATGGCAGCATAGGCCATTTTAAGTCCATACTGTAAAACCATACCCTTTAAAAGGTTAAAGGGATAAAACTTAATAATGAACGGGAATACAATACCCAGGCCAAGCCATGCAAATAAACCATACTCCGTCTGCTTCTTATCAGCAGCATCTGTAAATACTCTAATAACAGGCACAAGACAGTAAATCAGTATAATCATATAAAGATAGTAAAAATGAAAATGTGTATTACAGGTTAATATATTTTTAATGACATCTTTAATCATTGCAAGGCTTAATATTCCCGTGCTATAGTACTCCCTAATAACATCAAATATTTCATACATAAGAGCCCAAAAAACAAGGGCTGCCAAAATCCTAGGCAAGTACTTTGTATAAATCTGTTTAATCGAAATAGATTTTTCAGAATTTAGGAATAATGCTCCACTACACATAAGGAAAACTGGTACACTCCACCTTACTATAGAGGCCCAGAACACGTAAAAATACCAATTAATAGAGGGTATATCAAAGTTTGAAAGCATCATTGCTGATATATGTATTATTAATACACCGAATATAGCCATAGCCTTCAACATATCTACGGAACTAATTCTACTTTTCATATTTCTACACCTTTCTGTATTAGTAGCTAAACATCAACAATTATACCATTAAAAAGGATTTTTTCAACCAAGAGTTCGAATTTTGTCGCACAAAAAAACCCTTGTCAAATTAACAAGAGTTTTTGTTGTAAATATATGATTATCTATATACAAGTATATGCTTATGATGCTTGCTTATTATACTCGCTTATTATACTTGCTTATTTTACTTACAATTAACGGCTTAGTTGAAGAGCTTGCTTATAGCGCCCGTAAACTTAATCTTTGTCCCTTCTAGAAACTCTACAACCTTAAATTTAATCTTAATTGGAATATCCTCTTCTTTATCGGTCGAGGTAATAATAGCATACTCCTCATCTGATAAGGATTCCTTTAAATCCATTTTTACAGATTCAGGTATTGTGCCATGAGTTGCATCAATAAAGCACAGCGGCGGGAAAAGAACACACCACCAGTTCCTTCCCTCTCCCTTGCCTATTACCACTCTCAAAGCGTCGTAATTACCTGCCGGAAGAGTAATATCTCCATATGTCTTTGTTGGAAAAGGATAGTATCCTATGCTTGCTGTCACAGCATAATTTTGATTTTCTTTTGCTATAACCTCTCTTGCAATATCCTGTATCCTATTCAGATCTTTATTAATTATGACCTTGGTCTGTTCGATATTCTTTGAATCGCTCAGTTCTGACTTCATATACTCAATAACGGCATCACGAACCTTAAGCTTTAGCGCCTGGTCGGCGTCCGAATCTGAATTTGCAATAACATGTAGCCTTACAATATTTTGAGCAAGCCCTGCATTTATATCCTCAGCATAAAATGCAGATACCAGCCATACAACAAGAATAGCTAGCATTGTTACGGCTATAGAAAGCTTCAAAACCTGAGAAAATTTTTGACTTCTTGAATTTAATTTAATAATTGTATACCCTTTATTCATTTTAACCGCTACCTTTCTCTTATCCCCATAAATATCATCCAATTTTGCTAGTATATCCATTGGACTATAAAATTTAGCAAAAAAGTGATGTATAAATAATTATTGTCAAGTACATGGAACATTATACAGAAATATCCTAGAATTTTTTTATAACATAAAAAAGCACCCTTTGCAGCTTATCTGTGCAAAGAGTGCCTTTAAATTTATAGCAATCACATTATTTATTTTTTGTTTTCATATGCAGCCCTGATAAAGTCTCTAAACAAAGGATGTGCCTTATTTGGTCTTGACTTAAATTCAGGATGGAACTGTACACCTACGAACCATGGGTGATCCTCTAACTCAACAGTTTCTACCAGCTTACCACTAGGTGAAAGACCTGATAGAATTAACCCTAGGCTAGAGAGAGTATCTCTATATTCATTGTTGAATTCATATCTGTGTCTATGTCTTTCATATATAAGCTCGTCCTTGTAGATGTCCTGCATTCTTGTGCCCTCTATAATCTTACATGGGTATACGCCCAATCTCATTGTGCCGCCCTTTTCATCTACGTCCCTTTGTTCCGGCATAAGGTCAATTACTGGAAATGCGGTATCTCCAAACTCTGAGCTATTTGCATCGTCTAGCTTTGCCACATTTCTTGCAAACTCAACTACAGCCATCTGCATACCAAGACATATACCAAAGAACGGAATCTTATTTTCTCTTGCATAAGTAATAGCCTTAATCTTTCCTTCAATACCTCTATCTCCAAAGCCGCCTGGCACAAGTATTCCATCAGCATCCTGGAGATATTGTTCAACTCCGTTTTCCTCGATTTCCTCAGAGTTGATCCATTTTATATCAACTTCAACATCATTAGCAATACCGCCATGGCGTAAGGATTCTGCTACACTGAGATAAGCATCATGCAACTCAACATACTTACCTACTAATGCAATTGTAACCTTAGCCTTAGGATTCTTCTGTCTCTCAACCATATCCACCCATTCAGTAAGATTTGGTTCAGAACACTCCAAGCCCAATCTCTGGCAAACAATTTTAGCAAGTCCTTCTTTCTCAAGCATTAAAGGTACTTCATATAAAACTTCTGCATCGAGGTTCTGTATAACCGAATCACCTCTTATATTACAGAAAAGTCCAATTTTATCCTTCATGTCCTGAGAAAGAGTATGTTCAGTTCTGCACACAATAACATCTGGCTGAATTCCTATGCTTCTGAGTTCCTTAACACTGTGCTGCGTAGGCTTTGTCTTTAGTTCCCCCGACTTGCCTAAATAAGGTACTAAAGTAACATGAATATACATTACATTTTCTCTTCCAACATCAGTAGATACCTGCCTGATTGCTTCTAAAAATGGAAGGCTTTCTATATCGCCTACTGTACCACCAACTTCTGTTATTACAACATCAGTTCTCTCAGACTTACCAACTCTATATATTCTTTCCTTTATTTCGTTGGTAATATGAGGAATTACCTGTACTGTACCGCCCAGAAAATCTCCTTTTCGTTCCTTTGATATAACTGACCAGTATATCTTGCCAGTAGTAACATTACTATTTTTGCTAAGATTCTCATCTATAAATCTTTCATAATGACCCAGATCTAGGTCTGTCTCAGCTCCATCTTCTGTTACAAAAACCTCACCATGCTGATAGGGACTCATGGTGCCTGGATCTACATTTATATATGGATCAAACTTCTGAATAGTAACATGAATTCCTCTTGCCTTTAAGAGTCTTCCTAACGATGCAGCTGTAATTCCTTTACCTAACCCAGACACAACACCGCCTGTTACAAATATATACTTTACTGACATGACTTCTTTTCCTCCTAAAATATTTGACGAGATAACTTATTCTCGATATAGAAACGTCCTTTTTCCGTAATACACTTTTAATATTTTATATTTTGATAAAAAAAAGGTCAATATATTCTTTTGATTTATTTCTTATTTAATTCTTGAACAGCTCTAGCATACTGAGTATCAATTTTTAATACCAATGCATTGAGCTTGTTATTCAGCAATTGTTGTGTAGTAATGTCCAGTTTGCCATTAATACTAATTTTGCTCTCTTTTTGGAATTTTTTTATAGCCTCTACTGTCTTATTATCCAGTTTTATGTCCGGAGTATCCACGTTATAACCTGATAGCTTTAGTATAGCTTCTGCATTTAGAACATCTATGCTTTCAGCATTTAGCGCTAGTGGTTTGGACGCTGTCAGCTGTTCTATACTATTTACGTCTATTGTCTCTATCTTGTAATTATCTACCTTTATGTTTGGTTCAATGCCCTTTAAATCAATAGACTCTCCATTTGGAGTATAGTACATTCCTGTAGTAAGCTTTATCCATCCACCAATATTAGAGAAGTGTCCATTTACATATGGATCTAAAGCCAGCTTTCCATCAGTATTATATTTATTAAAGGCCTCATCTGTAATAATAGGTGTAACGGTTTGAACCTTTGATTTACCAAAGGTCTTTGTTCCAATGACTACTCCTGCCTTTGTGTCCTTTATAGCGCCAGTAAGTATTTCAGAAGCACTAGCACTGTTTTCATTTACCAGTACTGTCAACTTATATTTTAATTTTTCCAGACTAGAGGTGTATGTTGTATCTTTCTGGGAAGGGTCCTTAAACTTAAGAGTAGTAATAACACCCTTTGGTACAAAGTTTTGGGCTACTGATACAGCTGCATCTACCAGTCCTCCACCGTTGTTTCTCAAATCAAGTACCACCTTAGTAATCTTTTTTTTGTCAAATGAACTGAGTGCTTGATTGACCCCCATTGATGTTGTTTCTGTGAAGCTATCTATTTTGATATATCCGATATCACCTCTTAAATAACTAAAAACGGATGGAACTGATATTTTGGCTCTGACAACCTCTATATACCTTTTGTTTCCCAATCTCAAAATACCTAGCTTAACCTTTGTTCCTGCTGTACCCTTAATCTTTGAAACCACATCATCGAGCTTTTGCCCTACTACATTGGTACCATCAACTTCAAATATCTTATCCCCCGGCAAAATACCTGCCTTTAGCGCAGTTGAATCGGGAAATGGTTTTACGACCAGGACATAGTCACCATCTTGAACTACCTGTACACCGATGCCCTCCACAGAACCTTGAAATGTATTGTAAAATGCGTCAAACTCTTCTTGTGTAAAATATGTACTATATGGGTCCAAGGACTCGGCCATGCCCTTTATAGCGGCAGATATTAGCTCTTGGTCAGTGATATTTCCATTGTACTTTTGCTTGATGATATCAATAACACCCTGCAAGTAATCCCCAACTGTAGCGGTGGTATTGTTATTTGCAGTGGTAGATAGTGCTGAACTTGTGGTATCTGCTGCAAATGCCTGAGCAGACATAGTTAAAAGTAATGCTACAACTACTACAAAACTCAATATCCTTTTTTTAAGTGCTCTCATTAGATTCTCCTCTCCACTTAGTAGGTAAAGTAATAAATTTTATTTAAAATTATAGGCTGGAGGCTATACTATAACGTAAAGCCACCAGCCGAATATTTATCTCTATTTTGACTTAATAACTAATAATCTTTTGCATGTATTCTGTCCTTATACTCTCTGACATATAATCTATATACGATTTAAATAACTTAGCTGCTTCTGCCTTTGTAATATAAGCACCCGGATTAATATTACCCTTTTTGTCACCCTCAATCAAGTTAAGTTTATCAGCCACATAAAATGCTGCACGTGAATATTCCGGTATGGAGGCATCATCTCTGAAGCTTGTTATTGCTGTAGGATTTGGTGCTATATCCTGAAGACCAATTGAGTTAATAAGTATGGTCACCGCTTCTGCAACAGTAATTTTTGCATCTGGTCTGAATGAATTCTTTCCAGTTCCGACAACAAACCCTCTTTTAGCCGCCTCATTAATGCTTTCAAACATTTCGTGGTTAGTAGAAACGTCTATAAACGGCGATGTAATGGTTGCCTTCTTTGCCTTTGAACTACTTGTAGTTTTTGGAGCTAGTGCTGGATCAATTGGTACTTCTTTTGCAATTTTTACAAAAGCATCTACAAACTCAGCCCTGTTTATATATTCCTGCGGTACAAATGCTGGTGGCTCCTTGTATGCCCCTAACCCAAACATTATACTCATTTCCTCCTGCAAAGGATGTCCCTTTATCTTGTTGAGAGGAGGTGATAACAGCTTTGTTTGTTGAGGGAAGCTCTCTAGCTTCAGGCTGTTTTTATATTTAACGGTCTTGCTTGTAGGTTCCTTATTCTTGTCAAGCTCCACGAGGTTGGCGGTATACTGTAGAATATTTTCATTATATTGATACTGAGTATATACGCCTTCAAAGCTTATCTGAGTGGGTTTATTCTCATCGTATTTAAGCTGTTTAGTGGTAGTAGCTGAAATTCCTAGCGTCACATCACCTCTTTGTTCAGGCAATTTACCAGGCTTGTTGTAGGTGATACTTTGATTTATTAGCTGTACTTCCGAATTGCTCCAGTACTGTTCATATCCATAATAGTTACCTGTTGATTCAACAACAATCGTATCCTGTGCCCTAGCGCCTGTACCTGCGCTTACGGTATAGGTCTTTCTGCTCCAGAGTGTACCGGAGTAGTAGTTTATAGCAGGCCTGATATCATTTAAAATTGATTTTGAGAGTTCATAGTTATCAACACTGCTTATTGTATAATTAACACCATTAATTGTTATTGTTTCATTTGCTTTTGTAAGCTGGGTGCTTTCGGTTTTTTGTCCTGTTTCGTCCACCTTTATTGTAGTGACATAAGTAAGGTTACGTGTCAGCTTGGCAGTACTTGTAGCAGGAGAAGAATATTTGTAGGTAGTAGTAACAATCTGGCTGTTTGTCTTTGCATCAGTCTTCATAGCCTTTGTAATAATTACCGTACCGCTCAGTATAACTGGTACTCCGGTCAAAAAGCACGGCTCCTGATATGTAAAGGATTTTTTATTTGGTGCTTCTCCAGAAGATATTCCACCCTCATAACCGCTATCACCAATTCTAGCAAAGCAAGTTGCAGGTACTGATAGCATTATTACCATTGCCAGTATGAAACTGGTTACCCTGCTCAACTTTCTTGATATTGTCATTTGTCTTCCCCCAAATATAATTATAGATTAAAAACTACTGCGTTACAATTACAATATATCCCTCACCGGTTGGTTGATTGTCCTTTTTAAGTATCACAAGCTTATCCTTCTTGTTGATCTGTGAAGGGTTAATTATTTGGTTATTCTTTATAACCAGCGTATTATTTAGTAAACTAATGTTGCTGTCCTTAATAGATACCCACATATGTGAAGTTACATCGTAATACTTGCAATTCCTCAAGGAAATTCCATTTGGCTCTTGAGTCATTGTGCCATCATCTGCGTATGCAGCACCCGTCAAATCAAGGACTTCACCAGATACTGTAAAGTTACCAAATGGAGCCGTGCTTATTTGTACAGCATTTGTACCATCGCAAAGTATGTATATAGTTCTGTCCATATAAGTTGCTGGCCCATAATCTAAAAAGCTTCCCTGTCCTATAATTCCATCGGTGTCAATAATTCTAGTATCTGCTGTCAAGGTCAGTGTCTTTGGTGTATTGGAGAAAGTCCATTCAAAACCGTTAAAGCTGGAGAAGGACATGAGTGTTACGCTCTTGTATGGGTCAATATCGCTAATTCTTCCTCTTATCAACTGTACAGGAAGTACTCCCGCACGCTGTTCAACAGAAACAACACTGGCATTTAGCGCTCCCGAAGCAGAATCCCTGTTTGCAACGACATATGCACTATCGTTTTGAGCTATACTGTTTCCTCCAACATATCTTCCGTTCTTTATAATTATAGAGCCTGCATTAAACATTATCTGGGCAAGAGATTTATCCAGTGTAAATTTCCCCGCTGCCGGACTTGATGAATAAACTGCCTCATCATAGGTTACTTCCTTGTCTTCTGGGGCTACAAATGACGCAATAACTGCTAGCTCTGTATTTCCGTAATCCTTTTGTCCCCCGATATAAATTGGAGAATCCTTCATATATTCAACTGCATTTTTTGATAACTCCTTGCCGTCAAAGTACAGCTTTAAGTCCCTTGCTACTTCAATTTCAGAGAAGGCCATTTGCTCCTTCTCCCAAACACCTTTTCTCAGCACCCAAGGGTCTGCTATCTTAATTTTATTTGACGTATTATTAAGCCTTACAAAGCTGCCCTTATATATGTTTGAAGCAAGCCTTTCATCACCCTCTATTATCATCTCCTTGAGACTAATAAGGTTTGGTGTCTCGTTTACCAAAAGCTTAACCCTGTCTCCATCCTTGAGGGCCGACAGCTTAACAAGCTTCCCATCTTTGATAATATTTGCAGTATCTGTAGAGTAGCTCTTCTGCTGTCCATTTTCGAGTTGAACAGTTATTGAGCCTATTCTTTGGGATATTACTTTTCCGTATTTAACAGAATAGTTGGTCACACAGTTAATAGATTCCACCTGACCGTTATCATCTAGCCTTATAAATACTGTGTCCCCTGCTTCAATGTCATCAATCTCTGCAGGTTCAAAGTTCTTATTTACAGAGATTGCGTTGGGGTCAGCATAGTTAAAGGTTCTGAGCGATGACAATTCCAATGCATTATTTGTATTTGCATCACCATTATAAAGAGTAATGTAGCCAAGAGATGGATTGTTTTCCTCTACAATGCCCGGTATCAAGCCCTGCTGACGTTGTTTAAGTACTGTTATAGGCTGAACCTCGACAATAATATTGTTGCGTATGCCAAGGATTACGATGCTCTCAGGTGGCTTGATATCACTTATATTCAGAGGTGCCTTGCTGACAGCATATACCACACTATTGCTGTAGGTATAGTTTCTGTAGACTTGTCCTCCGCTTGGATATGTCTGATAGTCTGGCTCCGAAACATCATCTGTTGGGTACTTGATGGTCTGTTTCATTGGTGTGACATTAAGAGTTCTTGTATTTGTATTGATACTGTTTACCCTAGCAGCTACATAGCTAATCTCTCCTGTATTTGACAAAACACGTACATAGCGCACAATGCTATCCTCAATACCTGCAATGTACTCAATTCTATCCCCTTCTTTGAGAGCAGATGCATTATTTATGGTTCCATTCCGGAATACAGGTATATTTGTAGAATAAGTCACCTTGGCGGTTTTGTTCATCTCATTGGTATTGTTGGTAGGCAGCTGGTAGCGCGCCTCTGTCACAATCTTGTCAAGTAAACCGTCCGAGTTTCTCACGAATATATTAAGATAATCCGATTTATAACCCTTGGTACTATCCTGTGTTATTGTAATATCCTCTACCGTTGCAGTGCGTTTTTCCATTTTTCTAATAGGAAGAATAACGTTTTCTGCATTCTTTAGCACCGTTACTGCCTGTTCCCTTGTAACTGCTTGGGTAGGCCCGAATTTACCATTGCCATCTCCGCTCATAATATTGTTTTGAAGAATAGCCTCTATGTATGGTATGTTTTCTGGCAAGGCACTCCTCCAATCAGTAAAATTATTGTAGATTTCCTGCTGCTCGTATGCTGGTGATAATAGAAGGGTCTTTGCTAACCATGTTGCGAATTGCTGTCTCTGTACATTGGCACCTCTATAGAAAGCTCCTGCCTCAAGACTTGTCTGGTCTTCATTCATAGCATCAGCATATTGCTGTGCCGTAATGAGTCCCTCATTTGCAGCTAGCTGTAAGCTTCCGTCATACAGCACCTGCTGGTAATCAGTCTTTTTCACAGCACGGGCATTATTAAGAGCTTGTCCCAGAGTCTGAATGTCCTGGGCCCTGTTAGCTGCCATATAACAAAGGTATAATGCCATTTGGTTTGAAATAGTGCCGTTCTTGTTGAAGTTTGTGTTGCCAAAACCTTTTAACAAGTCAAGAGCACCATTCTGGTATATGGCGTCCTTAAGGTTGTATGTATAGTTTGCGATGTCCTTATATTTGAGATTATTAATAATTGCGGTACCATTAGATGAGCCTAAAAAAGTCTTGTCTACTGTTTCATTGGTAACAGCGGCGTTGATGGTCAATGTTTGCGGAAGAAGTGCTGCAATAAGTAACATTGATACGGCCTTGGTTTTTGAACGTTTAAAAATCCTGAATAGTTTCATTGTATAATTCCCCTTATTACTGAGTGTTTTTAGCACATCAAAAGCACAATTAGTATCTCGGGTAAGGTTATATATTTACTTACACCTTACTATACCTAAGAGTTCGCCCATGCTGGCGAACAACAAAAGCCGACATACTATGACTAAATTGTATATCGGCATTTTGAAGCTTTTATTTTATTAAAGTTATATTACAGTTCACTCTTTATCATATTTGCTAGACTTGAGCAAATTGAAGCATTTTCACTTTTTTGTACATATAGTATTTTATACATAGATATACCAACTTACGCCATACACATACAATCTTACGCTATACATATACCATCTTGCGCCATACGTATACTATCTTTGCGCAGTATAATTACATCTTCTCAGGAGCGCTAATGCTGAGTAGTGTGAGCACATTATTAATAACAATTCTTGTACAATCAACCAATACAAGTCTTGCCTTCATAATTGCCTCCTCTTCACCCCTTACATGGCATGCATTGTAGAAGGAATGGAAAGCGGCAGCTACTTCCTGTACATATCTGGTTAATCTACTTGGCTCTAGGGTCTCTGCAGAGATTCTAATCTCGTCAGGGTACTCAGAAAGCTTTCTGATAAGGTCAGTCTCTTCGTCTGATTTTAAGCAGCTCAGATCAACTGCATTCACATCAGGTACCGGTGTTCCTTCACTTTCAATAAGCTTAAGCATGCTGCAAATTCTAGCATGAGCATATTGAACATAGAAAACAGGGTTTTCATTTGACTGCTTGACAGCTAAATCAAGGTCAAAGTCCAAATGACTCCCCGAAGCCTTGGTATTAAAGAAGAAGCGAACTCCATCTCTTCCTACCTCTTCTATCAGGTCCATAAGAGAAATTGACTTCCCTGTTCTCTTTGACATTCTGGCAATCTCACCATTTCTATACAAACGAACTAACTGGAATAGCACAACGTCTAGCTTTTCAGGGTTAATACCTATCGCGGCCATTGCGCCTTTCATTCTAGCAACGTGTCCGTGGTGGTCAGCACCCCAAAGGTTAATGCCCCAATCATAGCCACGTGTCTCAAACTTGTTTCTGTGGTATGCTATGTCAGCAGCAAAGTAGGTTGGTATGCCATTATTTCTAACAAGCACTTCGTCCTTCTCACAGCCTATAACCTCGCCCTTAATCCACAGTGCCCCGTCCTTTTCAACTGTACAGTTGTTCTTCTTGAGCAGCTCAATAGTATCAGCAACCTCACCCGACTTGTGAAGTGTCTGTTCAGAGAACCAAACGTCAAAATTTATTCCATAGCTTGCAAGACCTTCCTTAATTCTATCTATGTTTCGAGGAAGTGCAAAGTCTACGAAAACCTTTCTTCTTTCTTCTGGTTCTACATCGATATACTTATCGCCATGTATAGCAGCAAAGTCCTTCATGTGCTCAGCAATGTCCTCGCCATGATAACCATCTTCAGGGAATTCTACAGCGTCTTCACCCTTTATAATCTGAATATATCTAGCCTCTAGCGAAATACCGAACTTTTCTATCTGGTTTCCAGCATCATTTATAAGGAATTCACGAGTTACATCATAGCCAGCCGCTGATAGTACACTAGCTATACAATCTCCTAAAGCTCCACCTCTGGCATTTCCCATGTGTAGGGGGCCTGTTGGGTTCGCACTGACAAACTCAACCATAACCTTCTTGCCATTTCCAATGTTAATCTTTCCGTAGTCCTCTTTTTCTTCCTTGATAATCTTAAGTGCATCAAATAAGTATTGGTTGCTGAGCTTAAAGTTAATAAAACCAGGTCCTGCACATTCTATACTCTCTATATAGGTGTCAGCAGTATCAATATTTTTGATAATTGTCTCTGCAACCATGCGTGGTGCCTTCTTTGCAAGCTTTGTTACCTGCATTGCAACGTTGGTTGAGAAGTCTCCATGCCCTTTTTCTCTAGGCACTTCAATATTAATTTCACTTATTTCTATTTCCGGTAACTCACCAGCTGCTGCCGCTTTCTTGAGTGCATCTATTACTACACTATTAATTTGCTTGCGTATGTCCGCCGATATGTTTCTCATTTGAATTGCCCGCCTCTCTTATAAACATATGAAAATCGTTTCGCCCTGAGCTATGATTATCTATCTCCATCTCATAGCCAACTCGTATCTCTCCACCATTTTCATTCATTTTTATTTCAACCTTATCTGCATATACTCCGATATGGAAGCTTCCGTATTCTGTATCATAAAAGGATTGGTGTCTCTGTCCCCTTTGGAATACAAATTGCGAGTTTATTTTTCCAAACCTCATTAGGGTTACAACGTCTTTACTCACCTTAAGAGTAGTAGTAGTACCATCCATACCCGTAACTTCACTCTCTTTGTAAGTAACATAATAATTATCACCCTTTTTGTAATACTTTCCCTCTGTGATGAGCTCTATAGTATTCTGCTCCTGAGTGATACCATCCATTTGGTTACCCCTAACATTAATTATTACATCCTTGTTCATATGGGCTCCTTCGAATTTTCTTTCCAATATAATATACATAAGAAGCACTTTTTTTCAACCCTAATTTTCAAATACTCCTATATATGATATTTCCCGTAATGCTTCACAATTAATAATACAGAATTACTTTTTCTTAGCCCCTTACTGGTCAAACTCCCTCTTATTGTCCTCAAAACGTTCATATGCAAGCTCTATCAGCTTTGTAATAAGCTCACTGTATGAGATACCGCTCTCTGCCCAAAGCTTTGGATACATGCTTATTTGAGTAAACCCTGGGAGGGTATTAATCTCATTTATAAAAATCTCACCTGTTTCCTTGTGAACAAAGAAATCCACTCTTGATAGACCCGAGCAGTCAAGGCACTTAAATGCTCTTACAGCATATTCCCTAATCTTAGCTACTGTTTCACTTGGCAGATTCTTTGCTGGAATGTCAACTCTAGAGTTATCTCCGCTTTGATACTTTGCATTATAATCATAGAAATCATGGCATGGAACAACTTCACCAACTACTGATGCTATTGGATTATCATTTCCAAGAACAGCACATTCTATTTCTATGCCGTTTATAAATTCTTCAACAAGTACTTTTCTATCATGCTTTGCCGCTAATTTAAGAGCATCTACTAATTGCTCTCTATCTCTAGCCTTGCTTACACCCACTGAGGAGCCAGCATTTGATGGCTTAACAAAGTTCGGATAAGTAAGCTTTGCTTCAACAGCTGCCACTACCTCATCAATTTCATTATATATCTGCTTTCTGTTGAAAACCAAATAATCACCTTGAGGTAAGCCCTCTTTTTCAAAGATTATCTTTGTGTAAGCCTTATCCATTCCAACAGCAGAGCCTAACACTCCACAGCCAACATACGGTATGCCTGCAAGCTCAAAAAGCCCCTGAATTGTACCATCTTCACCGTTTACACCATGTAAAACAGGGAAAACAACATCAATTGGAGACCTTGTGGTACTACTTATCATATTCTTTGCAGAATTGTTTGTAATCATGGTGCTTTCTAGTGTATCAGGGCATGCTACTTCACTCGGGCATGCTACTTCACTCGGGCATGCTACTTCATCTGGGCTAGCACCTTCTTTACAAGCGCTTGATACAGCTGGTGAAGCACCTTCTAATAATGCTTTCCTGGCAACAGCTTCCCACTCACCTGAACCTATCTTATTTACAGGTCCTTGATAAGTAAGCCATTGCCCTTCCTTTGTAATACCAATCATTTCTACGTCAAATTTATCTCTGTCAATGTTTTCAATCACCGACTGTGCCGATACTCTGGACACTTCATGCTCAGATGACTGTCCACCGAAAACTACTGCTACTCTTATCTTTGCCATTCTATATACCCCCACAAAGTAAAACTGTTCATTATATTAATATATTCAAAAATATATATTCCATCACAATATCTATTACATTTTACTATTATAGAGTGGGGTTTACAAGAAAATTACTTGTTGTTTGTTGCTAATATTTATCCAAAATATCCTTCAATTTCTTTTTAACTGCTTCTTTTAATTCCAACGGCTCTAGCACCTCAATATCTTCTCCATAGCTAATCAAATGATATAATAGCCCGTCATTAAAGTCAAAAGTCTCATTGACAAGTAAGCTCCCATCTTCCAGTAACTCAATATTTCTAAAGTCATCATACACTCGGTAGGCAACTCCTCTATTAAATTTTAGCTTTACCAAAGCCTCATTGTCTTTTTTCTGAGGATATGAGTTACTCTTTAGTACATTTTCAGGGGCATGTCTTGAAAAGCCATTATCAAGCACAGTTAGTTCCTTTATTCTCTTGAGTTTAAAAAACCTATAGTCCCCACGCAACTTACAATATGCATATAGGTACCACGCTGCCCCTTTAAAAACTAGCTTCAAAGGCTCAACTGTTCTCTCAACTGCTGAGTCATGCATACTAAAATAATAAAAGGATACTTCTCTTTTGTTGAAAATTGCATACTTCAGCTCCTTAAAAATTGTTGCCTCCTTCTCCCCATCCGACCAGAATCCGAAGTCAACCTCAATCCAATCAACAGTATCACTTCCAAAAATACTTTTTAATTTATCTAAAGCAGTTACTTGATCTTCTAAGCCAACTGTTTTTAACGCATATAATGAAGACAGTACCTCGTTTTTCTCCTGCTCGGTTATAAGCGCTTTGTCCAAAACAAAGTTGGATAACAGCGAGATTCCTCCACCTTTTCCCTTATTCATATACACAGGGATGCCCGACGCTGACAGTGTCTCAACATCTCTATAAATGGTTCTAACAGAAACCTCAAAGCGACTAGCCAGGGCTTTTGCAGTCACCCGTTCCCTTTCCATTAAAATATATACTATTTCAAACAGTCGTCCAATCTGCATACTTATGACCCTTGCTTTCTAATATTTGTTCACTTTCATTCTTTGTCTATTATCTGTATCATTTACCTGTAGCTTATGAGCGTAATAATTGTGAAGCTGTGCGCATTTACTGTTATTCACTATAGTTTCTCATTTCTTCTTGATTGGATGCCTAATAACTGTCTTGCACTTTTCTATTTCTGTCTTCCTTGGATCTGATAAGTATATCTCATGGTGTAATCTATCAGCCGAAAAATCATTTTCATAGCCGCACTGTTTAATATATTCATCCATCATTTTTACCGTTTCTGGTTCATTGTCAAAAGCACCCATATGCATAACCTGTACACATAAGCCCTCTTCTATTGTAAGGAATTCCGCTTTTGAACAATCCACCTTCTTTTTCTTGTAAGCCTCTTCTACGGCCCAAGCGAAATGCTCTTTTGTGACAAACTCGGGAAGTCTTATTACTGATATCCAACGGAAGGCTTCTTTTCTTGTATAATCTACTCCGTGTACATTATCTTGCCACCAAAAGCCTTCTAATGGCGGTACTACATACTCAAAATAACCATCTATTTTATGGGTTCCTTTATAACTCATCTTTATTGTAAAAACTATAGCATATAGTATTCCTAAAGCCCTACTATATTCCCCTTCTTCATCATTGGGGTTTCCCTCACCTCTTACAGCTATGTAATTCATCGGGGGAACAGTAATAATCTCAGGCTTACTTTTTGGCAAATAGAATTCCTTATACTCTTTTTTATAATCAAAAGCCATATTGTACCTCCATAGTTTAATATTTGGACTTATCATATCTATTAATACCATTTTACACCATTTAATATGACATGAGTATGTCATATTAAAACTTTGAGGTTATGCCAAAATATACTATCAGCTTCATTAATCCGGATTAACTTAGTTATCTATTAATTGAGATCATTCTTATAGTTTTGCGTAAAGTATAATATTAGATTGATTTTTGCATTTCCTAGTGTTATTGAAGGGCTGGTTGATTATCTTCAACACCAAAAATAATTGATTTTAAATATACGTAAAGCCCCTTGAGTATTGAACGGGTCTATTCTCTAGTCCTTTCAAATATCCAAGGGGCTTAACCTATTTCAGAAATCCTTTTTACAAGGTATTATATGACACTATTTCCTCCAACTCCTTGGACTGTAAATGTCCTGGCGCTGGCTTTGCTCCATCTGCCGGATAGCCCATTACTAAAATAGCTACCGGTTCTAAATTGTCAGGAAATCCAAACTCCACTTTGATGGTATCAGGCATAAAATACATTACCCATGTGGAACCGATGCCCAATTGTGTGGCTTCCATCATCATATGTGTAGCCACTATACTTGCATCTATATCTCCACTATCTTTCCCATCATAAATTCTCTTCCACGACTCATTCTTATCGTAGCTAATAATAAAAGCTAATGGTGCATTAAAATGGCATTCGGTGCATTTTCTAATATTCCCCAGCCCTTCTTTACTGTTAATTACTAGTATTCTTTGAGGCTGCTTATTACATGCGGTAGGTGCAACACGCCCTGCCTCTAGGATCTTTTCGATGCTCTCTTGAGGAACTGCATCTTCTTTAAACTTGCGTACAGAAAATCTCTGTCTTGCCAACTCTAAAAAATCCATGACTATACCCCCATCATTATGTAGTAATTATTTATAGAATATCATATTTTTCATTTATTTTAATATTTTACTAATGATATTTAATTACTGATATGTTATTAATGATTTATTTATGATTATAACTTAGGCTAGTATTAATAAACTTGAAAAATATGTTACAATTAGAATTTAATAAACTGTAATCTATTGAACACTTGTAAAAAGATGCGCAGTAAAGATTTTTTATAAAATAGGAGGTGGTGAAGTGAAGAAGTTATTTATTGTGGGTGCTCTTATTGTATCCATTTGTTTAAGTGCGTTTGCAGGGCATTATGTAAGCAATCAAAATTCCTTAAAAGATAGAGGCATCGCAAGGCAAACTTTAATCTCATTCGCCATAAGTAAGGTAGAGGGTTTAAAAAATGGATATGATGCAGACACTATGGAAGCATTAATTAGCAATGTTTATGCCGCAGTACAATTCACTGACGATGGCGACCTGTATACCGCATTACACGACCTGTGGAACGCTTTGATTTTTGATGGTGAAAATATAGTCGGAAAAGAAGATGACTTAATCAAAGCGCTCAAAGACACTGACCCAAATGTTATTAAAGGGATAGCCTATAGCATTAGGCAAGTGAATTGACAACCTCACCTAATGAGCATACTCCGCATTTGTACTTAGTCACATCAAAAAAGCGAATAAGGGAATTCCATTTTGGACTTCCCTTAAAATTGATATAATCTATGAATAAAACCATTAAGCATTAAAAAACTCCTTTTTTCTTTGTTTGAATGTTTTATCATGATTATTGTTGTAAAAACCAATAACCTCAAATAGTAATCCCATGCTAGTCAAAAAGCCTGCCACAAAGTCATCAATAGGTTCTCTAAAGATAAAGGACAATACACCAAACCGATTATTCAGTATAACAACTAAAATGCAAAGCAATCCTGCCAAAAAATAATTATTTAATTTCTTTGTTTTCATATTTTTCTCCTTGTTAGACATCTCAATAATTGAATTAATACTGTCTCTTAAATCTATCATTTCTTCTTTTGTCATTCGTCTACCATTTAAAAGCTCTGAAATACTAATATCTAGTTCTTCAGAAATAGTTTGTAATAATGACAAATCTGGCATACAATGACCATTTTCCCATCTAGATATACTGCGATTATTGACACCCAATATTTCTGCTAATTGTTCCTGTGTTAAATTCTTTTCTTTTCGTAAAGCAGCTATAAATTTGCCTACATTTTCTTGATTCACAATAACCTACCCCTTTCAAAAAGAAATTTAACATAACGAGAAAAATATGAACACGACATAAAGTGAGAATAGTGATTTTTTCTATATTTTTATACCAAACGGAAGAGCTTTATACCAAACTGAAGTACCTAGAAATGAGTTCAATATTCTTCTTGATATCACTCTCATTATCCGTTTTTATCACATTCAAACCAAGCCTTTTAGTTTCATTTAGAATATATTTACCAAATGCTAAATCATTACTCATATAATTTTGTAATGCCTGTTCTTGGTTTGAGCATTGTTTTATTCTTTCAAATAACTCTTTTCTGTTCATTTGATGTTCTATGTAAAACGACTCATCTGCTACTAGCCATACCGCATGATTAATATTAACTATCTCTTCTTTTATAAGATTAGGTAGTAAGTTTATACCTTCAACTAATATGGGCTTATCATCAGGCAGCTGGTCCAAATCTTCCAAAATCATATCAAATTCTTCACGAAATGAACCAGTAGTCCATTTTAAATATTCTTCTATATTCATGCTGAGAATATCATTCCAGCTAGTTTTCGCTATTTTATTCAAATTTGGATGCTCTTGAGTATTGGATTTTTCAATATGTTTTACTAAATACTCATCACAGTGATATACTGTAAATCCATACTTTACAGAGAGGGCATTGGAAATGGTGGTTTTCCCCGCACAAGTTGAACCACCAAGCCAATAGATTAATGGCAATTTATTTTTTCTTTTCATATTTCCCCCTGCTTAGTTCTTATACCGTTTGAATTAATATTATATAATCCCAAAAACAGGAAGTCAATTGATATGTTAGATCGTACAACTGGCGAAAATACTAGTAGATATGTATTTTATTTTATAGGAATTAGTATGTACATCCAGAAGCAATCCTCGTCGGAAGTAATTTGGGGATAAACTTCTACCGTATACTCTTGATTACATTTTACTTTATTTTCTTTTGCCCACTTCTTAGCTTCCTTCTGCATCTTCATTAAATTTGTTCCTACTAATGTTTCATGGTCTTTAGCGTTAAAGGAAGCTTTTATATAACTGCCTGCCGAAATAATATACTTAAAATATTCTTGATTTACATCCTCAATTTGAGATACCTCAATACCCACAATATAATCTGGCACTTTGTTCAAACATATACCATATTCAATACCATTTTCTAATCGATTTGGAGTTTTACTTTTTATTTCCTCTGTATAAAGTCCCCACATCTTTCTCTTGTCTGTAAATGCTCTATTACTTAAAAATTTAAAATAATAACAGTCCAACTATCATTGCTGACAAGGAGCTTACTAAAAACCCACCTATCATTCCTTTTAAAGCTATACTTGATATTTCTCCTCTTCTTTCGGGACAGAATATTGATATACCAGATATACATATACCTATACTTGATATATTTGCAAAACCAGCTAATGAAACAGTTATTACCATCGCTGTTCTGTAATCAAATGAGCCTATTATTTTCCCTAAGTCACCAAAAGCAACAAACTCATTTAACACTAGCTTTGAACCCAATAATTGACCAGCAGTTAATGCATTGCCGGGGCTTATTCCCATCAATAATGCTAAAGGTGCAAATAAATAAGAGAAAATTTGTTGTAACGTTAACCCTACTAATCCCAGAGCTCCATTAACTAATGCAACTATTCCAATTATAGCAATCAAGGATGCTCCTATATTAAATGCCAAATGCATACCATTTGTGGCACCTTCGGATACAGCAGACATTATATTTGTATGCCCACCCTTTCTATCCATATCAATATCTTCTGATTCAACTTTTTTGTGGGTTTCTGGAATTAATAATTTAGATACTATTATACTGCTTAATGGAACTAATGCCCCCGCTATTAATAAGTATTCCATTGGGATTCCTAGTCCAACGTATCCAATTAATACTGAAGCCGCCATACTCCCCATACCTGATATTAATAATACTAAAATTTCACTTCTAGTCATTGCGTGTAAGTATTTACTTACTAGTATGGGTGATTCTGTTTGTGATAGGAACATATTAGCAACAGCAACAAAGCTTTCAACTTTACTAGTTCCGAAGACTTTCTCTATAGCTCCACCTATTAACCTAACTACTAGGTTTAATATTCCTAAGTAATATAGTACTGCAACTAAAGCCGCAGTAAATACTATGTTTGCAAGTACTGATATTGCAAATATATATCCTGTACTTCCATCAGCTAATGCTCCAAATACAAAACTAACTCCTTCAAACCCATAGCTTAGTACATTAGTTACAAAGCCTGATACTGACTCTACTATATTTCGCCCTAATGGGAACTTAACTAATAGAAATGCAAGTACAAATTGTACTAATAATGCTTTTACGATAAGTTTTTTGTTAACCTTACCCCTATTTTCAGAGAAAAGATATAAACCACCAATAACAACAATAATTCCTAAGATGTTTAATATAATTGCCATGTTAATCTCCCCGTCACGATACTATTATTAAGTATTTTTAACTAGCATTTACTAGTTCTATATGAAAACAGTTTTTTAAACTTGCTATTTAATATTTATATTACTCACTATTATTCCTCAAATTTTATGTTTAATTTATCTTCACAAATAAATAAAACAACAAAAAAAGGAAAGCCTGATATTACAAGCTTTCCTGCCTTAATTAAAGTACGGGACGGAATTTGATAATTAAACTTTTTTCACAATAATAGAGATAAAGTTCAGGTATTTGTCTAATCCTTTATCAAAAAAAGCTTTTTCTCTAACTGCAAATTCGTGGTTTGTATCAAACCAATCTTGCCATGCAACATCAAAGCACTTCATTTCCCCTACCTTTGTAAGAGAATTTTACTGTGGATTATGCTTATTATGAAATATGGTGAACATCAAAAATTAAACTATTTTGGGCAGTTTGTTTTAATATCTCCAAATCTGTAGTCATATGGAAACGACACATTTCCCAAGTAAAGGGGCTATAAGCAGTAATATATGATGTTGTTGAAGCATCTGTAATCCATTTACAATAATTTTCTTTTTCGCTATTGCACATCGTTGAAAAGTCGGTAAAAGGTTGAATTGGCATTGTTTGAATTGAAACGTATTGTTCTTCTAACGACTTTTTTATATGTTCATGCAATACAATCCAGTTATGAACTTGTGTCCACCCAAATGAATTAAGTATATTGTTAAAATATCCACCCAGCAAGAATGTGTTCATTCCTTCTTCTTTTTCCCAAAGATAAAAAGGTGAATATTGATTTTCATAATTGTTATATTTACATTTTTCGGCAATTAAATACGCTTTCATTTTAAGGTCAGGGAAGCCATCTGTTTTACTTCCATTATTTCGTATACGCTGTCTAATAATCTCCATATCATAATCGCTAGGTAGTGAGATATTATATTGCATTGCTATCATTATAATCGCTCCTTTGATGTTCAAAATATAAATAATCTGTAGCTCTCCTTGGTAAACAACAGCGAACTCCTTTATTTTAGAAAATATTATATAACATCAAAATGAAAAAATAAACTAAATTTACCAATATTTTATGCCAGATAGTGGAATACTTGAAAAAGGAAAACGAGTCGGAATACCGCTTTATCTATTACCAAAGGAAATCATAAGAAAAGCTAGAGTGCTTAATCCCTAAGGTGAATTTATCTTTGAAAGAAATTGTGAGCTCTGAAAAAGAGTGATAGAAAGCACACAAAAAAGTAGTGCACATACGGTGCGCAATAAAAAATCCCTTGAAAACCAAGGGATTTCGTAAGCACGAGACGGGATAAAATCCCGTCTCGTGTATTTTTACTGCATAGTATGTCGTTTTACTTTGTTGCAACCTTTGTATCAACAAAATTCGGTGTAGGGTCTATTGCCTTGTTATTCTGCAGCAATCCGAATTCAAATGTAGAAGCATCTGCTGTTTCAAGCATTTGAGGGTCTCCGACCTTTCCGATTTCTTGTCCGGCCTTAACCTTCATTCCTGCGCTAATGTCCGAAATGCCTGTAGGCAATAAGCATCTGTACACACTAACCAAGTTATACTGGTCATGCTTAATCTTTACTATTACTGGTGCGGTTTCATTGGTAGCTGAGTTAATCTTTTCAGAGGAAACATCAACTATTACACCGTCTGCAACTGCAACTACACTTGCACCCTTTGCAACCTTGAAGTCTATGCCTTCATGTGCTCTGTAGTCTTTTGTTGTAGAATTCCATACAGGAGTTGCTGAGTAAGCCTTTGATATTATACCATTTACAGGGTACAATAACTTCTTTGCAGCGTTTGCTACTGTATTTACATCTGTCTTGCCACTAGCCTTAGCCTGAGTACCTGAAGTGTTTTCTGCAACGTTTTTATCTGTTACAGATGAACTCTTAGCAGCACTAGCCGAAGCTGGTTCAGACTTATCTGACTTGTCCGCATTAGCATCACCAGGTACTAGCTTGTCATTTACACTTGTGCCATTGTCATTGACATTATGTGTAGTAACTAAAACCGCTGTAGCAGCAACCACTACTATGCAAACTGCCAGAACCACGTAAAATCCTTTACCATTAAAGAATTTTGACCATCTGTTCTTTGAATTTTCATCTGGAATAAGTTTCTTCATAATATATATTCCACCTCCATATAGATATTGTTTCCTGCATTTCCAATGTTATACATTTGCAGGAAAATTAAAGGTGAAAACAAAAATATTCCGAACGCAACAAAATCGTTCTTGTTTCGTTCGGAATAAATTTTAAAATTACTAAACAGTCGAGACATTCATGACTCACAAAATGCTTGACTGCACCAGATGCATTGCTTAAAGTATACTACATGCTTCATTACTGAACTAATGCTGGTTGCGCTACAATGCTTGAGCTAAACTTTTCGGGAGTATCTAACTGTTACACTGCTTGAGCACTCTCAAACTGGCTATTGTAGAGATTCGCATATACCTCGCCTTTTTCCAACAATTCTTCATGAGTACCCTGCTCAACTATATCTCCATGCTGCATAACCAGAATTAAGTCCGCATCTCTTATGGTTGACAGTCTGTGTGCAATAATAAAGCTGGTTCTACCCTTCATAAGGTTATTCATAGCCTTCTGAATCTGAACTTCGGTTCTGGTATCAACAGAGCTTGTTGCTTCATCGAGAATAAGTATCTTTGGGTCTGCTAGGATAGCTCTTGCGATCGTGAGCAGCTGCTTCTGTCCCTGTGATACATTTGAAGCCTCCTCATTGAGAACCATGTTATATCCATCTGGCAGTGTACTGATAAAGCCATGAGCATGAGCTGCTTTTGCAGCCTTTTTGACCTCTTCATCAGTTGCATTAAGCTTTCCATATCTGATATTTTCCATGATTGTGCCATTGTAGAGCCAAGTATCCTGTAGCACCATGCCAAATAATGAACGCAAATCATTTCTTGTAAATTGTCTTATATCGTGCCCATCAATCAATATCGCACCTTCATTTACATCATAGAACCTCATTAAAAGCTTAACCATTGTGGTTTTTCCTGCACCAGTAGGCCCAACTATTGCTATTCTCTGACCAGGTTTAACTACGGAGTTAAAGTTATTGATAATTATCTTATCCTGAGAATATCCAAAGTGTACTTTCCTGAATTCAACTTCTCCCTCCACCTTGATGATTCTATTCTCCTCATCCGCTTCTTCATCTGTAGCTGCAAGCCTTACTGGGTTTTGAACCTCTGCTGATTCCTCTTCTTCACTCAAGAACTCAAAAACCCTCTCCGCTGAAGCAGCCGTCTGCTGAAGAATATTTGAGATATTTGCTATCTGTCCTATTGGCTGAGTAAATTGTCTAACATATTGTATAAACGCTTGAATATCTCCAACCTCTATTGTCTTCTTAGCTGCAAGGTACCCACCAAGAATACATACAATTACGTATCCAAGATTACCTACAAAATTCATAAGTGGCATCATGATGCTTGTCATAAAATGAGCCTTCCAAGCTGACCCGTATAGACTTTTGTTTATCTTGTCAAACTCCTCAATGCTCTTCTTCTCTCCATTAAAAGCTTTAACAACAGTATGACCCCCATACATTTCTTCTATATGACCATTTAAATTACCCAGATAATCCTGCTGCTGCTTAAAATACTTTTGAGATTTTGAGACTATGGAAATCATAATAATCATGGAGATAGGAACCATACCTATAGAAACAAGTGTTAACTGCCAGCTTATGGTCAGCATCATTATTAGCACGCCTATTACAGTGGTTACAGAGGTAATAATCTGCCCCAAGCTTTGGTTAAGGGTCTGGCTAAGAGTATCCACGTCATTAGTAACCCTTGAAAGAACCTCTCCGTGGTTAGTGCCATCAAAATATCTAAGTGGCATACGGTTAATCTTCTCTGATATTTCTTTTCGCATTTTATAGCTTACTTTCATTGAAACAGAAGACATTATCCAGCCCTGAATATATCCAAACAAAGAACTGACTACATAAATCAGGACAAGTTCAGCCATTATAAATCCGATTTTATCAAAGTCTACATTACCTGTATTTGAAACCTTTGCCATCAAGCCATTAAACAGTTCAGTAGTTGCATTACCCAGTAGTTTTGGCCCGTATATTGAGAACCCAGCACTAGCTGCAGCGAATAGTAGAACTATTATAATTAATAGATTATACTCTCTAAGGTACTTTAGCAGCTTTTTCATGGTACCCTTGAAATCCTTTGCTTTTTCGCCCTTATGCATCATTGGAGGTCCCATTTGACTAGATTTTTTTCTATGATTTCGTTGTTCACTCATGCCAATTCCTCCTTTGACAGCTGTGATAGAGCTATTTCACTATATGTCTCACAGCTTTGCATTAATTCATTGTGAGTTCCCATTCCTACTATCTTTCCTTCTTCTAATACTACAATCTGATCTGCATTCCTAATAGTAGAGATTCTTTGTGCTACTATGAGCAGTGTCTTATTCTTTGTCCGCTCCTTGAGAGCCTTTCTAAGTGCGGCATCAGTCCTAAAATCCAACGCTGAGAAACTATCATCAAATATATACACAGGCGCGTCCTTGACTAGAGCCCTAGCGATTGATAATCTCTGTTTCTGCCCGCCTGAAACATTTGACCCACCCTGAGATATTTCAGTCTGGTAGCCCTTTTCCATCTGGCCTATAAATTCCTCTGATTGAGAGATACTAGCAGCTTCTTCAATTTCCTGCTGCGAAGCTGTCTCCCTTGCATACTTTAAATTACTCTCTATGGTGCCCTGAAACAAAAAGCCCTTTTGAGGAATATACCCAATATATTCTCTTAAATCATGCTGTGATACGTCCATTATGTTAATGCCATCAAGGAGTATTTCTCCACTTGAAACATCATAAAATCTCGGAATAAGGTTTATAAGTGTTGTTTTACCCGAGCCTGTTGCCCCTATAATGGCGGTAGTCTTACCATTTTCTGCTGTAAAGCTAATGTTAGAAAGTGCATTTTCTTCTGCACCAGGGTACTTAAAGCTTACATTTCTAAACTCTATAGTTCCTTTAACATTATTGCCAAAACTCTTTGGTGCTATTGGGTCCAGTATAGATACTTGAGTATCAAGCACCTCAGAAACTCTCTGTGCAGAAACAGCTGCCCTTGGAATCATTATAAACATAAATGACATCATCAAAAATGCTATGAGTATTTGTATTGCATACTGCATGAAGGCCATCATATCACCCACCTGCATGCTGGAGTCCGCTATCTGATGAGCACCTACCCATACTATCAACGCTGTAACCCCGTTCATTACAAGCATCATTACAGGAAACATTACTGCCATAACTCTATTTACAAATAGATTTGTTTTTGTGAGGTCAACATTTGCCTTATCAAATCTTTGCTCTTCAAAATGCTGGGTATTAAAGGCTCTAATAACCATCATACCTGAAAGGTTCTCTCTTGTAACAAGGTTGAGTTTATCAATAAAACCTTGCACTGCTTTGAATTTTGGCAATGCCACTACAAACACTGTTGCTATAAGTATCAAAAGGATTGCTACGGCAAGCGCAATTATCCATGACATTGATACGCTCCTATTAACCGCCTTTAAGACTCCCCAGATACCTACTATCGGAGCGTAAATTACCATTCTTACACCAAGTATTATTAGCATTGCTATCTGGTTGATATCATTTGTAGTTCTTGTTATTAGTGATGCAGTTGAAAACTTATCAAATTCGCTATTAGAGAAGCCTTCAACCTTGGTAAACACATCTTTTCTTATATCTCTTGCAATACCACTTGCAATTCTTGATGCAAGGAAGCCTATTCCTACAGTACATAATGCACCAAGTAGCGAAACTAGAAGCATTATGACTCCATTTCTTATTATATATCGGCTCTGAATGCTATCAGTGTCCATGCCTAATGCCACGTACTCGTCCTTAACAGCATTTGCTCCTATTTGGTTGAGCATTGTGTCACCTAGTTCAGAATACTTTTTATTCATATCTTCTGACATCTTAAGTCTTTGTTCCTGTGGCATTTGTGAGAGAAGTGCAAATAAATCAGTATCAGCAGGAAGCTTCTGTCCATTTAAATCAATCTGCCCATCCTTCGCATTTTCCTTTGCTTTATCTAGAAATAGCACTGTGCTCAAAGCTTTTGCCATAATTGGATTAAGTAACTCCTTTTCTTCCTTGCTTATATCCTTGAGTATATAGATGCTATCCTTTTCTAATGCAGGGTAATCTTTAACATACTTGCTATAATCAGAATTTTCTTTATCTATGAGTATGTAATTGTCTTCTATAATCTTTTTATCTGCATCGCTTAAAAACGTCATCAACTTATTCATATTTTCTTTTGTAACAGCATCAGGTACAGCTTTTTCAATCCCGCCCTGTTGAATTCCTACGTTAACTATATTTGCCATATAATCAGGCAGAGCCAAGTCGGTCATTGCCTGAAGAAACAATAATGCTATTGCAAAGACTAACAGTAATGCAAATGGTTTTAAGTACTTTGCTAATTTTAACAATTTTAAGTCATCTCCCCTATTTGAAATATATATGTTATGTTGATTAACAAAAAAGAATACTCTTGTTCCATCAACTAATTATCTTTACATTAATTATCCTTACATTAATTATCCTTACAAAGTATATTCCTTAGTATGGTCAAGCCGTCTAGTATCTTTTCTAGTTCTTCTTGAGTAGCACAGCTCATCTGCTGTTGTATAATGTCCTCTATCCTTGTCATTTTATCTCGCTTACACTTTTTAAACTGTTCTGTTACTTGAACCATTACTACCCTTCTGTCCTGGTCACTTCTAGATCTTTCAACAAGACCCTGTTTTTCAAGCCTGTCTACAATTCCTGAGACAGTGCTGTTTGAAAGCGCCATTTTCTCACTAAGGTCACTAATTTTCATGGGGCCATTACACGCAAGCGTACCCAACATAAATCCTTGTGGCCCAGTGAGCTGTAATTCCTTGTAATCAGCATCAACAGCCTTTTTTAAGGTTTTCACTATCTGCTTTAGTGTCTTTATTACATCTAGACTTTTGCTTATATCCTCCATGAAATCCACCTTTCTGAAATTTTCATAAGGATTTATTACCTTTACAATAAGTAGCTCTTTTAATTATGTAAGTGATAAACCTCAATAAATTTCTAAACATGAATAATGTTTCGTATCAATATATTTCGCATACGAAACATTATAGCGCTAATGGTTAATATAGTAAATCGCTGTTGTATGAATATTTTGTTAATTTTCCCTTATTTTTTTGTGTAATTTTTCTGTATACTTACACCTAGATAGTAATATTTGAGAATTTGCTCATAGGTATAGCCCTTTTTAGCTAGCACTTGAGCGCCGCATTGGCTCATGCCTACCCCATGACCATACCCCAGAGTAGTAACTATTACATTATTATTTTCAACCTTTATACTAAAATTAGTAGAAGGCAATGAAAAATACTTACGGAAGTTATTTCCCGAGACGCTGTCACTATCTATTTTTAGTTGCTCTACTCTACCGCTATTGGTCCTAGTAATAGCACCTATACTTATTTTTACCCTTGAATTTGAGTCAGTAGCAAGCTTAACTCCATTTTTCTTTAATACATCTATAAACTGAGCTTGGGTATATGTAAATTCTTTTTGGTATTCCTTTGAGAAATCTTCCCCGGGACTCGCAACACCTTTTAAATACGGTACACTCTTCCCTCCCCAGACATTCTCTACATCTTCCGTTCGTCCCCCACTATTTGAATGATACAAAGGATTGATAAGCTCACCGTTGTATACTATTATCTGTCCCTCAGTTTCCTTTACGGCCTCCGTAATCTTTGTCCAGTTTTTAAATGCAGACAACAAGCCCCATCTTTTCATAGCAGTTTGTTTGCTAACCCATGCCTGACAATGGGCGGGACTGGTACAGACGTCTGCCCCGAAATGAACACTGTCTGTAGTTGACGATTTATATATATTCTCTTGCCTTGAGAGTGCATATGTTCTAGCAGCTATGGCTTGTGCCTTCAAGGCTTCTAGGTCATAGCTGGCAGGCATCTCTGCAGCCACAACACCAATAAGGTAGGTTTCTAGCGGTACATTGACCACTTTATTGGTATCATTCATATACAACTTTATGTACTTAACGCCTGGCTTTTGCTCACTTTTGGGTACATCCTTTGGTGTGTCCTGTGTAATATCTTGTGCGATATCATTAGGAAGAGGGTTTCCACAGCTTTTTACGATAACTGCAGGCAGTATTACAACCATCAAAAGCATTATAATAGTATATAAGCCCATTGCCCTACCAGGCTTTTTCCCTTTTGGGGGCTTAAACTTTTTCTTTAAATTTTGTCTTAGCTTGCGCTTGAATCTATATCTCTGTACTATTGATAGCCTTGATCTACTTGAAAAATGTGGCTTAATTTTGCGTGTCACCCTACTTTGTCCAAGCACATACTCAGATGTACCCACGGATGCTTTGTGCTGTTCCCTCTGATATGCACCCAATGTCGCCTTATGCCATTCTCTCTCATATGCACCCACCGACGCTTTGGGCTGTTCTCTCTCTGCTCTTAATGTAACTTGGGGCATTTGAGGTTGGGCTACTTGAAAACTCACATATGAAAGCCACTGCTTTGAAGGCAGTAGCCCTTTTGCTGTCACGGTTGACCTTATCCACTTCATAAGTTCAATTAGCTTCATAAGTATCTCCTGTAAGTCCAATAGTGACATCAACCTCAGCTATTTAGCATTTACTTTATGTAAAATCGGAAGCAAGTAAAATAAAAAAATAAACAATGAGGCATGTCTCATTGTTTATTTATATTCATAACATTATTAAAATACTACTATCCATATACTTGAATCTTTAAAAGCTTCCTGCAGTGAGGACATATGTAAATTGCGGTAGAGCTCAATACACCTGTTTTTATTCGCTCTATTGTTTCCATGTCCTTGTTACAATATGGACATACAGGATATTTATCCTCCACATCGACCATTTTAACTTTAGCCATGTATATTCCTCCTATAAAATTTACTTCGCAAATCCATACCGACACTTCTGTAACTCTAAAACTTGACTTTTAATAGTTAGTCTATATTCCTATAAAATTTTAAGACGTATACCTGCTATTACATACGTCTTAATATATATCATACATGAATAATACATTTATTCAACTATCCTTTTTATATTGGCACCTAGAGAGGTTAACTTTCCCTCAAAATTATCGTAGCCCCTGTCTATATGGTGAATGTCAGTTATCTCTGTCTGCCCTTCTGCACATAACCCTGCCAAAACCAGAGCTGCACCTGCTCTTAAGTCTGTAGCCTTGACACTTGCACCTGTCAGCTTGTTTTGGCCCTCTATCACGGCAGTTCTGCCATCAATCTTGATGGTGGCACCCATTCTCTTTAGCTCACTGACATGCATGAATCTGTTTTCAAAGATTGTTTCTATTACCATGCTGGTGCCAGGTATGGTGCTCAGCAGGGCAGTGAGCTGCGCCTGCATATCTGTCGGAAAGCCAGGATACGGAAGTGTCTTTACGTCTACAGGTTTTAGCACTTCTGTACCTTTTACACTTATTGAATTTGAATCCTCAAAAATCTCAATGCCTATCTCCCTTAGTTTGGCAATAACCGGTTTAAGATGGTCTGCTACAGCATTGGTAATTGTAATCTCTCCATGTGTAATTGCAGCAGCAACCATAAAGGTTCCCGCCTCAATTCTATCGGGTATTACACAGTGTGTACAGCCCGAAAGACTGTCCACTCCAATAATTCTTATGGTGTCCGTTCCTGCACCCTTAACACATGCTCCCATCTCATTTAGGTAGTTAGCAAGGTCAACTATTTCGGGTTCTGTTGCTGCATTTTCTATTATGGTCTGACCCTCTGCCAAGGTGGCTGCCATAAGAATGTTTTCAGTAGCCCCAACGCTTGGAAAATCAAGATATATCTTATTCCCTTTAAGCCTCCCAGCACAGTTCGCCTCAATAAACCCATGACCCTGTGATATTTCTGCACCAAGCGCACTAAAGCCCTTTAAGTGTAGATCCACCGGTCTTGATCCTATAGCGCAGCCCCCAGGCAGGGCAATTCTGACACAGCCTGTTCTTGCTAGAATTGGCCCCATTATCAAGAACGAAGCCCTTAACTTATTTACAATCTCGTATGGTGCAACGGTGTTTTTTATATCAGCAGCATAAAAGCTGAACTTAGATTTATTACTTTTAACATTAGCCCCAAAGGATTTCACAAGGTCACACATCATCTTAACATCTTCTAAATTGGGTACATCCTCTATAATGCTTTGAGTTTTTCCTAAAAGAGATGCGGCGATTATTGGAAGAACTGCATTTTTTGAACCGCCTGTTTTTACCTTACCCTTAAGTGGCTTGCTTTCTCTAACGATATAACTTGCCAAATCGAGCTCCTCCCAATTCTCTGATATTGTTAATACTCAGAATTAACAACCGGTGTTGCTATCCACATATAAGTTTTGTTTTCAACCTTGTTATATCTAATTACTAAGCTTAGATTAACACTTTTGCCCTGCACGTTAATTGTATCCTTTATTAAGGGTGAAAAAGCTGAAACACTTATTGCGCTGTTGTCTCGCTGACTATTTACCTTTTTTGCGGAACTATCTTTTAAAACCCTCTGGCAAATCTCTTCTAACTGTGCGTCCCCCAATCTTCCATCAAAGGTTCCTGTTATACAACAATTAATATTTGGATTTAGGTCGTTAGCCAACAATACCTTTTCTATAGAATCTCTTAACTCTATAGCTTTACCATCATTAGAACTTGTGGCCTCTATTGTTATATACCTATCTAAAACCTTTTGCTTGTCCTTCACCATCATTGCAAGCATGGATATTTTTACACCGTCCCGAGTTACGGCTTGCAAATCGGATTTTGTCAGAGTATCAGTACTCTGTGGATTGTTTGTGTATTTCGGAATATCAAGTTCCTTGAATACGTTCTCGCATATACTTGTAAGACTTTTTAAATCCTTGTATTCAGAAGGAAGCCTCACGAAAACATACAGGTCATTGACTAGCATTTTTGCACCTGAGTAGTTAAAGGCATCTGTTACCTGAAGCGGCGTTTTGCTGCTATCATTTTGTACCTTTATGTAGTAAACTCCTCCAGTTATGCCTGCCACCAAAAAAATAATTATTAGTATAAAAGAAAATCTTCTCATATATACAGCCCTTTCTTTTTTGAGATAATAAAATTATTACCTGTTTGAAAGGCTCATATACATGAGAAGATTATGTGAATTCTGGTATTCTAGTAGGTTGAAAGCGCTCTGCTGAGCATGATTGAGAAATTTGCTCGGGAAATATATGCCTCCTCATTAAAGGAATTGTAAATACTGTCTTGAGGAGTTAAAATTTTCAAATCAAATATTCTCTGGACATCATTTGTATACCATTTATTTTTTGCTAGCTTTGTAAAAACCCCACTGGACTTTGTATTGAACTTAAGGGCCTTATTAATCATAGCACAAACCTCAGCAGTAGTAATTTTGTCATTTGGTCTGAATTTACCTTTATTAGCTGACATTACTCCGCTTTTGGCTACCGCACTTATATATTTTTTAGCCCAGTGATTCTTCGTATCACTATAAGTGGTTAGGTTACTTTCAGGTATATTGAGTCCAAGTGCGGCACACATCATGACTGCCACCTCACCCCTTGTAATAGTGTTATTGGGCTTGAAGCTTCCATCAGGATTCCCGTTTGTTATTCCTACATCATGCAAGTGAGTTATATATTCATCAGCCTCGATACCATATATATCACTAAACGGGCGGTAGGACAGCTTGTCAGTATTTGCTGTATACACTCTAAATGGAGCGATAATCTCATTTGCGTTAATAGTTACACTTGTAGATTTCGGGGCATTTGACGAAAGAGCATATGTTATTTTTACAGAGTTTGAGCCCGCATTTTTGATACTGTATGCTACTATTTTTACCCCTTTATTGGCCTCTTGGCTTGTAAGGGTAATTGTATACCCTTTATCTGTTTTACTTGTCACAACTCTCATTCCATTGGCACTAACCGGGCCAACAAATACTGAGGTTAGTATAAATGCTACTAAAAGCATAGCAGACATTCGTTTAAAAAAAGGTTTCATGTGTGCCTCCAAGATTTAGGTTAGTATAATATCCCACATTTTGCTATTTTAAAGTGCTACTGACTAGTTATCTCACGCGATAGGACTAGTGCCTTCTGTTGACTAGTCTATCTCACCCGATAGAACCAGTGCCTTCTCCAGCATGTACAGCACTTCACCCCTTGTAACTGCCTGCTTTGGATACAGGTACTGACCTGATACATTTGGCACAAATCCGTTTTGTACTGCAAATGCCACCCTCTGCGCCAGTGCGGAATCTACCGAGCTATAGTCCTTGTAGCTTGCTAGCGAGGAAGCACTGGCATTTGCCCTCTGTGCAGTTTTTATTTCATAAACTGCCGCTGCGATAGCCGCTGCCTGCTCCCTTGTGCAATTAAGTGCACCACTGCTACCTGCCTTAACAAGTCCTGCCTTGACAGCAGTATCCATGAACTGATTGTCATAATTGTAATCCAGCGTATCAAGTGCGAACTTCACACAATCTCCGAGAGTAGCGGTAGCATACGGCGAAATAAGCCTTGAATCAACACTTTTCAGCTTATGAGCCAATGTCACATTTATTATTTCTTGTTCGTAAGGATGGTCATATATGTCATCATACAAGTTACTTGTTATATCTGCCACTCCAAACAATCCAGTTGTTTCGGTTATCATATTGATGCTTCCCTTATCGACGTCCGGGTCAAAAACTGCAGATGTTACTAGCTGTTGCCATTTACCAGAGTTTGAATTGTAAATATACCCCTTGGTTGTACCTTCCTTGTAACTATTGATATCAGTATATGGCAGCATAACCTGCATATAGGTCGTAAGCCTTGCTAATGTATTCTTTGCTGTACCATTATCGTAAGCTATATCCATCTGTGTAAGAGGATTTTTGAACACTAACTCACTCTGGTTTGTTACTGGTTTTGCAGGAGAGGTTGTAATGGTAAATATAAAGGTCTTTTCATTGGGCGCCGCCCCGTCTCGTATACTCAATGCTCCTGCCTTGAAAAGATACTCAGCCTGCTGAGTTCTGAGCGATATATTTTCGCCTAATTGTTCAAGATTGTCCATGACCTTCTTTGAGATAATAACAGCTATTGATTTTGGTGTTGATGGTGGGTTGGTCAAATCAACCCAGTAATCAAGCTTTTTATCTGTCTTAATTATCTCTACTAGTCTGTCAGCATTTATACCAACAATCTTTACAGTCCAAACTCCATTAACCAAGGAAGCTCCTTTTTCTACTATATCACCAGATATAACATTATCTATATCCTGGTCGGAATCATAGTCATCACTGCTTCTCAATGTTCTGACAGAAATACTGTTTGTAGGCAAGGACGTAAGCTTCTTGGTATTATCAACTGCATAAAGCCTTGCAAAGTATCTATAATTGGACTTAAGTCCTTCCACCTTAAACTCGGAGGTATTTCCTGCCTCATATTTCTTTGCATCGGAGTAATCCACACCACTTGCTACTTCAAGCACATAAGATATGTTTTCCTCTTTAATCCACTCAAAGGTAATATAATTTTTCCCTACCGCGTCCGAGGTATTCTTTACACCAAAGCCTCTTGGGGTGGAAGGTGGAATATCCTTCTCTGTTCTCAGAGTAAGAGAATCACTCCATTCGGATTTCTTGCTCTGTGACCTGTCACTGCTAAATGCCTCTGCCTGTATCCAAAAATAGTACTGGGTATCAGGGCTGAGGCCAGGAATTCTGACATAATTTACTCCGGAAGCCTTAATCTGCTCCGCAGTAACTGTAACATTTCCAGTAGCCCTTGAAACATCATCCACTGTACCATACTTGATGTAATAGGTATTGTTATCCTTGTATTCCCAGCCTAAATCTACATAGTTATCTGCAACATAGGTATAATTAAAGGATGGAACTATAGGCTTTTCTACAATCTGCTCCTTGGTTGGCATTGTAGTGAATATTATTGGATTGGAAGGTTGTGAAACAAGCGTCGTCGTTCCATCACGAACTGCCCTTACCCATAATATATAAGTGGTATTTGGTTTTAAGTTTTGTACCGGTACTATTATATTGTGCTTTTTATAAACCGGTGGGTTAGTTGCAGATGGTATATTCTCAGGGGCGTTTAATGTCTGGTCTTCACCGGGGTCATTCGCATTGGTACTTACCTTTTCTAGTGCATATGTAGTTATTGAATTGATATCAATGCCTTCATAGTACTCAACGCAGCCTACTGATAATGTCACACCCTCATCATATTCTACCTTTCTGAAATTCAATCCGTCTGGAGGATTTTTTGTAGGGTCATATGGTGGTGTATCATTAAGGGTCGTCTTATCCGCTCTTATGAAGCCCCATTTACCTGTAACAGCATCAAATTGCTCAAACCATCTGTTTTTGAGCAATATTGTAACCTGCTTGTCTGTTATAAGGTATTTGCCACTTTCCTTCTTTATCTCAAGCGGTGGGTTTGAAGGAATTAGAGGTGTATCAATAGCACCACCTGCCAAAGTGATTACAACCTTAAGAGATGGATTGCTAACTCTGTCAACGCTTTGTATTATACCGTCTATTTCCTCTGCAAATGTCTTCTTTGCTACTATTTTAAAGTAATACGTATGATTTGGAGCAAGGCCGTCCAACTTGTATTTGTACCCTATTACTTCATTGTTGTTTGCAGAGTCCTTAACATAGTTATTATCTGTGGGAATAAAGTTAGTCACCAAAACATCGCTATTACTCGGTGCATCAATATTGTTGGGATCATTGATAAGCCATATGTCATATTTTATGCTCTTATCAATGCTTCCGTCAGCCTTTTTTGGCGCTCTCCACAGAATGGTAGCTGTATCCTTGCCCAGCTCACCCTTTTTGATAATGCTTCCATCAACGCCGCTTTCTATATCGCTATATGCGATAATATAGTTTCCTGCTGAATCCTTAAACTCAGAAACTATTTCAGGTGTTGTAGGTGTTGCTGGTATCTCCTGATCCTTTAGTATTATTTTATCAGACAGTATTTTAACATTATCAGGGTATAAAGGTATTCCATTCTTTGTTACACTTGCTCTGATTATGTAATAGCTGACCTCTTCATCGGGCGGTACCGTAATAAAAGTGGTATTGCTATCCTCTATAAGCATTGGTATAGGAACATTACCTATATACTTGTCAATTTGGTAGGATACCTTTATGTCAGATGTTGAAATACCTGTAACTACAGGGCTCCAATCCAACCTCCATATAGTGCCTGCATCACTAGTTGAGAGCTTGGTTGTCTTAACAAGTATAAAGGTGCTTACAATTGAAGTAGGAGATGCTGGATTTTTCTTGATCTCAGGGTCAGAAATCTCAGGCTCAACCTTTACATAGTATACTCTACCAGAATCCTTGACGTTATGAATGTATTCTAATGTACCATCTGTTTGATTTACTCTAACAGGGCCGTTATCGCTAATCTGTTCATCAGATATATAAATAGGTAAAGTATTGGCGAAATCCTTGTTTTCAGATACATAAAGTTTGTAGGATACCCTCTTACCTTCATTCCAAACATCGTCCCAAATAATTTTTACCTGAGTAGTACCCCATGTAATAGTTTGTAACTTAATGTCAGTAAGAAACTTTACAGTATTTGAGGCTGCTGATTCATCTGACTTTAGTCTTGTATTATTTGTACCTTCAGTATATTCATAATAAGCCTTGGCACTGGCCTTATATACAGTACCAGAATTAAGGTTTCTCAATCTAACAGCTGCGGTATCTGCTGGAATATCCTTTTCCTTTAGTATAGAAGGCTTAGGTGTTCTATAGCCTTTTGCCTGTTCCTCAAGATATATATTTACATATTTGCCGCTAATAGAGATATTGGACGGATTTGCTACCGATGCCCAGCCTATGTCAGCATAATATCCCGAAGCACCGCCGTCAGCAGAACTATACCCAATTGCTGGCTCTGAATTTGGATTTAGTGCAGTAATAGCAAGCTTTTGGGGTGAAGGCTGAACGGGTATGGAGGTAGCAGCCTGAACTGTTCCATAGCAGTATGTAGTCAGTGTAAATGCAATTGCAGTTATTGCTGCAAGCAGTCTTTTTCTTTTCATAAATATCATCCTTTAAGTGTTTTTCATCCTTTTTGCAACCTTCTCTATTTCTGTAACCTTTAAGTTGTCACATAAGCATGAATATCAGATTTTAATAATCTTATTTTGAGGAACTTTTGCTACTCGCCTGCAGCCTCAAGCATTTTCTGCATACCAACAGCAAATTCTCCCCTGGTAATAATTTTAGAAGGATTAAAGTTGCCCTTTGTGTCTAGCTCAAATATCTTCATAGCCATGCACGCATACACCGCATTAGCATACCTATCGGATATGGAGCTGTCATCTTTTATTGGTTTGTTATACATAATCCTGAGCTTGTCATAGTCTGCACCAGTCTTCTGGCAATAGAGCTTTATAATAACTGCCGCAGCTTCCTGTCTTGTAAGTGTCTTATTTATATTTGTAACATTAATAATCTTGTCCAGCCCCACCTGTTTGGCCATCTGCTTTGAATCCTTGCCAGCTTCAAAATCAATGCCTGAGAGGACCTGGTACATGAGTACAGCCTCATTAACATTAACATTGAGCTGGGTATTAAATGAGCTATCTACCCCAGAGAATACCTTCGTTAAATCGTATTTAGCCGAAAGCTTTGTTATATAAGGTTTCATAGCACTTGAGGATTCCACTGTGTCACCTGCGTTCTTTGAGGAGAAAACAGTGTACTTTCCAGGTGCAGTCACAAAAAATGCTAGGTAATTTCCCTCCTGCTTGACGTTATTCTCAAGCTTCTTCCAGCTTTGAGCATTTTGGTATATGACATATGGGCTCATATTTCCAGTACCGCTGAATGGCAATTTAACCCCTAATGAGGAATCAAACTGAGTCAGCTTGCTAATATCTGAAATAACCCCCTGGGTGCTGCCTCTACCAAACAAATAGTCCTCTATGTAGTAACTAAGCTCATTTTCAACTTCACCTATTAACTGGTCAAGATACTTAGAAACCTGATCCGCTGTTCCAGTTACATTTGTATTATTTGGATTTTTTATAACCTGTACCTTCTTCTGTACTAAACCTGTCTTATCATTGTATAGCTTGTCCTTGATACTGCTACTTATCGTACTCATAGCTTGTCTACTGCCCAATGCATCAGCCGATAATGTGCTCATCTTAGAAGCTGCTGTTGTCCCTGAAGGTGCTGTTGGCTGAACTGAGCTATTTGTGTTCTTGAGCTTCAGCATCGCATCCTTATTTGAACTCACCGCTAAAATGTTTTTAAATACCTGAGAACCAGAAACATCAAAAGTGTCCGGGCGTATAGTAAGCTCTACATTATTGGACTTAATAATAATACTCTTGTTGTTCTTCTTCATTGCCTTTAGTACACTTTGCCCTAGATATATTTCATCAGTATTGACATTAGTATTAAGCTTTGAAAGATCAATGGTACAGGTAAATAAACCATAGCCCTCGAGAATGTTTATTATCCTCTCGTCCTTGACTAAAATCTTATTAACGGTATTATTATCCTTTCCAACAACGAAGTATACCTCTTGTTCGAGTTTGCTTATCTTATCTAAAAATTTAGCGGTTACATTAAGATTATCATCTTTATCGTCATAATCGTCCTGATTGAATTCTGTTCTGGTATTAACAGGCCCTACATACTTTGAAGGTGTTATGCTAACCGCATTTGCTGGATCAATCTTGTATGCCCTTACCTTAATATAGTACTTTGTATTAGACTTCAGCGGCAGATGATCTATACTCCCGTCAGCAAGCTTTGTAGGTATAAGCTTAATTCTAGCGTTATAGGTATACTTGGTAGTCCCTACTGTCTTTAGGTCTTTTTCAATATAATAAGGATAGGTATTTGTAGTTACATCAACATACTGCTCAAGGTCAGCATTATTATTTAGAACTATATAATCGGTATCATCTTCTGTCTTTATAGCAATTTCAAAGCCTGTAAATGGGTCAACAGAAAAACCCTGCCACTTTATTTCAATATTATTGTAATCATTGCGAGTATACTTAGTAATATTACTCAACACAGCATTATTTGAGGCTCTTACAACTCTGATGTCATATTTTGTATTGGGCTTAAGCTTAAATATCCTTCCATATAAGATGCTGCCGTCCTTTACTATAGAGTACTGTGATTTTGGCAATACAGTATAATTCTCTTGCCCTGGAGCTTTTAGCAGTATCTTATAACTATCAGTCGTTGTGTTTGGCATTGTATCGTACCAGTAAAAAGGCAGCTCACAATCATTAATTACCTGAAGCTGGGTTGGGCTTTCAATGAGTGATGTGGTTACAGGTATTGAAACCCATACGCTCGAACGTACTCCTTTTGCATCTGTAGTTTCTGCACGAAGACTGAAATAGTAAATCTTGTTTGGGTAAAGCCATGTATCTATTGTATATCTGCACTTTTTGGTGACACTGTCATATTCAAACTTAGCTGGCATTGGTGAGAAGTTAGGATTTAGTGTAAGTTTGTCTTCGTTGTTATCAATATTGTTATCCTTATTTCCAAATGCGCTAATAAAGCTTAAGTACGTTGGGTCTAGCATTATTTCTGCATCTGTAGTCAGTGCATCAGGCTGAACAAAGTTTGTAGTACTTATCAAATCATAGGCTGCTGAATTCTCCTTTACTGTCCATTCAAGGGTAACAGTTTGCCCTGTTACCATAGGATTGCCATTTTTGTCTATTGCAATGGCAAAATCAGACGGTGCCAATGGTCTTTTTGCATCGTCGTCTGGCTTTCCAGCTTCACCTGTAGGTGTCGTAACTGAAAGTAGCTGGGTGCTAAGTGATTCTTTTTCAGTATTTTCGTTCACCATTTTCAAACGTACCTTTATATAAAAATAGTAGGTAGAGTTTGGTGATAGAGACTTTCCAAAAGCTGCTACATTTCTAGGGGTAGTAAATTTATTGATTGTTGCATAAACCCATGTCGTAGTACCTAAAATTTGCTTTGTGAAATCAACATCCCCAACAACGGAAGGATCTGTAGACCCTATACGTATACCAGAATTTGAGTCGGGTCTGTTTGACATATATACATCATAAAACATGGCATCGTTAGCACTTGGGTTTGTTGTATAGTTTGGCCATTCAATCTTAAGGTCGTCGAAACGTAGCTTTATGGTAGCTTCAGCAGGGTCTGTTGCGCTTGTTGGTTTAACTGTTGTTTCTACCCATTCAAGGTATTTAGGTATAGGAACATCTCTGCCTGTTGGTGACAGTGTAGTAAAGCTTGTTATAAGAGACCTGTCCGACATTTTGTTGGTATCTGTAGTATCTCTGTCGGTTGCAAGTGTAGTGTACATCTGCATATAATATGTTTTGTTTGGCAATAGGTATGAAGGATAGCTTTCCGCATTCTGCATTGTATAGGATGTCCCGTTTTCGTCCTCACCCTTGAATAGTTCATAACCCTTAATTGTATATGTAAGCTTTGAACCATTGTCAATAATGTTAGGTGAATTTGCGCTAACAGCTTTTACAAGCCTATATTTAACCGAGAACAAGCCATAGTTCTTGCCATTTGCTTGCAGCATTGGGGGCGGATTTAGTTCTAACTCCTTTGGATCTATGTTTAAAAGAAAATTAAAATATATATCGTTTTGTAATTTGCCCTTTATCTCGTCCCAGTTTGCGGGTTTATCCCATGAAATAGTAATATTTGAGGACTTATCAGTGATCCCTGATGAAGGGGACGGCAGTGCAAGGTCAACCTTAGTTACACTAATATTCCTCGGAACAGGTGGTCTCGCAACGTCATCACTCATCTTATATGGCATCTTAAGAGACATCAGCCTGTCAGAAACACTGTCTGATTTTACGGCAATTCTATAGTAGACAGTATTTAGGGAATTCATCCCTGAAACTACTGTTATTGCATACTCCCCGCTAAAATATGTATCGTCCAGCTTCTTTCTGACTGTCCAACTGGTATCCTGGTCAGAAGGAACATTACTGGTTTGAACCTCATAGTACAATCTAGGTATACTTACATTTCCTTGACTTATACGATAAATACGAACATATACATTGTCGAAGGAATCCTTAGTCAACATAAACCTGATAGGCGTATATGTATAATCTACAGGACCCGAAAGTGGATTCTCTGTAAGGCCTTCGGCTACACTCCCAATATATTGATCCAAGCTGTCGAGGAACATAGTGTTCATAGTCATTTGGTATACAGTTCCTGGAAGAATTTCTGAATGTGGCAAAACATACTCATTGTCTCCAGCCGTTGAAATGGCTTGCGGCAATAAGTTTGCCCCTGTTGCGGGATTTCTTATAGCTTCAATTGAAGGTGCCGGCGTGGAGGAGTCCTTAACTCCTAATACGTAAAATGATAGCTGTCCTTTTACCGGGTCCCACTTGACTTTTGAAAACCTGGAAAGGTTGGTATCACCTGAGATACTTGCCGTATAACTACCAGCATCACCCATTTTTACACTTATGCTTGCTAATGCCTTATTTGTTTTGAGATTAATGGTGAAGTTTAACTTTCTGATGGAAGCATCAATTAAAGAAAGAGATTGATTTGCGTACTCCATTCTTGTGCCATTAAATACCATAGGCATGTTCCATGTAAGTTTTAGTGAAGGTAGCACACCTGATTCTACACCACCCCCCGCAACATTTACCGGTTGCTGGTCTACCTGCTCTGAAAAAAAGGTTACTTGTGATAGAAAATACTGTACCCCACTGAAGGTTTGTCCACTTCTATCAGTTAACTGAACTCGAAAATCATAGATTAAATCTGCTCTTATATTTTCAATAATTGCAGTATTCTTAGTAATATCTATTGGTATATTAATAGTCTCATAATTGGTTCCAACTCCTGTTGGTACATGGTATTCTATTGTTCCGCTAGTCACATTCGGAACAGCGTCCCACCTTATATTAGCAGTCCCTGTAGCTTTGTCATACTTATCGACATACACTTTTATAGGAGCTGATGCTGCAAAAACTGGTGCGAGTGCTGCTGTGAACATTGGAAGCAGCATACAAAATATAATAATAGCGGATATTAGCTTGTTTCTTGTACGAATTGGTCTCATAAGTTTCCCCCTAAAAGCACGATTATCTTTAACCTAAATATAAAGACATATCTAATAATAAAAATCTATCAGTGACATAACATGACAACAATAGCTAACTATTATATCGACATAATATGGTTTTTAACTTAGTAACAATGCTCATTGTAAAGAAAACGTAATGATAGAAATGCCTTGTCAGAGTACTCTTTAAAACATATTTTTTCTATTTAGGAATAAAATAGCCAAAATACAAATAACTATGGTCATGGCTACTATTATCCAAAACCCATATGCATTATTGCTTAAGGGTATGGGTACGTTCATGCCAAAGAAACCTGATAGCATTGTAGGTATTGCCATTATTATAGTTACAGATGTAAGATATTTCATCACTATATTGAGATTGTTTGAAATAATTGATGCGAATGCGTCCATTGTCCCACTCAAGGTACTGCTATATATGTTTGCCATCTCGATAGCCTGCTTGTTCTCAATAATTACATCTTCAAGAAGGTCTGTATCTTCAGGATAATACTTAATATATTCGTATTTCATGAGTTTTTCTAGCACCACCTCGTTTGACTTTAGAGATGTAGAAAAATACACAAGGCTCTTTTCTAGCCTTAGCATCTGTATAAGTTCCTTGTTTCTCATAGAACGGTGAAGGTCCTTCTCAATCTTATTACTAATCTTCTCAATATGCCGGAGAAACTGAAGATACCTCACAGAATTCCTGTACAGAATCTGCAGCACAAATCTGGTTTTATACTGAGTCAGAAAGGACTTTACCCTCTCGTCTACAAAGTCTCTGATAATGGTATTCTCTTTTAAGCATACTGTTACAATCACATGTTTTATCAGAATAATTCCCAATGGAATAGTAGTGTATATGCTCCTGTTGCCTTCTTTGTCTATTACGGGAACGTCTACAAGGATAAGCGTCTGGCCATTATCACTTTCAATTCTTGAACGCTCTTCTTCATCTAAGGGTGCTCTTAGAAAATCGGTTTCAATATTTAGAAGCTGGTGAACATCTGTGATTTCTTTCTCAGACGGGTGCGTTAAGTTTATCCAAACCCCTTCTTCAATCTTTTCTATTCGTGACAGACGTCCTTCTATTGTTTTAAATACTTCTACCATAAATAGTCCTCTTGAAAGAATTAATATTTTTAAATGCTTTGCAAAAAATGAATGTAAATTAAGTTAATCTCGATACAATAATACTAATTAAGTTACCCTTAAATAATGCAAATATAAGGTATATTTCACAGTGGCTAAATATTTTTGAACATAAAAACAACCTGTTTATCCGATATTGGCAAACAGGCTGTTTTACTAATTAATTATTCAATTTACATTATATTTAATATTCTCTTATAACGTTAATGAAATAAAATCCTTTTTTATTAATCTATTAAAGTACCCTTTTTTGCTTCCTGAGGAACTACTATTTTGTAATTCTGATCAATAGTATTAAGCTTTTGAACAGTTGTAACCTTACACTCAACGCCCATTATATTAACACTTGCATTAATATCGACACCTATCAAACTCATTGTTTTACTATCAATAGTATATTTAACATTCAACTTAGTGTAAGATCCATTTAAAGCTTTTGTTGCGTCCATCATTTCTTTACAAAACAAATCACCTTGTAAAACAATTTGATCCTTAGTTTTAGATGGCGCCTTAGCGAGAAGTGCAATTACAAGATCTGATATATCCAAGTTAATATTATTGTCCTTTAGCTGTATTCCTTCCATATAGGTTTTTATATCTATTTCTTTAATATACCATTTATCGTTCATCTTGACATATACTGTATCCTTATTAAAATAATCCTCTTCAACAGTAGTTACACCATTGGTGGTACTGCTTAGTTTTAGGTAAATGGTCTTATCCTTTTTGTTTCTTTGTAGCACTTGATCCACTACTACTTTTTGCCCGTTTACCTCTGTAGTTATATTACTGTTAACTGACAGAGTGTTAGAACCATTGGTTACACCCCACGACTTTGTCATTATACCTTTTACCTCGTTGAAGGATGCATTTGTTGTAATGGCTATAACATTTACACTGTTATCTTCCACTACCTTCCTGCCGAAATTCTGTGCTACCGATTTTACAGGAACATATGGAGTATTTTTATATATATATGGAGCAGCGTCCAATGTAACATTTTTGCCATTTAGTGTTGCAGTTTTACTCCCAACTGTCATTAGTAGTGTGCTATTTCCATTTACCATTTTTACTGTCTTTTTCTTACTATCATATGTAATCTTCTTTGTGTCCGAAATACCTATCCCCTTGCCGATCTGCTGTGCAGGAACAAGTAATGTTTTTCCTGATAGTAGGGTGTTATATGCACAAAGTTTGCTATCAATAACTATCTTTGCAGTTTTGATTTCTGAAGGGGCAGGCTCCGCCTTTGCTGCAGCTACAGGTGTGCAAAATACTGACATGAGCAGGCATAGACTTAGTACTAAACATAATGTTTTTTTCATTGTTCAATCTCCTTGTTTTTGTAAAATATATACACTATTATATATAATTTCTATTTTTTTACAATAGGTAATCTGACCTTCTTTGATGGTCAAGTTTTTGATAAAAATTATGATATAATACTTATATTACGGCTATATTAATTGATAAAGTAATATCTTAAAAATTCAAAATAAGCTTAGTGAATATTGGCAGGAGTAAATTATGCATAAGATTTTAATAGTAGAAGATGATCTCACAATTGCACAATCAATTGCTTCCCATCTTGCAAAGTGGGATTTTGAGACAAACTATATTACTGATTTCAAGGATATATTGTCCCACTTTGTTCAGTATGATCCCCAGCTGGTTATACTGGATATAAGCCTTCCTTTTTTTAATGGGTACCATTGGTGCAGTGAAATAAGAAAGCTGTCAAAGGTGCCAATTATATTTATCTCTTCTGCTAGTGACAGCATGAATATAGTTATGGCTATGAATATGGGTGCAGATGATTTTATTGCTAAGCCATTCGATTTGACAGTGCTTGCAGCAAAAGTACAGGCACTTATAAGACGTGCATACTCCTTTGGCGGTCAGTTGAACGCTATTGAGCACAAGGGCGTTATTCTTAACTTAAACGATGCCACACTTACATTCCAGGATAAAAGAATAGAGCTCACCAAGAACGATTTCAAACTGATTCAAATTCTTATGGAAAACGCAGGTACTGCTGTTACCCGTGATGCTCTTATGCTTAAGCTGTGGGAAAGTGACAATTTCATTGATGACAATACACTGACTGTAAACATGACAAGATTGCGTAAGAAGTTAGAAGATATCGGTCTCTATGACTTTATTGAAACAAAAAAAGGTATAGGATATATGGTGATTTAAAATGCTACTTAGCTATTTAAGGAATAGGTTAATAATATTATTATTATTTTTGCTTTGCTGCACAATCTTTGGTGTAGTTTTCTATCTGTATTCTCTACCCACCGCAGCAGTTTTTTATGCAGGCTTATTATGCATGATTCTTATTATTATGTTAAGTATCTTTGACCTGATAAAGTATTCAAAAAAACATAGGCACCTTACCCGTTTGACGAAAAGCATTAACATCACACTAGATGAACTACCACGCTCGGCTGACCTAATAGAACAGGATTATCAAGAGCTTATCCACCATCTTTTTGACTATCAAAGAAAACTTATAATGGAATCAGATGCTAGTAAAACTGAGATGATAGATTTTTATACTCTATGGGTTCATCAAATAAAAACACCCATCGCCGCTATGAGTGTGCTTCTGCAGGCTAATCCCTCTTCTTATAGCTCACAGCTTTCACATGAATTATTTAAAGTTGAGCGCTATACCGAAGTTGTCCTCCAATATCTGCGTATTGACTCTATTTCTTCCGACTTAAAGCTTGAGCAATATTCTCTTGATAGCATTGTAAGACAGGCTGTCAAAAAGTACGCACCCATGTTTATTCATAAAAAGGTTAGTTTAGAAATAAAAGAATTAGAAGTAAAAGTTATAACTGATGAAAAGTGGCTTACATTTGTAATAGAGCAGCTTTTGTCCAATGCAATCAAATATACCAGCAACGGTACTGTCAAAATATTTATAGAAGGCAATAAAAGCCTTGTCATAGAAGACACCGGTATTGGCATTAGCCAGGAAGATTTACCTAGAATTTTTGAAAAGGGTTTCACCGGTTATAACGGCAGAATGGATAAAAAATCAACAGGTCTCGGCCTATACCTATGCAAAAGGATAGTTGATAAGCTATCTCACCGGATTAAAATATCCTCTGTTGTGGGGGGTGGCACTAAGGTCACTTTGGATTTATCTGCTTATCAAACAATCTTCGAGTAGCCATAAATTGCTTTGTAGTAACACACCTAAAGCTATTATTTAGTAATACATGATTCTATAATTGCACCATACTCCTCTAGCTATTTTATAGTATACTTGGCTCTATAATTGCACCATACTCCTCTAGCTATAACATAGTAATGCTTGGTTCTATAATAGCACCACCCTCCTTACAACAATGTAAGGTTGTATTTATTTTTGTAAGGTTAAATTATGGAGGCATATCGCCCGTTTTAATAAAATTAATACATAATAAAGATTTTGGAGGAACTAGATATGCCATTATTGGAAGTCAAAAACTTAAAAAAAATATATACTACGCGTTTTGGTGGTAATCAGGTATTAGCACTTAGCAATGTTAACTTTTCGGTTGAGCCAGGAGAATACGTAGCCATTATGGGCGAATCAGGTTCAGGTAAAACCACACTTCTGAATATTCTCGCATCACTGGATAAACCAACTAGTGGTGATGTTGTGCTTAATGGTAAGAGTATTACATCAATAAAAGAAAAGGAAATATCCGCTTTTCGCAGAAACAAGCTGGGCTTTGTATTTCAGGATTTTAACCTTCTTGATACCTTCTCAATTAGAGATAATATATTTCTGCCATTAGTACTTTCAGGTAAAAAGCATAAGGAAATGAGCGAAAAATTGTTTCCTATTGCAAAGAAGCTAGCCATTAGCGACATCTTGGATAAATTCCCTTATGAGGTATCAGGTGGACAAAAGCAGCGTACTGCTGTGGCAAGAGCACTCATAACTTCCCCTGAAATTATTCTTGCAGATGAACCTACAGGTTCCCTTGATTCAAAGGCAACAGACAAGCTATTAAATATTTTCTCTACAATCAATAGTGAAGGACAAACGATTTTGATGGTTACCCACAGCATCAAGGCTGCAAGCACTGCAAACCGTATACTGTTTATAAAGGATGGAGAAGTCTATAATCAGATATATAGAGGCAATATGACAAACGAGCAGTTGTATGCCAAAATATCCGATACGCTTACTGTATTAGCCACTGGGGGTGAGCATAATGGGTAAATTACTTTATCTCAAGCTTGCTCTTACAAACCTCAAAAACAATAGAAAAACTTATATACCTTATATTTTAACCTGCATTGGCACTATTCTTATGTTTTACAATCTGAGTTTTTTGACATTTCATACTTCCACAGGTAATGGTTCTACGCAGCAAGTTATGCTTATTGGAACCATAGTAACTGCCTTCTTCTCTGTTATTTTTCTTTTCTATACAAATAGCTTTCTGATTAAGCGCAGAATGAAGGAATTTGGGCTTTTCAATATACTTGGAATGGAGAAAAAGCACATAGGAAGAGTAATGCTATGGGAGAGCATTTTTATTAGTATTACCAGCATAGTTTTAGGATTACTTTTTGGTATCATCTTTAGCAAGCTTTCAACATTGGTACTATATAAAATACTTATGTTTGACCCAGACTATGGCTTTGAAATTAGCGGAGCTGCTATAAATATTACCGTATTACTCTTTTTGGGCATATTCTTACTCACTTTACTTAACAACCTAAGATATGTTCATACTTCCAAGCCCATAGAACTGCTAAGAAGCTCTAATGTTGGGGAAAAAGAACCAAAAACCAGATGGATTATAGCAATAATCGGTCTACTCACGCTTGGAGCAGGGTACTATATGGCCTTATCATTAGAAAATCCCTTAGCTGCTATAAGTACTTTCCTTGTTGCTGCCATACTGGTCATAATAGGGACCTATTGTCTGTTTACAGCGGTAAGTATTGCTATTTTGAAGCTATTAAAGAAAAACAAAGGTTATTATTATCAGACTAAGCATTTTACTACTGTTTCAGGTATGATATACAGAATGAAGCAGAATGCAGTGGGATTAGCAAATATCTGTATTATGTCCACTGCTGTGTTAGTTACTGTTTCAACTACCATTTCAATGTACGCAGGTATTACAGATATTATAGATAAGGCAATGCCCACTGACATAGCAATTCATGCACAATACTATTTAGATAATAATCCTAAAAAGGAGGCTTTTGAGCAAAAAATACAGACTATTCTAGAGAAAAACAGTATAAAAGCTTCTGATTTCTCTTCCACAAGTGCTCTTAATTATGCATGTAATAGAGAAGGTAGCACTTTTATAAAGGGAGAGTCGTCCTATGTTTCTATGAATAGCACGGCATTAGTAAACATAATGTCACTAGATGAATACCAAAGAGTAACTGGGAAATCAGCTCAATTAGCTGATAATGAGATACTCTTTTATAATGAAGATAAAAGTATAGGAGGCACTGTTACCATATTTGGTACAGAATATTCTATTAAACAGTGGCTAGATCAAGCTCCTATAGGGGCAGACCCCGAGCTTGAAGTTTGGAATGCTGATTTTAGCTGTATAGTAGTGTCCAACGATAAAGTACTAAATATACTTTCAAAAGAAATTTCAAATGTATATAGAGAGGATAGTGGAGCAGTAAACTATGATATTACTTTCAATGTAGATCTGCCTGCTGAGCAGGAAAAGCAGCTTGCTGATAAGCTCAAAGCCGAGCTAAAAAAGGACGACTATGGACTTGATTATTTAAGAATTGACCCAAAGCAAACAAGTGCATTATCATTTTATGAGATTTATGGTGGTTTGTTATTTATCGGAATATTGCTAGGTATGCTATTCCTGATGGCAGCAGTACTAATAATATACTATAAGCAGGTTATAGAGGGCTTTGATGATAAGGAGCGCTTCCAAATAATGCAGAAGGTTGGAATGAGTCGAGAAGAGGTCAAAAAGTCTATAAGCTCGCAAGTACTCACAGTATTTTTACTTCCCCTTATTATGGCAATTGTCCATGTAATGGTTGCATTCCCTATACTGAGTAAGCTACTAGCACTACTAAGCCTGACAAATGTATCACTTTTTATCGTATGCACCATAGCAACCGTATTTGTGTTTGCTATAATATATGCAATTGTTTATGCCTTGACAGCAAGGGTTTATTATAGGATTGTGAATCAGTAGTATACAACGAGATAAACTACTGTATAACGGAGTAAACTAACCGATATAACAAGGTAAACTACGATATAACGGGGTATGACCAATTAAATGGCATACCCCTATTATATCTAATATATCTTTGCACTTTCAACATAATCTATAAACTCGTAGATATTTGTAAATGGATTACAATCATGGCAATAAACTGTTCTGTGAACATCCTTGTGAGATTTATGTAGCTGCTTAGCCCTCCTCAAAGCTTCTGCCTGTTTATCAAAAATATAGTTAAAAATATCAACTGTTTCGCAGTAATCTGGATACTTGTCTTTTACTAAATCTTTAACCATGCTCTTGACATAGCCTGCATTTTTACCAAAAGGTGCATCTCTAAAATGTAATACATACCATATTTCAAAGCACGGATTTGAAAATATACAAAATAATCCTTTATGTTTATATGCATGCACCCAGTCTATTGGAGATTTTATATCAGGATTAGATTTTGGGTCAGAATCAAAAACGCAATAACAGCGATCGCCTAATCCTATATCTATGTTTTTATCGTCAATAAACTCCTTAGCAACACGGACTATACTCTTTGCATCGGTATATTCTGTAAAGACAGGAATTACTTCAACTCTATATTCTTTATTTTCATAATGTTTTAAATAAATTAGCTCGGTTTCTCCCTCAGTAAAAATATATATTTTACAGGGCCTATCCTTAATTTTTTTCCCTTTCTTCTCTTGACCTCTGGTTCTTTTACTTTTAATCATTTGTTACTCCTTAATATACGGTATGGCACCATATCTTCCTTTTAAGTAACCTAGTTCAATATTATCTTTTTCACGGATAATATAGTCATCAAGTAATTTAACAAAAGTAGAACCATGAACATCCTTATCAACTAAGTATATCTGATCTGGATTAACGCAATTTAGTAAACTTGTATTATGGGATGTAAACAACATTTGTGCATTACCACGATTTATACTTTTTTGCTTAAAAGTATTTAAAAAGTAATGTGAGAGCTTGGTATGATAGGCTTTTCCTAGCTCATCCTCTATAAACAATCCTCCACCGTGCCCAAGATAAAGTAACTCTGCTATATTATAAATAAGCTCTATAGTTCCTGCTGAATCTTCCTCAATTGGAATGCTAAATTCTAAGCCATCTGCGCTTCTATGAGTTAAATAAATAATTGGCGTTGACTCAGGTATTCTAAATTCATCAATATCCTTTCCAGACTGCAGAATAAAATTAGACATTAATTGTGAAAAAAAGTCTCGTTGACTTTTTTCTATGCTATGCCTTTTAACAAATATATTACTTATGTTGAAATCAGATTTTTTTAAAACATTAAGCAAAACATCCTTTTCACTTTGGTTTTTAACAACACTTTCTATTAACTCACCTATTTTTAATTCGTTATATTGTCTAAAGGAATTCACAAACCAGTCATATACAGGTTTTCCCTTCTTATATCCCCACTCGGAGGCGACTGGCAGATACAACCTATTTAAATTAGTTTTTTGACTAATTTCATTCTGTAGCTTAACGTCATTTCCTTTAAACTCATAGTGGGTACAATCACTCCTATTAAATATAGTAGTAGCTTTGGCAGAATAATAAGCCATAAGATATTCATCTATAACTCTTTCTGTATTAACTGAAAATCCATAAACATATTTAATTCCTTCTGAGTATATAATAAATTCAAAACTTGTAGGCTTATTTTTACTATCTATATCTAGCATAAATGGCTCAACAGATATCTTTGAGCTATCTTTTCTTGATATTGTTCCATTAATAAATCTCAATGCAAAAAGAAGAGACTCTACTATATTACTCTTTCCACTTGCATTAGGTCCAAATAAACCTATTGCCTTGTATATATCCCTATTATAGTGATTATCATTAATAATCCATTCGCTATCCCTAGCATTCATATCAGCGGAAAAATTAATAATAATTTCATCCCTTATAGACTTATAATTTTCAACTGAATATTGAATAAGCATATATAAACCTCCTTCCTATATTATTATACCATTTTTGGTGACTTTTATTCTAATATCAATATAATAACTCTGATATTCATTCTATCACTATAATTTTGTCTTGTAAACAAAACTTGGTAACAGGTAAAATATAAACACTCTTTATGCCAAAAAGGTGTATTCCCCTGGTTTTATCCAGAGAATACACCTTACATTTTCTAGTTCTTAAAAACTGTGTAAATTTAGTACCGTTCACCCTTACTTCAACACATAAGTCGCTAGTACAGCCTGCACCTGATATATATTGAGGCTCCTGTTAAACTGCTTGGTAATAGGAAGCTGTGTGCCCGATAAATATATTTTTAGTTCAGCATCTAGGTCAAAGTTGCCTGCTGTCTCTATTGCAAAATGTGTTATGCTCTTGTATGGAATAGAATGAAACTCGCACTTTTTCCCGGTTACGCCCTGTACATCTACTAATATAAGCCTTTTGTTTGTAAAAATGAACATGTCCCTTATTAGCTTGTAAGCCTTTTCTATTGCTTCATTTTCTGCAAGCAGTTGCCCATATTCCCTTGAAGCCTCTGCTACGCTTATCTCAGAAGCATTTCCCATTAAGCCATCAAACAATCCCATTGTAGTTTCCTCCAATAAATTAAATATTTTTTTACCAGTATATCTTAGTAATGCTTATTTTATGTCATTGTATATAGCAACAGGGAATTACAAAACCATGCCTATGTTAGGCATGGTTTGTATCTCACGCACCAAGGTTTGTAAACTTGGTTGCCGCTCCTGAAGGCTACTGCCAGTCTCGGTTGCACCTCACCCTGTTGCCTCTTGTTTTATTCCAACTCAAATGCTCCTGTATACAGCTGATAATACTTGCCTTGCTTGTTAATCAGGTCCTCATGGCTGCCACGCTCAATAATTCTACCAAAGTCCAGCACAATAATGACATCTGAATTTTGAACGGTTGACAGACGGTGTGCTATTACAAATACTGTCCTTCCCTTCATTAACCTGTCCATTCCCTTTTGTACTATGGCCTCTGTTCTAGTATCAATACTGGACGTTGCCTCATCAAGTATCATAACAGGTGGATTAGCAACCGCGGCCCTTGCAATGGAAAGAAGCTGTCTCTGTCCCTGCGATAGGCTGGCACCATCTCCAGCAATAACAGTATCATACCCATTTGGAAGTCTTGTTATAAAGTCGTGTGCATTTGCCAGCTTAGCTGCATTATAAATCTCTTCATCGGTAGCATTCAAGCGACCATATCTGATATTTTCCTTGATGGTTCCGCTAAACAGATTGGTATCCTGCAGAACTATTCCCAAAGAATGTCTCAAGTCACTCTTCTTAATTTTGTTAATATTGATACCGTCATAGCGTATTTTGCCATCTGCAATATCATAAAATCTATTAATAAGATTGGTAATTGTAGTTTTCCCTGCACCGGTTGCACCAACAAACGCTACCTTTTGTCCTGGCTCAGCAAATAAGCTAACCTCTTGTAAAATTGGCTTGCCCTCTTGATATTCGAAGTCAACATCAAAAAATCTAACATCCCCTGTTAACTGTGTATACGTAATGCTTCCATCTGAGTGAGGGTGTTTCCATGCCCAAATATCAGTACTTTCCTCACATTCAACAAGCACACCGTTCTCGTATTTTGCGTTGACCAGGGTAACATAGCCATTATCAACCTCTGGCTCCTGGTCCATCAGATCAAAGATTCTGCCTGCTCCAGCAAGTGCCATTACGACAGAGTTGAGCTGCTGTGAAACCTGAGATATCGGCATTGTAAAGTTTCTACTAAGCTGCAAGAAGGCAGCTATTGCACCTAACGTTGTTCCTCCTACTCCCCATATTGCAAGTGCACCTCCCACTATAGCAATTAAAACATACTGCAAGGTTCCTAAGTTAGCCATGATAGGCATAAATATATTGGCATACTTGTTTGCTTGGGTAGCATCATCGCAAAGTTCTTCATTAAGCTGGTCAAACTGCTCTTTTGCTTTCTTCTCATGGCAGAAAACCTTTACAACCTTTTGCCCGTTAATCATTTCTTCTATAAAACCGTTAAGGCGTCCTAATGAAACCTGCTGTTTTATAAAGTATTTAGCACTGTTGCCCCCTATCTTTTTTGTAACCACCAGCATAAATGCTACTGATATTACTACCAGCAATGTCAGCAATAAGCTAGTAGTGAGCATTGCAACAAATACAGCTACAATAGTTATTACCGAAGAAAACATCTGAGGAATGCTCTGTGTAATCATCTGCCTTAGTGTATCGGTATCATTTGTATAGTGGCTCATTATGTCACCATGTGAATGAGTATCAAAAAATTTAATAGGCAGCTTTTGCATTTTTTCAAACATCTCATCACGTATTTTCTTTAGCACACCCTGAGCTATACTAACCATCGATCTATTATATGCCAAGGTTGACAGTACACCTATCAGGTAAATCCCCCCCATGACGGTTACTGCTTTTATTAAGCCAGTAAATACTGGATTTTGTGTCATCAATAATGGTGTAATGTAGTCATCTATCAAAACCTTCAAAAATACCGAACCCACAACGCCAGCTACCGAGCTTAGAACAATACATACAAGTACAAATATAAGGGTTCTCTTATTTTGAGCAGATAAATAGGACAGCAATCTCTTTATTGTCACACCTGCCGGTTTACTGCTTGTTGGCATTGGTGGCATTTTGCCGTTACCGGGGCCCATTTTCTCGCTGCCATGTGGCATCTTATTGTTTCCGGGGCCCACTTTCTCGTTACCATGCGGCATCTTATTGTTTCCGGGGCCCATTTTATCGCTGCCATATGGTATTTTACTGGTACCAGGTCCCAAGTCTTTTTTCTTATTGGATTGCATTCTGGAGCCCCCCTTTCACCTGTGATGTATACAATTCACTGTATATAGCATTGTTTTCAAGCAACTCCTCATGTGTACCAACATCCACAATTCTCCCGCCATCCATGACAATAATTCTATCAGCATTTTCTATAGAGGATATTCTCTGAGCAATAATAATCTTGGTTGTGTCAGGAATTTCTTCATAAAACGCCTTTCTTATCAGAGAATCCGTCTTTGTGTCTACCGCACTGGTCGAATCATCAAGTATAAGAATCTTTGGCTTTTTAAGCAGGGCTCTCGCAATACACAATCTCTGTCTTTGGCCGCCTGAAACATTGGTTCCACCCTGTTCAATATAGGTGTCATACTGTTGCGGCAAATCCATTATAAAGTCATGTGCCTGTGTAAGCTTGCAAACCCTCTCAAGCTCCTCATCCGACGCATTTTCATTTCCCCAGCGCAAATTTTCCTTTACGGTGCCAGAAAACAGTACATTCTTTTGCAGAACCACTGCAACCTCATTTCTAAGCACTTCTATATCATAATCCCTTACATCTATTCCACCCACCTCAACTACTCCTGCTGTGGTATCATATAGACGTGGTATAAGCTGTACCAAGCTAGTTTTTGCACTACCTGTACCACCTATGATACCAATGGTTTTACCAGCTTTAATATCAATATTAACATCCAATAAACACAACTTCTTTAAATCCTTTGCATAGCTAAAGGATACATTCTTGAAGCTAATATCACCGCTTTTAACTGCCATTACAGGGTTATCGCTGTTATTGATGTCACTTTTTTCATCCAAAACCTCTACAATTCTTTGGGCTGACGCCTTAGAGATAATAATCATAACAAATACCATTGATAACATCATAAGACTCATCAATATCTGCATAGCATAAGCTATAAGGCTCATTAGCTGCCCCGTAGTCATGTCACCGCCCACAATTATTCTTGCTCCAAACCATGATATTAAAAGAATCGCCGTATAGCTAAAAAATTGCATCATTGGTCCATTGAGTGCTATTAGCTTTTCAGCCTTTGTAAAGCTCTTGAAGATGTCTTCCGATACCTCTCTGAATTTTTTTATCTCATGTTCTTCTCTGACGTATGATTTAACAACCCTTATTCCTCTGAGATTTTCCTGAACGACGTTATTAAGCTTGTCATAGGTTTTGAAAACATGCTCAAATATTGGGTGAGCATACTTTATTACCAAGAATAAGCCTGCGGCCAACAGTGGAATAATAGCCACAAATATTAGCGTAAGCTGCTTATTTACTGTGAATGCCATTATCAGTGAAAATATGAGTAATATAGGTGATCTGACTGCTATTCTTATTATCACCTGATAAGCATTCTGAACATTGGTTACGTCTGTAGTAAGTCTTGTAATCAGACTAGAGGTAGAAAATTTATCTATATTTGAGAAAGAAAAATTTTGTATAGAATAGTACATATCCTTTCTCAGATTTTTTGCGTATCCAGCTGAGGCGCTTGCCGCATATGAGCCGGCTAGTGCTCCAAAAGCAAGTGAGACAACTGTCGTTGCCACTAAAATTATTCCTACCCTCCATATTACACTCATGCTTCCCTTATCAATACCATAGTCAATCAGATATGCCATCAACAACGGAATAACTACCTCCATCACTACCTCAAGGGTAACAAACACAGGTGATAGTATGGATTTTTTCTTGTATTCCCGAATACTACCTGCAAGCCTTTTTATCATATAACCCCCCAAATATATTAAATATAAATTTGTAAGCAAGCTAACAATTACCTTAGAAAATAACTAAACACATTCTATTTTGCAGCTATAATACCTTTTTGCAGCTATAATACCTTTTCTACTCTCTCTCATCACAAGCAGCTTACTTTTAAATCATTATTTACTTCATATTGTCTTTTATCCTATCAAGCAGTTCTACTAATGTGTCTTTTTCTTGCTGAGTAAACCCTTTTGTCAAACGAGCTTCAGTTTTATCTATTTCCTTCTCAACCAACTGATGAATTGCAATAGCCTTATCGGTAAGGACTAGCTTCTTTAGTCTTGCATCAAAGTCAACAGCTAGGCGTTTTATCAAACCATTTTTCTCCATCAATTGAAGTAACTTTGTTGCTGTAGATCTTCTGATTGAAAATTGTCTCTCCAAATCCTTCTGGTAAACATCACCCTGTTGAGACTTGTTATACAAATATCCAATAATCCATCCGTGCATACCTGTCATGTTATCCAAATCCTTTATTACACTTGAACTATCAAACTGGCGCTTAATAAGATTAGTGATGGTTTTAATTTCAAAGCCTATCCTGGAGTTATCGTTCATACTATACCCCTTATTATTTTGTTAGCTTTCTAACATACAGTATAATAATGTAGTTTTATGAAGTCAATATTTGTACTTCTTCTTAAAATGCTTCTTGTTGAAATGTATTTTTTCTTATAATATACTTTTCATTAAAATATTTTTCTTCTTAAAATGTTTATTCATAAATGAATTTCTTCTTAGTAGAATATACTTCTTGTAAGCTGAAAGCTTATAGTATCCACATGCAGCATTCACTTGTTGAACTAAGCTTTTTGAAGCCGTTACGCTCTAGAATACGCTGTGAGGAAAAGCCATCAACATCAGTCTCTGCAATAATGTGCTTAACCCCCTCTTGGGATAGTCCCCATTCACACATTTTTGCAACCGCTTCTGTCATATAGCCATTATGCTCAAACTCTTTGCCCAAGCCATATCCAATCTCAATCTCGCCCTCCTCATTGGGAAGCCCTTTGAAGGCAGCTGAACCGACAACTACCCTATCACTTTTTCGAAGCAGTAGCCAAAATGAAATATACATTGTCAGAGCCTCATTCTCAGATATCAGTCTGATTTGCTGGCTAAGGTATTCCTTCATGAAGCCTTCTAGCTCTTCTCCTTTATAAGTACAATTATGATAGTCTTCAAACTTTTCTATATCATCTCTTAGCATTATGAGCTCTTCCACTGAAAGTGGCATTAATTGCAGTCTCTCTGTCTCAAATATCACGTTTATATCTTGCTCCTTTACTAATGAATTTCTATATATTATATAATAACACAGTTTATGGATGTTGCATTAAAAATTAGTATTGCGATTAGCTATTATAACAATATTATTAGCAAGCTTGTATAAAGAGTTAGAATATACTAATAACAATATTGACTTTGTTTCATTTTCGTCCTATAATCGGATATGTAATTACATATTTACAATCAAACATAATTAAAAATGAACAGGAGATTATTATGCAATCTTTTGCTAATAAATCTATAAATAAGGATATACCTATACCACTTTATTATCAGCTGAAGAAAATACTATTTGAATATATTACAAAGCACCATAATGACGTAAACTCACCTATCCCTACAGAGATAGAGTTAAGTAATCATTTCAATATTAGTAGGCCAACAGTTAGGCAGGCAATTAATGAATTGGTAGTAGAGGGACATCTTTACCGGATAAAGGGTAAGGGTACTTTTGTTTCAAAGCCCAAGATTAATCAAGACTTTCTATTAAAACTTGAAAGCTTTAATAGTGAAATGAAGAGTAAAGGCTTCACCCCCTCAACTAAGATTTTATCTGTTGAGGTCATTAAAAGTGACGATAAGATTAGTAACGCCCTTAATGTAGGGATAGACTCAGATATAATCAAACTTAGTAGGCTGCGTTTCGCTGATATGGAGCCAATTGTTTTTGTTGAAACCTACCTTCCTCATCAAAAATGCTCTAATCTTACAAAGAAGGATTTGGAAAGAGAATCTTTGTATGCACTTTTAGAAAACGATTATGGTCTCTGCGTTTCAAAGGTAATGAGAAACTTAGAAGCAGTTATTGCAGGAGAATTCGAGGCGGAATTACTTCAGATTGAAAAAGGTTCTCCAATTCAGTATATAGAAAGCATAGCATACTTAGATGATGGTTCTCCCATTGAATATTCTTTGGCAAAGTATCGTGGGGATAGAAACAAATTCACATTTGAATTAAAAAGATAATAGATTAAATATATGTCTTGATATATCAAGACGTTTATTTAAAGGATATATGTAATTACATTCTTACATTAATACATAATTTATATGTAATTACATTCTTACATTAATACATAACTTATATGTATTTACATACTTACATAAATACATTTGTACATACATTAAAAAATAATAATTAAAATGGGGGTTTTAGAATGAAAAAAAAAATATTAATTACGCCAAAATCTTTTGGAACCTACAAAACTAAGGCTTATCCACTAATAGTGAAGCAGGGGTATGAAATAATAGAGAATACTCTTGGTCGCACATTTACAGAAGAAGATATCCTACAGGCTGCTTCATCTGACGTTATCGGTATTATTGTTGGTATTGACCCTTTACCTGCAGCTGTACTAGAAAAATGCAGGGATTTAAAGGCCATCTCAAAGTATGGTGTTGGTATGGACAATATTGATCTTGATAAAGCAAAGGAACTTGGTATCAAGGTTAAAAATGCTATAGGTACAAACAGTATATCAGTAGCTGAACATGCTATTGCACTTATGTTCTCAATCTCACGAAATATTCCAACCATTTCTGCAGGTATAAAAGCAGGAGGCTGGGGTAGAGTTATTGGGTCGGAGCTAACAGGTAAGAAACTTGGCTTATTTGGTGGAGGACAAATTGGTAAAGAAGTAGCCAAAAGAGCTAAGGGCCTTTTGATGGATGTAATAATATATGACCCCTATTTTAAGGATGATGCATTTCTACAAGAATATAACGTAACGCTCACACAGGACATTACAGAGCTTTTTAGTTCATGTGATTACATATCCCTTCATGCGCCAGTTACACCTGAAACAAAAGGAATACTAAATAAGGATATCCTTAACATAATGAAGCCTACGGCCTTTATTATTAATACTTCAAGAGGAGAGTTAGTTAATGAGGCGGACCTATACGACGCATTAATAAACAAAAAAATAGCTGGAGCAGCTCAGGACGTATTCTCTAGTGAACCTCCTAAAGAGGGAGAAAAGCTTCTTTCACTTGATAATTTTATTCTTACACCTCATATTGGTGCTTTTACCAATGAAGCAGTTGAAAACATGGTTATGGTTTCAACAAAAAATCTTCTCGATATGCTTGAATAAAGGCTGGTATATGATTATGACTTCTATTACAAAGACAAACAATATTCAAACTATAGTAGGGTCTATTCCCTGCTCACAATTTGGTTTCTGCCATAGTCACGAACATCTGTTTTTAGCTGACGGCCAGTCTGCGAAGGTAAATGCAGCCCTGAGAGCTGATGATTTTGACTTAAGCCTATCTGAGGCAAGGCTTTACAAAGCAGCTGGAGGAAATAGTATTGTTGATGCACAACCATTAGGTTGCGGAAGAATGTCAGAATACCTGGTTGAGACATCTAAGCAAGCTGGAATAAATATCGTTGCCTCAACCGGCTTTCACAAGCTTATATTTTATCCGGAAGACCATTGGATTCATACAATAAACGCAGAGGCTCTTAGTACACTATTCATTAATGAACTTACTTATGGAATGTATATAGATGCAGATAAGCAATTCCCATCAAAAACAATCCCAGCACTTGCAGGCGTTATAAAGACCGCCTCTGATATTGCTGGTGTTGATGCTACCTATTCTAGACTCTTTAATGCTGCCTCATTTGCATCCATTAGCACTGGAACACCCATTATGAGCCACACTGAGTTTGGAAAAGGTGCACTTGAGCAAATTCAACTATTTACAGACCATGGCGTTCCTGCCCATTCAATAATAATCTGCCACCTAGATAGAAATCTAGATGATATCAGCTATCTTCTAGAGGTTGCAGAGACCGGCGTTTATATGGAGTTTGATACCATAGGCAGATTTAAATACCATTCTGACGAAGCAGAGGCTGAGTTAATAACAGACATGGTAGCAAGGGGTTATGAGGATAAAATTCTTATTGGTCTTGATTCTACAAGAGAAAGAATGAAAAGCTATGGTGGGAGCATTGGCCTTGATTATATCAAGGTATCCTTTATCCCTTTATTGAAGAAATATGGCTTATCCGAAAAAGCAATAAATAAGTTTACTGTTGTTAATCCCGCAAGGGCTTTTAGCAAGTATAAATAATAAAAATTGAGGAGTGATACTATGGTTTTACCGCAAAAGGCTACACAACCAACTATGTATTTTATTGGAGTTACAACTACTAAGTCATCAATAATGAAGCTCTTCCCTCTTTGGGCAAAGGCTTTAGGGCTGGAGAATACAGTTATCAAGGGTATTGATATTGAAATTCATGCAAAGCCCGAGGTGTACAGAGAGGTTGTAGAATTTATTAAAAATGATGAGTTGTCGTTGGGCGCATTGGTTACAACTCATAAAATTGACCTTTACAATGCTGCAAAAGATATGTTTGAATACCTTGATCCGTATTCACAAATGTTTGGTGAGCTTTCCTCCATTTCAAAAAAGGACGGTAAACTAGAGGGTTATGCTAAGGATCCAATCTCAAGTGGTTTATCCCTGGAGGCATTTGTTCCTAAAAACTATTGGAAGGAAAAAGGTGGAGAAGTATTTATTCTTGGTGCTGGCGGAAGTGCAATAGCGATTACCTCCTACCTATTTGACAAAAAAAGATTTGGTGATAACATTCCTTCAAAGCTTATAGTAGGAAACAGGAGTATGCCAAGGCTAGAAGAATTAGAAAAAATAGCCAACCAAATAAATCCTGAAGTTGAAAAAGAATTTGTACTTACTCCAGAGCCAACTATCAGTGATAAATTATTATCTAAATTAAAGCCTCATTCATTAATAATTAATGCTACTGGCTTAGGTAAAGACAGACCTGGCTCACCTCTCACTGACGAAGCCTCTTATCCAATGAATAGCCTAGTTTGGGAGCTTAATTATAGGGGAGAGCTAGATTTCATGCACCAGGCATTAGCACAAAAGGAATTAAAAAACTTGCACGTTGAGGATGGCTGGATTTACTTTATTCACGGTTGGACTCAGGTGATTGCAGAAGTATTCCATATAGACATTACTGGCAAGGTATTTGACGAGTGTGAAAGAATTGCAAACGACATGAAAATGAATGGTTAATCAAGAATTGGGAGGTGATTTTAATGGATAAAACTCCATTTACTATTAATTTTGACTTAATAAACGGATTATCAAGTGATAGAACGTCTACCAAAAGATATCTTTCAAGTATGAAGAATATGTATTTGAATGAGGTAGCTCGTGAAGAAATGCAGAAGCAGGAGGACACCCTGGTATATGAATTTTATGAGCTGGGACTTCCAGAGACAGATAACAACCTATTGTTCGGAACTAGCATTACATACCCTGGTAAAGTTGGAAATGAATTTTTCATGACAAAAGGCCACTTCCATACAATACTTGATACAGCTGAAGTTTACTACTGTCTAAGTGGCGAGGGATATATGCTAATGGAAAATCCCGAGGGAGAATGGGATGCTCAAAAATTGACACCAGGAAAGGCTGTTTATGTTCCTGGAAGGTATGCACATAGAAGCATAAATACTGGTACTGAGCCAATGGTAACCTTTTTCGTTTTCAGGGCAGATGCTGGTCATGATTACGGAACCATTGAAACTAAGGGATACCGAAAACTAATAGTCGAAAATGAAGGAAAAGTTGAAATTATCAATAACCCTAAATGGAAATAGAATATACATAGTTATTTAAACTACGGGCATTATAAAATGCCTTGTTATATGAAGGGTGGCTAGAGCATGAAAAAGTGGGAAGTATTAAATAAAATAACAGAAAAGGGCCTTGTGGTGGTTGTAAGAGCAGAAAATTCGGACGAAGCCAAGAGCATTACAGATGCATGTCTAAAGGGTGGTGCAGCAGCAATTGAAATAACTTATACCGTACCAGGGGCTACAAAGGTAATAGAGGATTTGGCAAAAGAATATAATAATGAAATTATTATTGGTGCAGGTACAGTATTGGATTCTGAAACAGCAAGAATAGCAATACTTTCGGGAGCACAGTACATAGTAAGTCCATTTTTGAGTAAGGATACTCTCAAGCTTTGTAATAGATACCAAGTACCCTGCATGCCAGGAGTAATGACTATTGAGGGTGTAATCGAAGCAATGGAACTAGGTGCTGATATGCTCAAGATATTCCCTGGTGAAGCTTTTGGACCAAAGATAATAAAAGCAATTAAAGGGCCTCTCCCTCAAGCTACTATGATGCCAACTGGAGGAGTTAGTATTGATAATGTTGGCGAATGGATTAAGGCCGGGGCTTCAGCTGTTGGGGCTGGCGGTAGTTTAACTGCAGGCGCTAAGACTGGAGATTTTGAAAGTATTACTAAACTATCTAAAGAGTTTATCCAAAAAATAAAAGAAGCAAGACAAAAGTAAAAAAGTATATATTGTTTTGCTCCAACTTTATAAAGAGAACGGGACACCGCTCATTTGGTATCCCGTTCTCTTTATAAAGGAATTTTTATGTCAACGCTTATTATATAGCTTGGTATTAACTAAGCTTAAATTTTTGAACAATTATAATTGTTCACAGAATTCAATAACTACACCGTTTGGGTCAAGAAACAGCAGTACTCTTGAGGATAAATTCTCTAGCTCACACGTAGATAATATAATTTCTACACCTGCTTCACGCAACTTATTTTCATGTGCAGCAACATCAACAACCTTAAATGCTACATGACGAAGCCCAGTATCGCTTTCATTCCTATCTATAACTTTATTTTTATTATGGTAGTCAAACAATTCAAGTCTTGCTCCACCAGGAAGTTCAAAATAAGAGATATAAAAATCACTACAGTCCACTGTCTGAAGCTGCTTTAGCTTCAAAATATCCCTATAGAATCTAACCGATTTATCGTATTCAAATGTGTTAATTGCAATATGATCAACACCAACAATGTTCATTATTTTCCCCCCTATTATTACTTTTATAGGTCTACAAAGTGCTTTAAAGTTTTAAGCCAAAAATCTTATCAGAAATTGTAGATTGGCAAGATGCTGCAAAATCAAATACTGGTAATATTTTTTCATATTTGGAATTGTTGCATTCATCTGGATCCACTACTTCTTGTACCTCATGAATTGTATCAATTCTGCTAAAATCATCCCACAGCCCACAGCCAACTGCTGCAAGTGCTGCTGCACCAAGAGCTGCAGCATCCTGGTCAATGTTTGTCTTTATTATACGCATATTATATACATCAGCAAAGATTCTTCTGTAAAGGGGACTCTTGCTTCCTCCTCCTACCAAAAGCATTTCGCTATCCAAGTTACAATACTTTTTTAAGACGTCCAGACGTAATCTTAGGTTCATTGCAATCCCCTCCATACACGCCCTTATAAGTTCACCCTTTCCATGCTTCAAATCCAAGCCCATATATGCTCCCCTAATGTTGGCACTGTCATCTTGTGATGTTCCACCAGCAAGGCTTGGGTTAAATAGTAGATTATTAGAGCCCACAGGTATATCTTCTGCCAGCTCATTCATCATAAAATACGCATCTTTGCCTTCCACCCTAGCCTTTTCAATTAAATCGTTACAAATATTGTCACGTAGCCAGGTATAGGTAGTTCCCGCTGAAAAAATACTTACCGCAGATGTATAATTATTAGGAATAACGTGTGCAAAAACAAATGGCTTTGCCTTTAAGTCAAGTACTGGCGTTTCTGCCGTTACTGCAATCCATGCTGATGAGCCAAGAGAAGTGTATACTCTTCCACTTTTGATATTTTTTGAACCGAGTGCCATACATGAATTATCAACTCCACCGCATACCACTCTCACATTTGTAGTGAGACCAAGCACATCAGCCGCTTCTTTTGAGAGATTGCCCAATACACTTGTAGAAGAAATAATATCAGGAAAAATTTCTTCAGCTATCTCGCTAGCTTTTATATATTCAGCGTTATATTTCCAATTAATTAAATCATATGCTCCACAGCCCGATGCATAAGAGTAGTCTGTTTTCATCACTCCTGTAAGCATAAAATTTATATAATCCTTTGTACCAAGTATTTTATGTACTCTTTTGAACATCTCAGGCTCATTATTTTTGTACCACATAATCTTGAAAATAGTATAACAAGCTGGTGGAAATCCATTGCCTGTTGAAAGATACCAATCGTCTTGGTTTACTCTGCTAAAGAAATCCTCAACCTCTTTATTAGCTCGTATATCCGACCATATAGGAGTAGCATCTCTCAAAAGTGTGCCACTCTCATCTACTGGGACAGCGCCCAAGCTATGTCCTGAAATAGCCAAACACTCAATATTTCCCTTGTCTTCACCACTTTTTTCAAGAAGTTTCTTAGTACTTTCTACTACAGCGTCCCACCATTCCTGGGGACGTTGTTCATGCCAACCAACACGAGGATAGTAAGTATTATATGGAACAAACGTCCAACAAAGGCAATTACCCTCAGCATCATACAATGAAGCCTTGTTCCCCCCAGTTCCAAGATCATAAGAAATAATACGTTTACACATGGCAATCACCCTTCTTTTATTCTGTAGTTAAATACTTACTTTTCCGCCTAGTTTATTACACTCTTCCAAAATGTCCAATCCACTTCTTAAATTTACTCCAAATCTAACAGCACCCAATTTATACATCTCAACAAGAGTTTTTAGATCTCTTATGCCACCAGAAGCCTTTATCTTGATGGAATCTCCAACTATAGATTTCAATAGTCTAATATCCTCAAGAGTAGTTCCGTTGTTCATCCAACCTGTACCTGTTTTAACAAAAGCGGCTCCTGCATTTATACAAATTTCACAGGCCTTTTCAATCTCATTCTTTTGGAGTTGAGATATTTCAATAATAACCTTCAAAGGAATATCCTTTGTAACACTAACAACCGCCTTTACATCCTCTTCGACCTCTCTCAATTTTCCTGAGCGAAGAAATCCGATATTCATTACCATATCAATCTCATCACAACCAACCGCAACCATTTCCTTTGCCTGTGCAACTTTCAATGAAGTGGTGTCTGAGCCTGAAGGAAAACTTACATTTCCAACCACCTTTATATCAGGCCTATCAGCTAGCTGCTTTTTTACTTCTGGAATAAAGCACTGCAACACTGAAACATGCCCACAATCATTTCTTTTTGCATTTACTATTAATTCATCAATATCCGCTTGGTGACTGTATGTTCTTACACAACTTAAATCAAACATTTGAGAAATATCTTTTTTTGTTAGTATCATTATGTTTGTCCCTTTCTTGATATAAATTTGTTATGTCGATATAATATTAAGATATGTATATAACGTTATAACAAGTTGTAGCTCTATAATATCAAATAGAAATATTACAGTCAACATATTTTATTATAAATAATAATAGTTTTAATTTAAATACCTAGATTTAATAGCAGCTTGGTATATGGCTGACCTCCATAAATTAGGCTTTAAAGACTAATTTATGGAGGTCAAATTAAGATAGTGTATAAATTTAAAAAAATTAGATGTTTTTTCTTCCAACAAGTTTTATTTTATATGAGTATCTGTCTCCTCTAGTTATTGTGATTACAGCCTCAATAGGCCGATTTCCCAAATCATACGTAACCCTAGTAGCATGCAACAATGGTGTACCTCTTTTTATTTCAAGAAGATTTGCTTCTCTTGCCTTTGCAGCCTTTGCTTCAACTACTTCATCAGCCCTGTTCAATACAATATTGTAATCCTTTTCAAGTGTTTCATATAATGATTCCCTCACCAAGCCATTTTCTAAAAAGCCTGGAACACATGCTGGTAAAAGATAATTTGTCATTAAACATATCGGCTCTTGATTCACAAATCTTACTCTTTCAAGTTTATACAACACTTCTCCTTCTTGAATATTGAGAAGCTGAGCAATTGCTAATGGTGCGGGTTCCTTTGTAAGGGATATTATCGAACTCTTGTGATTCATACCCAGATTACTGATGGTTTCTGCCCAGCTAGAAATTAGGTTTAGCTCTTGACTTGCTTTGGGTTCACTAACATATGTACCCTTGCCCTGCTGCGTCGATAACAAACCTTCTTGTACTAATTCTTGAATTGCTCGTCTAATAGTAATTCTACTTACATCATATTGCTCCTGTAATTCAGTTTCAGAAGGTATTAGATCATTAACCTTAAATTGTCCTTTTTTAATTTTTTCCATTAAATCTTCTTTTACCTGAAAATATAACGGAATAGGTTTAGATTTGTCTATCAAAGTATTCACCTTCCATTTTAATATATTAATTACAAAATATAGCATACAAATTATATTATATCCTAAGAATTTTTACAATCATATAGCTTGTTTTTTTGTATAAAGAATGTTTAATAATATAACGTTATAGCAAGTATGCGCTTTCATTATATTAACTATTTATCTCCGTGTTGTCAATAATTAATACTACTTTTATATAATGTAACTATGCAATATATTCTAATCATATTGTTTTATATAAAATTATATGGGTCTCGAACTATAATACTTAATATAATTTTATTTTTACTAAATTAAATAGTCAAATAAAAAAAGATGGAAGCCTCTGTTGAAGCACACCTGCAAATGTTAGTTAGTTTGTTAGTCCTACATTTGAGGTTCACTTCAGTTTAGATGCTCTCATCCTTTTGTATTTATATATGCTATAATAAATTATTAATACTCAAAAAGTACTGGTAATGTTGTTCCCACTGTTCTGTATCCTGCGGAACATACATTTTGGGTTGGAAGCTTTCTTTGATAACAGCTCTTGCCTCTGAAATGGAGTTTAATTCTCCTAGTGCTATCAGTTGAGTTACTGCATTTCCTAGGGCTGTAGCTTCAACGGGGCCAGCGTAAACTGGTTTTTTGCAGCAATTTGAAGTCATTTGGTTTACAAGCTCATTTTGGCACCCTCCTCCAATAATATAAATACTGTCAAGTTCTTTACAAACAAGCATCTCAAGTTTTTCAACTACATATCTGTATTTGAGGGCGAGGCTTTCAAACGCAGTTCTAATCAATTCCCCATCTGTTTCAGGTACCCTTTGTCCTGTTCTTGAGCAGTACTGCCTAATAGCCTGCGCCATGTTAAGGGGTTGATAAAAGCTAACATCGTCAGGATCAATAACTGCACCAAATGGCTTCGAACATTTAACTAATTCAATTAATTCACTAAAGCTGTATACCCTGCCATCAATCGAGAATACTCTTTGTAACTCCTGAACTATCCACATTCCCATTACATTTTTAAGTAGACGAATAGTTCCCCCAACACCACCTTCATTTGAAAAATTATACTTATAAGCCTGCTCATTAATAATAGGTTTTTCTACTTCTGTCCCCACTATTGACCATGTTCCACTACTTATATAAATGGTCTGCTGACTTTGGGGAACTGCAACCACAGCAGATGCCGTATCATGTGCCCCAACTGTAATCAAAGGAATGGAATCTATATGTAATTCATTACAAATCTCGTCCTTTAATGGTATCTTTTTTTCGCAAGGTAAGGTTATGTTAGAAAATAAATCAGAAGGAATCCCTAACCTTCTCGTTAGAGCGAAATCCCAGGAATTACTAGAATAATTAAAAAGCTGAGATATTGAGGCTAGAGTGTACTCATTAAAAATTTCTCCTGTTAAAAAATATGTTAACAAATCTGGAATAAATAAAAACTTATGTGCTATATCAAACATGTATTGTCTATTCTTTACAAGTGAAACCAACTGATATAGAGTATTCATTTTAACCTGCTGTACACCATTTCTTGAGTACAACTGATAATTGGGTATAATCTGATTTACATGGTCCTGTATCCCATCAGTACGCGCATCCCTATAGGAATAAGGGTTTTCGAGCATATACCCCTGTTTATCTATAAAACAAAAGTCATTTCCCCAGGTATCTATTCCCATTGAAGTAGCCCTAATACCCAAATTAGCACACTTTACCAACCCGTCCTTGATTCCCTTGTATATACCTAATACATCCCAGTATAGGCTGTCTCCCACACTAACAGAATGGTTATCAAAGCGTGTTGCCAATTTATAGTCCATTGTATTTCCATTAAAATTTACTGCCAATATCCTTCCGCTGCCACCACCAATATCACACGCCAAAACACTAATTTTAGAACCCATCCTGCCTTCCCCCCTTATAGCAACTATTCACATATCTCTATTGTAAATGGAGGGTAAAATCCTGCTGGCAAAGCTGAATCGGTAATAAGTACATCACAAATCTCCAACCCCCCTAATCTGACTGAGCCTAGCTTTTCAAATTTTGTGTGGTCCAAAAGAAAGAATGCTTTGCTAGCTAGTTTTATCATATTTCTCTTGTAGCTCATTTCCATCGGGTTCCCGTCAGTAAAGCCATATTCAGAGGATATCCCATGACAGGATACAAAGGCTTTATTGGGGAAAAAGTCGCTGCTGACTTGTTCATTGGTTGTACCTGATAGGGACATATTGGCTTTATTAAAGACCCCTCCTGAACAAATCATAGTGATATTATTGTTATCCTGCATAGCATACTCCTGAAGTATACCAATTGAATTTGTAAGTATTGTAACGTGAAGACTTTTATCTATATATCTTATTAGATTTATAAGTGTAGAACTGTTATCTATGAAAATCATATCCCCTTCTTCCACAAAGGTTGCAGCATGCATGCATAATTTCTCCTTTTCTTGGGTATTTTTCATAACCCTTACCTGAACAGGATACTCTGTTTCCCTACGTTCCATAAATGCACCACCATGAGTCCTTGTTAAAATGCCCTGTTGTTCAAGTTCCTTGAGGTCTCTTCGTATTGTCTCAGGCACCACTCCAAGTATATCTGACAATGTACTAACCAGAGCAGAACCATTCTGTTCAAGATATTCTATGATTTTACTTTTTCTTTCACATGCAAACATATATTTCTTCTCCACTTAATTTTTTCTTCATTATAGCATAAAGAATATATACTTATATAAACTTACCAAAGATATTGCACTTTGCATCACATTCAATTCTTTCCACTACGCTAAAGGCTTGCTCTATGTGTTTACCTACTGCTACTGTACCATGCAATGGAAGTAATGCGCACAAACCAGTCTTTTTTAAAAGCTCACGCTTATCCTTAAAAAAATCATATACATGCTCAGCCAGGTCTTCGGAGTATGCCTTTGCCTGCTTTACATGCTGACAATCACCCATTTTTAATGTTGCCTCTGTGACAGAGGGAATAGGTTTTTGCGCTGCAACATAAACCATAGTGTATTCGGGGTGTGCATGAATAACTGCACCAATCTCAGGTATATTCTTTAGCATCAAAGCATGCATTCTACACTCCCTTGACAATACACCAGACCCCTCTATTATGTTTAAATCATAATCACATACCAGTATATCCTCTGTAGACAGCTCACAATGTTTGTGTTCAGACATCATCGACGGCGTTACAAGTATCCTGTTCTCACCTACGCGCATTGCTGCATTACCTCCTGCAGCGTTAGTCAACTTTCTGTCAAAAAGTAATTTCATTGTTCTTGCAAGCTTACAGCGTTCCTCGAAGTACATTATCTGTGACATTGCACTACCCCCTCTTGTACTATTTTCGTATTAATTCGACTAATCAATATGTATAATTGCTACTTTTCTATAATGGTATTGGTTGAACTATCTTAGTTTTAATTAATAATCGTATAAGCATAATAAATTTCTACAACGGTATTGGTTGAACTATCTTAGTTTTAATTAATAATCGTATAAGTATAATAAATTTCTACAACGGTATTGGTTGAACTATCACCCGTTGAGCTAATTCATCGAGTATGCTTATGTCAAAGCCGACTGTTGATTTATCCATAGCAGTTGCAGCAGCAATAGCACTAGCTCTCTTTAGGCACAGTTCTATAGGCAGCCTCTCCTCAATACCAGCTAGCAATCCAGATACCACAGCATCTCCACAACCAACTGTATTTTTCGCTTGGATTTTTGGAGCTATTATTCGATAAAATGCTCCCTCCGAACAAAAGTAGCTTCCATCCTCTCCGCATGATACCATAATGTTCGCAATACCATATTGTTGATAAAGCTCTTTTATAGCTGCTAATATTTCCTTCTCCGTCTTGATGCTTCTGTCAAGAAGTTTGCTTAGTTCGTCCATATTTGGTTTTATGAGAAATGGCCTTTTATTAATTGCAGCTTTTAAGTGTTCCCCACTTGCATCAATACATACACGAGCTCCTTTTTGAGCCGCTATATCCATTATTGTGTCCTGTAGGTTTGTGTTGCTTTGGTTGGATGCATCTCCTGATATTACAACAATATCATACTTCCCGACCTTAGAAGCATACAAAAATAAAAGCTGATCTATAACTTGTTGGCTCATAAGTTGTCCCTTTTCAGCAATCAATGTACAATTTCCCTCGTCATCAACAACAACATAGTTAGTTCTAGACTCTCCTTCTGCTAGTTTAATAAATTGAACATCTATGTCCATACTTTTTAACGAATGCAAAATCTTTTCGCCAGTATCCCCCATAACTACACCAATTGCTGTACTTCTGATACCTAAAAGGCTTAAGTTAATTGATATATGCGTTCCCTTACCACCAACACATGTGAATTGTTCCTGAATCCGATTTGTAATATTTAGACTAAAATCTTTAAGTATTAGCACCTTGTCCATTGCAGGATTTAAAGTAATGGTAATAATCACATTATCACCTCCCTTACAACATATTACCACCATTTCAAACATAAATCAACACAAAACAACTTATTCAAACATTTAGCTTGAATTTTGCTTGTATTTCAATATAAAAAATAGGCCTCACAATGCTATTTTAATAGCTATTGTAAGACCCATTCCTTTTATATGTAAAATCAAGTGTGATTCTGCTTAAGTCTACCCTTTTCTTTACGTGTTTGGACTAGCACGTCCGTATAGAATTTATTGAAGGTACAGCAACCTATTGGACTTTGTTGAATAAGTAATTCCAAACAGTTGTCACAAACCGTACAATACTTAATCTCTTTTTCTCTGCCTTCTCTAAGCTTAAGTGGCAAAAGTGGATCTGCAAAGGACTGACGTCCAAGCGCAATCATATCACATACTCCCTGTTCAATGCACTGAGCCCCATATGCAAACAGTGAGCTTGATTCTTCTGAAACTCCACATATCTTATTCTTTCCATCTCTAAACACTGAGAAATTGGAGCCTACTACAACCGTTTCTGGCTTGAGATTGTCCCTTAGAATTTTTGAAAAGTACTGATGCAAGTATGCAAAGTACGGAGACCCTCTATCTGCCTGGGTAAGACTTACAGTAATAGATGGGCTTCCAGCAGATTGTACAAAGTACTGGGCTCCTCTCTCCTCTAAACCCTTAACCAAATCAATTGGCTCTGTGAGATCTATGACTGGTGAGTCTGGGCCAATTGTTCCAAAACCACCTGGGAAACCCTCCCAAGCTGATATTTTAGACCCTATGAGAAAGTTCTTGTCGTTAACAGCTCTTTGGATTTTTTCATATAGGTCGAATGCAAACTGTCTGCGATTTTCCCAGCTACCACCGTACTTCCACTTTTTATCATTATATGGTCTTAATATCTGTGAGCCTAGATAACCATGGCAAAGCTTCATATCAATTCCATCTGCTCCAGCTTCATGCGCAATTTTTGCAGCAAGAACAAAGTCATCTATTATCTTGAGCACATCTTCTTCAGTCATTAATTCACCGCCCTTGCCTGGAAGCGGTTTAACGGTAACTCTACGAGAAAAGTCTGGATTACTTAATTCCCCTGAATGGGTTAATTGGAAAATAAACAGAAGATTAGGGTTAATTTCCTTCATCTTCTTTACAAAGTTCTTAAGTGGCTTGAGATTTTGAGGCATAATCATAAGTTGGTTTAATCTTGATCTGCTTTCATGGGTAATAGAAATTGCTTCTAAAGTAATTACCCCAGATTCTCCACGGAATAAGTTTTCGTAACGCTTATACGTTAACTCTGATGGATTGCCGTCAGCATCAGCATCTGTACATTCCATTGCTTGAATGAAAAAACGGTTTGGGCTTATTCTTGTTCCAATCTTTAAAGGAGAAAGAAGTTTGCTTTTGTAATCCATTATTATAACCCCCTAGTATAAATTAGTTATAAATCCTTTTTAGGTTTTAATTCTGTTGAGGTATATAACCAAAATCTTATTATAACATTATAATAACATTATCATAATTATCCTTAACTTTCAACAAAAATTTGTAAAGTTAGTTGTAGGAAGCTATTGAAAGGCCGTAAATTCTAAGCATTTTTATCATATTTCTTAGAATGCAAAATATATTGACAAAATATATTTTTAATACTAAACTTATTACATGAGTGCTTGTTATAACGACATGATAATATAACGCAAACCGCACCTCAATAATGTAAATAGGTACCTGAGTAAGTATTATCTTTTACATTGAAATTAGTTACTTTAATTTTATGAAAGTGGAGGGTTGTATAATGAAACTTGGTTTTTTTACTGCAAACTATACTGAAAAGCCTCTGGAAGAAGTGGCAAAATTGGCATCAGAATATGGTTATGAGGCCCTGGAGATTCCCGCATATGAAGATAATGGCCAGTTAGACGCTAGAGAAGTGCTAAAAGGTAACAATGCAGAAAAGATTAGAAAAATGGTTGCAAGCTACGGCTTAAGTATATCTGCCCTTAGTAACCATGCTGATTCATTACTAATAATGGGGCCTCACGGTGTTGATACTGATGCAATATACATGGGAACCCCCGAAGAGAAAATCCGCTTTGGTACCGAAAGCCTTATAAGAACAGCTCAGGCGGCTAATGCACTTGAAGTCCCTATAGTAAATGGCTTTACTGGAATATCTAATTTCGGACGTTACTTTCCTTTCCCTCATGCTAATGGTTGGTCTGAATGTGAAAAAGAATTTCAAGAAAAATTTATACCAATTTTAGATAAATTTAAGGAGTATGGTGTTAAGTTTGCTGTAGAACCACATCCTAATAATTTCATATATGACATCCACACTGCTGAAAAAGCTATTAAACTTGTTGATAATCATCCTTGCCTAGGATATAACATGGACCCAGCAAATCTAATATACCTTGGTTTAAAGGTAGAGAATTTCATAGATAGATTAAAAGATAGGATATTCCATGTTCATGCTAAGGACGGAGAAATAGTTGAGCATAACCTTGCAGTTGGCGGTATATTAATGCAGGGTGACTGGCAGAACCTAGAGAGAGCCTTTAGATTCCGTATTCCTGGCTGGGGAAGCGTGCAATGGAAGAAGATTATTACTGAGCTTTCAATGGTTGGCTATAATGGAGTTTTAAGCTATGAACATGAAGACGTCACAATGAGTCGTGCAGATGGTGTGAAGAAGACTGTTGAGTTCTTAAAGCCATTGTTGATAGATGCACCGTATGAAGGAAGAAAAGATAAATTATTTCAGGGTAAAACAGAATAATTTTTACAAAAAATATATAGGAGGAGTTTTACTATGTCAAGAACTATGAGAGCGCAAGTTATTGAAAAACCTGGAGTAATGGCACTGAAGCAGGTTCCAGTACCAGAAATAAACGATAACGAAGTGCTTATTAAGGTAAAAATGTGTGGCATCTGTGGTACAGATGGGAAAATATACAAGGGACAATATGCATCAGAATATCTCCCTATGATTTCAGGTCATGAGTTTTGGGGTATCGTAGAAGAAGTTGGTGCCAATGCTCAGGGACTCAAAAAGGGTGACCGCGTTTCGGTTGATATTTGTCTACCTTGCGGTACATGCTACTTCTGCCGCAGAGGTGAAGGCCTTCTTTGTAAGACCTTTACACAGTTAGGTATTCATACCGATGGCGCTTTTGCCGAATATGTTAAGGCACCTTGGCAAAATTGCTACCCTATTCCAGATGAGGTTGATGAATATTCTGCTGCCTTTATTGAGCCAATGACAGCAGTCATTCAGGCTTCAAAAAGAATGAATCTCAAGATATCATCTAGCTGTGTAGTTATTGGTTGCGGCTTAGGAATACTTCATGCCGCAATGGCCAAGCTCCGTGGTGCTGCACCAGTTATAGTTATTGGTGATAGTGCCGCAAGACTTAAGATGGCTATGGAAATGGGAGCTGATTATACAATAAATATAAATGAAATCAAGGATCCTGTGGCTGAGGTTATGAGATTAACTAACGGTATCGGTGCTGATTATGTATTAGAGGCTGTTGGCCACCCCAAAACTTATGAACAAGCTTTTGATATGGTAAGACGCGGTGGAACAGTCGAAGCGTTTGGAATCTGTGCCCCTGACGCAAAGGCCGCTCTAGCTCCATATGAATTTGTTCTTGGAGAGAAGAAGGTTTCTGGCTCATGCGCAGGTATAGGCAATGACTGGGGAGATGTTCTTAACCTTCTAAAATATAAGAGAATCGACCCAAAAGCCATGTTCTCAATGGTTGTTCCACTAGAAGAATTAGAGGATGCTATTCATGAGCTTTCAGAAAATCCAAACCTTATTAAAGTATTTGTATCCCCAGAAATTGATAAGAGAATACTGTTTGAAAATAAATAATTACTCTACATAACTAGAAAGTGGGTTATCTTTTAGATAGCCCACTTTTCTTGCCTACAATAATAAGGTCCAACTTCAAAATAAAAGGTCCGACTTCAATTTGTATAGAAGTGGGACCCTCTTAAAAATCAGATTTATTATTATCAACCCTTTTAGCTTTTAATAAATGCTATGTACTACTTAAATGTATTTGCAATTCTTCTGAGTTCTTTAACACTTATGCTTACAGCCTCGTCTTCATAGTCTACCCAATCAGTATGAGGATGATCAATCTCAACTGCCAAGAACCCATCAAAGTTAACCTTATGCAGCAACTCAGCCAACTTCATATTATTGACAAGACCCCTTCCAACTGGTACTCCTGCAAAGAAGAACCAATCTGTTGGTGAGTAGTTTTTATCAGGATACAGATCCTTAACATGGGTCGCATATACATAAGGAGCTAATTTTTCCATACCCTTTACTGGATCGTCCAGAAGTCTTAAGAAATTTCCTGTATCAAAATTTAATCCTAAATATTTAGAGTCTACATTCTCTAGTAATCTCAGTATCTCGTCCGAAGTAAAGTCTATATGGTTTTCTATTGCCAATTTAACATCATATTCCTTTGCCACAATTACTGCCTGCTTTAACATTTTTGTAAGTGCTTCAATCTGAGGTCCATGAGGTTCGTGTCTAAACATAAGGCTGCTTCCTACTATACGCATTACATCAGCACCTATTGCTTTTGCCCTTGGAATGCTTGCAAGCATATCATTATATGCATCCCAATTTTGCCCACGTTCTAATCCGTCTGGATGTCCCCATGCATAAACCCTATCAAACTTATAGTCATCGAGTTGTGCCTTCAGTTCTCTTAGCCAGCCCTCATCATAGCTTGGAAAAAAGCATGATTCTAATGATACTCCATCAACACCTAGTTCATGTGCACGAGTAAGAAAATCCTGCATTGTCATGTTTTTTGATGGTGTCTCTTGGTCAGGATAAACCTCTCCAAAAAATCTGTGATAACAATAACTATCAATACCAATTTTCATACCTTAGTTACCCCCTATTTTCCTATTATTAGTTTTTATGTATATGTATACAATCCATTTTAAACACTACATATCATCAACATTTTCCCAGGTTAACGACTTGATTGATTTTGTAACAGCGTCAAGTACCTGATTGTTCTTCCAGCCATCATGGAAATCTGGATGAGCTGCCTTTTTATTTTTTATACAATCAAATAAATCAGCGTATTCATTTACAAAAGTGTTCTCGTAACCAATAATATGTCCAGCTGGCCACCAATTAGCTATGTATGGATGGCAATCTTCGGTTACAAGAATTGTCCTGAAGCCTTGGATCTCTACATCGTCCTCATTAGACCAGAATTCAAGTTCATTCATTCTTTCAAAATTGAAAGTTATGGTACCCTTGCTACCATTAATTTCAATTCTTTCGTGATTTTTTCTTCCACCAGCAAAACGAGATGCTTCGAATGTTCCGACTGCTCCATTTTTAAACTTCGCTAAAAATGAGGTAGTGTCGTCAACAGTAATGTCTACATACTCAGTTGATGTTTTGCCATCTACTTTAAGCATTGTATTAAGGGTATCTTCAACTACTGGTTTTGGACGCTTCTTTATAAAGGTCTCTTCCATTCCAACAACCCTATCTATGTCCCCCACAAGGTATCTTGCAAGGTCAATAACATGTGCATTTAAATCTCCGTGTGGTCCTGACCCAGCAATCCTCCTATCAAGCTGCCAAACAGCAGGGAAATCGGGGTCCATTATCCAATCCTGAAGGTAAACACCTCTAAAATGGTATATTTTGCCCAACCTACCCTCTTCAATCATTTTTTTAGCAAGTGCAATTGCAGGTACTCTTCTGTAATTGTGGCCAAGCATATGTACTACTCCAGCTTCTCTCGCCGCTTCAAGCATTTCCTTTGACTCTTGAGCACTCAAGGACAGTGGTTTCTCACAGAAAACATGCTTTCCAGCCTTTGCTGCCGCAACTGCAATATCCTTATGAAGGTTTGTTGGAGTAGCAATACAAACTAAATCAATATCATCTCTTTTAATAACGTCCTGCCAATTAGTACAATATTCTTCCCAACCAAATTCTTCTGCAGCTTGTTTTACAAGTTTTTCAGCTCTACCACATATAACCTTTTTTACAGGCTCAACACCGTTTTTAAAAAAGAATGGTGCCGCATCAATACCATAGCTATGAGCCTTCCCCATAAATTTGTAACCGATTAATGCAATGTTTAGCTTCATTAGATTACCTCCTAATCTACCTACCCATATAAATTTACCTAACAGCTTCTTTTTTCTGCAATAAAACCGCTAATATTATAAGCGTACCCTTGATTGCATTTATTAGGAAAACATCAACTCCGGCTATATTTAGAATATTGCTAATAACACCTAGCAAAAGTATACCAAAAATAGATCCTACAATAGTACCTTTTCCACCTGTCATAGCAACTCCACCAATAACTACCGATGCAATTGCTGTTAATTCATATCCCTGGCCTGAAGATGTAGCATTAATGCTATTCATTCGTGACGCTTCTATCACTACAGCAATAGCAATCATTACCCCCATAAGTATAAATGTATATATCTTTACTTTGTCAGTATTAATTCCGCTTAAGCGTGTAGCCTTTTCATTGCTACCAACTGCGTATACGTGACGACCAAACTTTGTATGCTTGGATATATAATAGCAAATTGCTGCAATAATACTAAAATAAATTATCGGCAACGGTATTCCAAATAAATCAGAGTTTGCTATGCTTTTAAACTCTGGCACATCACAGAAAAATCCCCCGCCCTTCATAAAATACATACTAATGGATCTGTATATACTCATGAAGCCCAATGTTACAATAAACGATGGAACTCTGCCCTTTGTGATTATGATACCAGTTATAGCACCAGTTAATGCTCCGACAATAACCGCTACAACAATACCAATAGCTACTGCTGCTATACCCCCACTTGGGCCAAATATACTCCCCATAACATTGATAACCATTATGGTTGAAGCACCAACGGCTACAAGCGTTGAACCTACACTCAAATCGATATTACCAGAAATAATTACAAATGCCATTCCTAAAGAAATTATCCCAATAATTGAGTTATTTCTTAAAATATTTAAAAAATTCTGAGGGTCTAAAAACGTATCTCCCAGAAAAATTGAAGCTAGAATAATAACCCCAAAGAATATTACTACAATGCTATATTGCCCCCAAGCCTTACAACATATAGACTTGAATTTAGTGTCTTTGCCTTGAATATTAGCCTCCAAAAAGCAACCCTACCCTTCCTAATTAATTGAACCACCAGTAGATAATATCATTATTGCCTCTTCGCTGCATTCACTTCTATCGAGTTCAGCTCTAATAGCTCCATGATACATAACACATACTCTATCACAAACTTTTAATGCCTCTTGTGATTCTCCCGTCATAACAATTACCGCAACGCCGCTTTGGGCAAGCTTCATTATTAAACTATATATTTCCTGCTTAGCCCCTACATCAACACCCTGGGTAGGATTCGCAAGTATTATCATGTCGGGCTTAACATGTAGCCATCTCCCCAATACTACCTTTTGTTGATTACCTCCGGAAAGGCTTGTAATGTATGAATCATGAGAGTGTGCTTTTATTCTCAAAGATTCAACATACTGTCGCGTTACTCTCTGTTCTTCTTTGTGATCAAGTCCTAAAAGCTTTCTAAAGCCTTTAAGAGTTGAGATTGTAAGGTTTTCTAATACAGTTAAATCTTTTATTATTCCGTTTTCTTTTCTATTATCAGGAACAAAACCTATCTTTTTATTTAATGCCTTTTCAGGAGTCAATCTCAATATTTTATCTCCATTTAAAACCACTGTTCCAGAACATGTTTTAATATCTCCAAACAATGCCCTAGCAAGTTCAGTTCGTCCGTCCCCTAATAAGCCTGTAAATACCAATATCTCTCCCCTTTTGACAGTAAAAGAAATATCCCTAAAATATGGTTCACAACATAATTTATCAACCTCTAGAACAACTTCCCCAAATTCATGGGGCTGGTAGATATCACTTTCTATTTCGCGCCCCACCATATATCTAGCTATCGCTTCTGCTGATATAGTACCATTTGGTCCGTTAATTTCATCGACAATTATTTTTTCACCGTTACGTAATACAGTAAACCTATCACATATTTCTACTACTTCTCCAAGCTTATGAGAGATAAATATTATAGTAGTTCCCTTAGACTTTAGTGTTCTCATAATTGCAAATACGTTCTGAATCTCTTTATGCGTCAGAGACGTAGTTGGTTCATCCATTATTAGAATAGAGGCATTTCTTAGAAGAGCCTTTGCAATTTCAATAATCTGCTTGTAAGAAGCATCAAGTTCCCCTACCATAGTATTTGGATCAACAAAAATATTCATAAAACTAAATACTTCGTTACATCTTTTAACCATTTCATTGACATCAAGTTTTCCATATTTGCCCACAATCTCATAACCCAAAAACATATTTTCGTAAACTTTCAGATTATTAACAACGTTTAGCTCTTGGTGTATAAATGCTACGCCTTTTTTTTGGGACTCACTGGGGTTTTGTATAATAACTTCTTCCCCATTAATTTCAATAGTACCGCTGTCTGCACTTATAACTCCACCTAGAATATTCATAAGGGTTGATTTCCCTGCTCCATTCTCTCCTAAAAGAGCATGAATTTCTCCCGGATAAAGCTCAAGACTAATATTTTTTAGTACTGATACACCGTCAAATTGTTTATTGATATTTAGCATTCTTAAGGAAAATTCCTTCATACTTTGTTCCTCCAAATTATGATCCCTGACCCGGGGGAGACTCCCCCGAATCAGAGCAAATAAAATCGTTATTTATTAATAAGGGGAACTAGCGTCAATATAGTCTTTAACATTGTCCCTATCAACTATCTTACAAGGTATAATAATCTTTGAATCAAATGATTCTCCCTTTATTAATCCGTCTGCCATTTTTATACAGTCAATTATCATAGTTGGGGTATACAGTCCGCTTGATAGCCAAATGTTAGTATTTTCCTCCATAAGCTTAAAGTAGGACTGAGCTCCACCGCCACCTGTCATAACCTGGATATCCGTTCTCTTCTGTTCTTTTATTGCCTGGAAAAGACCTACTGAAAGCTCATCATCTATAGAGAATACTCCATCGATTTTCTTATTTGCCTGTAAAGCATCTGTCATGGTCTTTAAACCAGATTCAGGAGCTCCATTTGGACTGTCGTATTCACCGATAATTTTAATGTCAGGGGCAATGGTTGCAATTGTATCTTTAAATCCTTGTATACGTTCCCCGTTAACTGCATCACCATATGCAGCAATACCGCATATAATAACATCACCCTTGTTATTAAGCTTTTCTGCTATGTACTTTGCACCTTCTACACCAATACCATAGTTATCACCTGCTAGATAATGGTCTGGTACTGTAGGATTAATTGTTCTGTCAAAGTTAACGAGTTTTATTCCAGCGTCCTTAATTTTTTGCGCAGCAACTGCTACCTGGTCATTACAAGGGAAAAGAACAATAACTTCAGGCTTCATATTAATTAGGTCATCAATCTGGCTAGCCTGTTCATTTGGATCTGCAGCTGCAACTATCTTGTAATTTAAACCTAATTCCTTTGCTGTCTTTTCTGCACTGTACTGAACTGCAGCAACCCAACCTGTTGGTGCTTGAGGTACACTGATCCCGATTAGTGGCTTATCATTTGATGCGGCCTTTGAGCTATCAGCGGACTGTGAGGAAGAACCACAACCTACCATTGTAATAGCAACGATCAATGCAAGTGTGAATAATAATACTCTTTTCATCTAAAATACTCCTTTAAATAATATTCTCATCAGACTTTGTCTGGTTGAGTCAGTTAATAGAACCTCTAATACTTCTCTGTCTTGAGTTCGAATACTCTGGACATTATTTCTAACTCTATTGCCTTGTTACCATTTATGACACAACAATGGTGAGAATATAAGTTATCCATTATTTGATGACCATCAGAAACCCTAATGATTGCACCATTTCTACAATCCGATCCCGGATACTGAGCATAGCCTTCTAATTGACCATCAACAATAAGTAATTTTTTAAAGGTAGAATGTAGCTTTGTAAGCGTTATTGGGCCCTCTGGTAATGTTGAATTTACTGCGATAGCATTTTCATCAACTATTGCCAAGACCTTCGGAACAATTTCCCAGCTCTTTGACTGCGACTGGCAGGATAGACCCATATATCCGCAGTGCGCCATTAGTATGCAATTTTCAGGCTGGTTAACATCTGGGAACTTATCAATTTTTTCATGTTTTAGTGCAGCCATTCCCATAAGGAATGGGTACAAGTTACTCATCATAATATCAGTTTTTAAAGCCTTATTAACTATGTACTTAGTGAGCAGTGACAATGTATCTCCCTCACAGACCCACATTATTCCTTCCTGTTCATACAACATATTCCATGCTAGACAAGGCGTTGTGTCCGAATAAAAGGATTCGTTAAGGCAGTTTATTCCAACACCTCTTATACTCTTATCCTTATCAAGTTCCCTTTTTATAGCAACATATATTTTCGCAGCACTCAGTAATGATTTCTTTGAGGTGCAACCACAATTTATATTCCAATTATTGATAGCTGCCTCAGCCTCCTGATCAGCAATCGCCTTTGCATCCTCTCCCAACTTTTTAAAGCTCTTCTTTACGATTTTCACGCCGAAATTCTCTTCAATGTCTCTTGTGCATTCGTCCTCCCACCAATAAAAACGCTTGAAGATTTCAGCCTGCATACCATCTCCCGGATTATCTTGGAAGACCAAAAATTTAGTATCTTTTAGTTCTCTTTTAAGAGCCAATGTACGACAAATTATTTTTGTTAGTTCAATGCTGTAGGGAGCAAAAGGTTTTAGTCCTTTTGATTTCATATATGTAATTATTTCCCAATCCCACATAGCTACAGTTCCGAACTCAGAGGTAAGTGCAACTATTGGGAGCTCTATTTTCATTATTTTATCAATTTGTTTATAAGCTTCACCAATCAAAACAGGAAATATTACTGCATCTGCTGCTGGAATTTTATCTCCAAGCTCGACTGCATCTAATATTACCGCTTCATCTTCGAGCAGTCCCCTCAGGGTGGAAACTTGCAAATCAAATTCCTCATCTTTTGAGTTTTTAAAATATATAGGAACTAATTGAGCCTTCATCTTTTGACCTCCAAAAATATAATGGAATATTCTTTTGCTACTTTACGATGGCTTGGTATATTGGCGCTAGCTGTTTAAAAACTGCTTCATACGCCATTGAAGGTATCTGGTATAGTTCATGAAGTTGATTATTACTTTGAATCAACTCTCCAAAGCTTACCATACCGTCAATAGTTTTTGAGAAGTCATCATATACCTTTACCCCGTAGCCTGCCACAACAGCACTTCCTAGTGGAGCTGTATCCGTAATGTTTAGAGTTACATAATTAACACCTAAAACATCTGACTTTATTTGATTGAATAGTTTACTTTTGGAACCTCCACCAATTGAATAGACCTGAGAAAACTTTATATCGCTAATCAGGCTTTTTAGAGTTTTGAGATAGTAATTATATTCGTATGCAATACTCTCCATTATTGACCTATACAAATGGTTTCTGGTATGAACCCAGTTAAGACCAATCCAACTTCCCCTTACATTTGGATTGTTTGGACACACTCTTCCACTAAAGTGAGGCGAAAAAATAAGTCCTTCGCTTCCAGGAGCAATTTCTGCTGCTTGGGCATCTAGCTGTTTATATGATACCCCAGAACTCAGATTGTCTCTGAACCACTTAAGACAGAGGCCTCCACCATTTATATACGCAAGTGGAATCCAGAGTTCGGGTACTATAGAGCGTGCAAAAAGCAAAGTATTATTAAGAGTGTCCGGTTTGTATTCAGCAACACTGCAGGAAAAAACAGAGGCAGTTCCTGCCACATCAAAAATAATGCCCTTTCTAGTGACACCTGCTGCTAGTGAGGTTGCGGCTTGGTCTCCACAGCCTGCAACCACTGGAATACCCTCTACAAGCCCGCAAAGTGTTGCAGCTTCTGCAGTAAGTGTCCCCATAACATCCCAGGGATTAACGATATTTGGCATCTTTGAGCTATCAACGCCAAATATATCCAATAGTTCCTGTGACCAGCATAAATTTTTCACATCGCCAAAGCCTGAGAAGTGAAGACAGGTATAATCTATATATGCGTTTTCGGATTTTAATCCAGTAAGTTTTCCAACAGCATATACATGCGGGAGCACAAATTTTTCAATTTTTTTATAGGTCTCAGGTCTTTCATTCTTCCACCATAATATTTTAGGTCCATGAGCATAAGTAACCTGACAGCCAGTAATTTGCACAACACGTTCCTCAGCTGTGTTTTTAATTAACTGGATATACTTTTCACATCTAGTATCCAGCCAAGAATCGTAGCAGGTTACTGCATTCCATTGCTTGTCAATTCCCAAAATACCAGCCATTTGCCCATCAAGTCCTATCCCTAAAACATCTGAGGGAGCTATACCCGATTTTGCCATTACTTCAGCTGTGGTACGCGTTACAGAATTATATATTTCATCGGCATCTTGTTCAACTACACCAGAACTTGGACTTAAGAGCTTAGACTCCTCAAAAGCATCTGCAATTAATTTACCTTCAATATTATATATTGCAGTTTTCGTGCCCTGTGTACCGATATCAATACCGATAAGGTATTTTGAAGACATTCCCCTACCCCCGTTTAGTCAAAATATATTATATTTTTTAACCCCTTAGCGGAGGTTGCTAATTGAACTGCATCTTGTATATTATCTAAGGTAAACCTTTGAGAGATTAAATCTTTTACATTTAATACTCCGCAAGATATAAACTCTAGAGTTTGTCTAAACTGTGAGAGGCTTGCTCTCGCACTTCCTGTAAGTATAAGCTGTTTATAGTGAACCATGTTGGTATTTATATTTACTAATTCTTTACCAGCTGGCAATCCACCAAAGAAGTTAATCCTTCCATTTGTCGCCATGAGCTCCAGAGAATCTGCCTGTGCTTGTGGTGATGGACATGCAGTAATACATACGTCCAATCCCCTATTAGATGTTTCTTCCATAATTTTTGCTTTTAAATTTTCACTTTCAAGAGTTATAAAAGAACTATCTATCATTTTACAAACCTCTAGACGTTCCTTTGAAATATCATTAATCATAACCTTTGATGCGCCGGCCATTTTCGCAAGTTTTGCATGCATTATGCCTATTGGTCCAGTTCCAATTATAAGTACAAAATCCCCAGGCTTTATGTCGACTTGTTGAAAGCCATTATAAACACATGATAGCGGTTCATTCAAGGCTGCTTCATCAAAAGAAACACTCTCCCCTAGTTCTACAATGTTACCCTGCCTTACTGCTGCTTCGGGAATTTTTACATATTCAGCAAAACCACCATCTAGGTTTATACCAAGTGCATTATAGTCAGCACACAAGTGAGTATTGCCACTAACACACTGATCACATATTCCACAACCCATATTAGGACCTACAGCTACTCTCATTCCAGGCTTATATTTTTGAACGTTTTTTCCAATCTTCTCAATAGTGCCACTAATTTCATGCCCGAGTATTCTTGGAGCTTCTTCACTAATACCCTTATAGCCGTTATTTATCATTCTAATATCTGTTCCACATATTGCTGCACTTTTAACCTTTAGTAGAACATCATTATCACCTATAGTAGGAATGTCAACTTCTTTTATCCTTATATCCTTAGGTCCGTACAAAAACGCTGCTTTCACATTTATTCCCCCATTCGTTAACTATTAATTTATAATAGCTCTATAGATTGTTATAGCTCAACTATCCTCTTTTCTTTGATAGATGTATTCCCAGCCTTAACGACCCTTACCGCCATTTTGCCATCATGTCCTGTTACTCTTGGCTGCTTATCTTCAAGAATACACTCTATAAAGTGAACGTCCTCAGCTAGGTAAGCGTCTCTAAAAAGGTGTTTCCAGCTATTCATAATGGGTCTAACCATTCCTTTATCCTTGTTGCAGGTTATTATTGTTCTTTCATGTACCTGACCCAAGAAAATTATTCCCTTTGTCCCAAGTATTTCAACCCTTGCATCGTAGCCATATGCACAACCTTGCGCTCCGTCAATAGAGCCCTGCATGCCATTATAAAATTGAGCGTTCATAATTACATTGTCATAAAAGTTTGGGTATTCTACCAATGCTTCTGGCGACCTATAATTTCCCCCAATTGCATAAACAGACTTAAATTCACTTTGAGTAAACCATCTTAGGGTATCAATATCATGACTGTTCACTTCAGCTAGTGGGCCATTGCTTTTATCTATATCATACATCCACTTTTGAGGTATACTTGGTCCTCTAGTATTAGATCTAACCATTACAACATTCCCAATATCTCCGCTTTCGATTACCTCTTTGGCTTGTACAAAGCTTTCATCAAATCTTCTCATAAATGCAATCTGAAGCTTAACCTTATTTTCATCACACGCCTTAATCATATCATCACATTCAAACTCGTCCATTGCCATTGGCTTTTCACATAAAACGTGCTTTCCAGCCTTTGCAGCAGCTAAAACTATCTCTCTATGGTAAACAGTTGGAGCTACTACTACTACAGCGTCAATCTCGTCGTCATTGAGTGCATCTTGGTATGATAAATAGTATTTTGATATTTCAAGCTCTTTACAAGCATTTAATGCCGCTTCTTTAAACGGGTCACAAACTGCTACTATTTTTGAATTTGGAACCCTTGATTTGAAGTTTAGAGCATGAATCATTCCTGCTCTCCCAGCACCAATTAGGCAAACCCCAACGTAATTTTTCATTATAACAACAATCCCCTTTATTGTTTATTACTATTTATTATTTTATGTTATTATTTTACTATCGATATTACTATATGTCAATAAACAATTATGTAATATTACAAAAATATGTTAATATGTAATCCTTTTTTTGTAACTTTTCCATAAAAAAGCCAGTTATGTTTACTAACTAACCAATAATATATAGTAATATATAATAATAAATGCTAACATTTCACATTGACTTTGATAAATAAATACTCTATACTAATATTAAAATGGCATAAAACAGGAGGAAAACTTTGAGATCAAAAGAACTTTTATTTGCTGAGGAGCGAAAACAACAAATAGTAGAACTTATTAATAATAGCGATAAAGTTACTGTTGCACAATTATGCGACTACTTTAAGGTTTCAAGTGCGACCATTAGAAATGATTTGCGAGAGTTGGAAAATTCTAACTTGCTTAGGCGAACACATGGCGGTGCAATGGCAAAATCAAAGACAGGTTTTGAATTAGACACTCCACAAAAGGAAGGTTATCATCTAGCCGAAAAGAATAAAATTGCAGAAGCAGCAATTGATCTAATTGACGACGGAGACACCATCATTATAGATACCGGCACAACTACAATGGAGCTGGCAAAAAGGTTAAATAGAAAAAGTAACATTACTGTTGTTGTCAATGATATAAATATAGCCCGGCTATTAGAGGACTACGAGGGCATAAGCATAATACTTCTAGGTGGTATGGTAAGAAAGCAATTTCATTGTACAGTAGGCTTTTGGGGACTTAAGATAATATCAGAGATTTCTGTGGATAAGGCCTTTATAGGATCTAATGCTATATCTTCAAAAGGTATTTCTACTCCTGATGTAAATCAGGCTGAAATGAAGAAAGCTATGATAGCGGCTGCTAATAAAGTTATCGTTTTATCAGATAGTAGCAAATTCGGCAAAAATTCCTTTGCCAAGTTCGCCAACCTGAGTCAAGTAGACACAATTATCACCGATAGCGGATTAAGTGTTGCAACTCGCAAGGAATTTGAGGTAGGGGGAATAGAGATAATAGTTGCTGACTAGCCTAATATAGGATATATTATTAAATACATTCTATAATTAAACTATAATATTATATAAAATATAAAGCAACCCATTTTACTAGTAGTTGAGTAAATGGGTTGCTTTTTTTATATGAGCTTATATATGAATAGTACTATTAATTTAGTACCCCCCACCAATAGTACAGCTTGCCCCTGATGCAGCAGTGGTGCCATCTTCATCCATTAGTCCCCACAAGGTATTGAGCACCAATTTGTCGCCCGCTGCCATTGTAACACCTGTTATACTGTTTAACTTTATTGTAAGGACTGTACCTGCTGTATTCCAGTAGATATCAGTGGTACCGGTATCTATCTGTGAGCCCCAGCTCTTGGTGCTGCCATCTTGACCAATCAGCTTGAGATAGCTGTTTAGCTGATAGGATTTTAATGCCTTTTTGTTTGTTGGTTGGTCAAAGGTTATTACAAGTTTGTCCCCTACATTCTTAGTACCTGCATTTCCTCCATTCACAATTACTGCGCTCATGGTTGGAGGGGATGTAAAGCTTCCGCTGATAAACGAGCTTGATCGACATGCTTCTGTAGTCTCCGCCGCGTCTGTCAGACCCCAAGTTTCGCTAACAGTAATCTTATCTGTCAATAAGAGTGTAGTCTTTGACACATCATTAAATACTATAGTGAGCTGCGTACCATCAGTATTCCAGGTTATAGCTGAGTCAGTTGTAATGCCCCATGTATGTCCGTTGCTCAATACTAAGAAGTCATCAATGCTGATTGCTGAGATGGTTGAACGGTTAGTAGGCTGATCAAACGTAATAATAATCTTGTCGCCATTTCCAAATCCAATTTTCCCATCAGAGTTATATGCTTTAATGCTCGAGATAACAGGTATAGTATTGAAGCTTCCTGTAAGAACTCCCTTTGCCTCATAGCTTGCAGAGGTTCCAGCAGTATTTTTAATACCTGCTCCGGTTGTTATTCTTACCTCATCATTCATTACTATTGAGCTACCCGTCATGGTATTGTATGTTAACACCAGAGCATTTCCTGTGGTGTTCCATGCAACGGTAAAGTCTGCACCCCAATTATGCAACTCTATTGGTACACCCGCTGTATCCCATTGTCCCACAAGTATATAATTCCTTACATCTTGTGCTGTCATTGCCTTTTTGTTTGTACTTTCTTCAAAAGTAATGGTTACTGTTTTCTTGTTGCCAGTATTTTGTGTAGCAGGTGATGCCTTTGCAGTTATAGTCCCTGCCGTAAAGTTAATTGTTTGAATCAGGCTGGAAAGCTTGTCTTTAGTTGCCTTCCTTCTGACTTCTACCTTTTTGGTTCCGATAAACATTCCCTCTTTAGCTCCGACAGTCCATGCCCCTCCATCCACTCTATACTCATATTCACTGCTTAGACCAAATACTGTATTTTCTTCATCATCATACAATAGCTCTGGCGCAGGTAGCGGCACTGCTATGGTATCCACCTTTACAGGCAATGATGCGAGTAATTTCTCTGAAACCGCAATTCTTATTTCCAAAGGCCCTGGTGCAAATTGTATCCCAGTTTCACTGCTGGAGGCGTTAAGCGTTTTCCAGTTACCACCATTTAACCTATACTGCAAGTTCTTATTTGATGCGTTTGTAACCTTGCCTGCTGATATATCATAGCTAATATCATTAACTACAGCAGTGGCTTCATCAATACTTGCCCTTAGTGCTATCGCAACCTGGGTTGTATTTGTTGGGTTAATAGCCTCCCTTACAAATATCGCCAACATTTCATTGCTATCATCAAAAGTAATACTGGTATTATTTTCTGAGCATGGCCTCCAGGAGTATTCATCAAAGCTGTATTCCATCTGTGTAGTTGTGTTGGTTATTTGCCCCTTCGCGAGATTGATGGATACATTTTGGAGTGACAGCTGTGAGGTTGTTGCTATAAGTTTAATTGGGGTAGACGCCATATTTAACGCAGTATCCTCCCATGTGACATAAATATCATATGTAGTAGATACCGGTAGACTAGACAGTGTAATTGTCGCCTCATTTGTATCATTTATTGTTATTGCCGCCTTCATATTCGACGCAATGGCTGCACCTGTAGAGGTCTTACCAGCCTTGACCATATCAGAAGTAATTTCTGGAGAACCAACTGGCAGTGCTACAATATACACTTTACCCTTTTCATCCATCTTCACACGCACGCTTATCTTACTATCCTCCTGAGGATACTTAATTTCTGGGTATCCAGCAACCATTGCAGGTGGAGTCATATCTGCAGTTGTGAAGTTCAAAACCGCAACTGCTGCTATTGGATTGTACACCATATCCATCGCAGCAATATACATAGTATAGTCTGTATTTGCAGTAAGTCCGCCAATTGTTTTGGTCAGTTCGGTATTAGCTATAGTATTGAGTATTCCATATATTGTACTACCCATAATAGGTACACTATCTTGGTTTAATACCTCATTCACTGTTGGAACTACATTTGAAGCATTAGCCGGTACCACAACATAGTATATGGTTGCGTCCTCGTCCAGCTTAAATACTACGTTAGCAGTAGTTTCCGTCTTTGTACCTACCTTAGGATAGCCAGAAATTAGCTTTGGAGCCACACCATCCACTACTACCAAAGAAGTATCGCTCAATGAACCTGTCTTTGTCGGTGACGGCAGGGTTAAGGTTGCATTGACGGTAGTACCCTTATTTCTAATAGTAGCGCCCGATAAAGTAAGTGAATTTGTTGCCTTATAATCTAGCTTTGCTGTACTATCGTTTTGCTGTACAACATAGCTGAAGGTCAAGGTATCTATTCCTGAGCCTGTTGTATAGTTTGCAGTTCTTGTAACTGAACCAACCTGTAGGGCCAAAGTAGGTATTCCAATGACTTCTATGGCAGTATCAAATCTCACCTTGATTTCAATACTATCCCCTGCTTTATAAGTACGTGATGTCGCCCTAACATCTAGAACCTTAGCTGATACTGGAGGTAAGCTGTTAATACCCATTGTATTGCTGGCTGTTATCGGATATGAACTGCCCACAACTGCCGCTGGTGTAATATTCAACGAAATAGTTTGTTTTGCACTTATATCGTAATCAATCACAGTTGGCAACGTAATAGTAATTGTGTTTGTAGCAGTTTTTACAACATTGTTTGTGCTGTTCTTAAGAGCCGCCACTACAAGAGCCCACTTATCCTTTTCGATATCTGCTGTAAAGCCATCAAACAGAGCATTTCTCACTGTTTCATCACTAACCACAGCATCTGCCCAGGTTGCTCCAACTAGAGACACTGTAATTGTCTTACCACCGTTCCTGATAGCAGATTCGTCCACTGATGTCCCCACTGCAGTACCTGCAAGCGTTGCCCCAGCAATTCTGTCAATCTTGATGGTTTCATTTGCTATGAGGGACGCTTTTGCCCCAACTATGCATGCAGGAGGAATATTGAGATTTACGTATTGATTCTGCGTAATATCGTACCCTGCAACAGCCGGCAATATTATTGTAATGGTCGTATTGTTGTCCCTGAGTATTGCACCCTGGCCCGCATTCTTTAATAAAGTAACAACCTTAGCCCACTGCGTAGTTTCTGTAGATGTAACCAATCCAGAGAATAAAGCATTTCTCTTATTTACGTCAGTATCAATATCCTGTGCCCACTGCCCATCGGATAAAGTAACAATAATGGTTTTGCCTCCCGTTACAATGTCCTGTTCTGAGGTCAAGCCGATTATAGTTCCCGAAATATTAGCTGCGGCATTTGCTGATACTATAAGCTGTCCAGGTATCACTACATCCTTAATAGCTCCTACTAATATTGCCTCTCCCGAGGTAGTCTTGTACGGAAGCGTTACACTCAATACTTCATTCATATTAATATCGTAGGTAGCAACTGCTGGTAGTAGTATAGTAACCTTTGACTTAGAGTTTCTAGTTATGGCATTTTCACCAGCATCAATGAGTGCCTGTGTAACCTTTGACCACTGAACCGGTACATTAGTAGCCTTTATACCTCCAAATATAGCATCACGTTTTGCCTTATCAGAAGCAACGTCCAGAGCAAACTCTCCATTTGTAAGCACTATGGATAATGTCCTTCCACCCTGTACTATGTCCCCCTCTGCCATACCTTGTGTAACTGCGGTTCCATCAAGTGTAGCAATTACATCTGCTGCTACAGTAAATGTATTATTACTAATTACTGATTTTGTTCCGTTCTTTATCAGCTCTGGCTTAAGAGTCAATGTTATTGTCTGATTTGCTGTTATATCATAGGTTTTAACTTCGCTCAAAGTAATTGTAAGGGTATTGTTCTGTGCATTCAGCGCAATAGCGGAAGCGCCTTCATTCTTGAGTGCTGCAACCACCTTACCCCACTGAGTTTGCTCAGTAGCTGCAGTTAGTCCATCATACAGAGTATTTCTCTTTGTAGCATCCGAAACCACATCATCAGCCCATTGTCCATAGTTCAGCTGAATGGATATGGTACGGCCGCCTGAACTAATATTCCCCTCACCCGTTGGCAATGTAAATACAGTTCCTGAAAGTGTTGCCTCAACATTTCTAACATTCCTTGAAACCATTGTAATATCAGCATATGCCTTTGTATAACCTGCGTTATCAGTTGCAACCAATATTACATGCTGCCCTTCTTGAACTGTTATATCGCTGTCAGGTGTATATGCCGTATAGCCAGTCAGTATGCTGTCCTTTAGAATGAGTGTAGCAGCGCTGTCCTGTACTGCATACTTCCATTGAGTAGCATCTCCTGGCAACACAAGCTCATGGAACTTGGTTGTATTTATTGTGGAACCAGGTACCGGCTCAGCATAATTGTAACCACTGCTAGTCCCCTTTACCTTAAGTAATGGAGCCACTCCTCTCAAGTGAGAAGCAATTACCTGAATGCTGGCGTAGCCTTTTACTCTTCCTTGTGAGTCAGATGCATAAAGAATAATGTACTGCCCTTCTCGTACTGGAATATCCTTGTTTGCATCATACACCACTGCTCCAGTTGCAGTAGAATTTATTAGCGGTATTTCCGTAAGTTCCCCATCTTGGACCTTGACAAGCCACTTAACTGCATCAACACCAAGGGTATTCAGTTCAGTAAACTTTGTAGTCCCTACATCACTACCCGGTACTGGAGTGGAATAGTTCTGTGGCGTTAACAGTTTGGTTGCATCTTTCGGCCTTATATCTTCCTCTTTTACCTGTTCACACATATATGCCAAGGCTTGGCCGCTTGTGTTAATGGCTACTAGCAGAACATATTGGCCGGGATTAAGCATTATATCACTTCCAGAGGTGTACAACTGGTAATCCAGGTATTTAATATAGTCAATAGCCGCACCTGTGGTTGTATAGCTAATAGTGCTTCTATCAATTACATCAGTATTCTTATCTACCACCTTTGCAACAAATGCTGTTGCACCATTTACACCCGCTAAAGAGGTGTAAACAGAGGTAGTACCCGTCTGAGCCCCATACTTAAAGTCCCCATAGTTTAGCTTCTCGGTCAGCTTTGTTGCCAATGGAGGATTCAGATAAGAATCGTTATCTATTACTATATTCTTATATGCCTTAACCTTACCATTGTCATCAACAGCTGCAAGTACTACTACCTGATTTTTCCTTACCTGAATGTCATTGCCATCTGCATAATTAGTAGGCATTGTAAGAATTGTGTCCAACCCAATAAGCGCTTCCTTGCCGGCATCAACTATTTTGTACTGCCACCTTGTAGCACCTATTACTCCGATAAATTTAAGCCCGTTTATTTTGGTGGTTCCCGGTTTACTTCCTGGTACAGGTACAGAATAGTTCTGACCTTCTTTGAGCTCAGGAGCATTAAGTGGCTTAATATATGAAGAACTTACGGTAATCTGTGTGAATGCTTTAATGTTATTATTAATTGTAGCAACCACCATTACAAAGTCACCAATAGCAGCTGGAATATCTGCATTGCTGGTATAGACTTTGTATTCTTCCCCTGCTGAACTCTCATCGAGCAGTGGTGCTTTAAATGAGGTTGTGCCTGATTTGTATTTCCAAACCACAGTTTCCCCATCCTTTTTCTCTACCCCAACATCATTTAGCATAATCTTCATGGTTCCTGGCGCACTTCCGGGCTCAGGTGTAGTATAGTTTACACCCACAGTAAGATCATGTGCTCGCGGTGCCTGTATTTGTTCTTTTGTTACAGTTATATCTGCAAATGCCTTTACTCTGCCCTGTTGGTCTGTTGCCAAAAGTAGTAAGTGCCAACCTGCTGATATTGCAATATCATTATTTAGCGAATACACATTTGAACCTGTTACCGGCAAATCTAGAGCAGGCTTTACTGTAAATGGGTCCTTTTGAACCTTGTACATCCATCCAGTAGCACCAATTATTCCAATAAGGTCCAGCTTAGTAAACTTAGTTGTCCCCTCCGCAGTTCCCTTTGTGAGTTCGTAACTTGCTGGTGCCAAATCAGCCGCAGCAAATGGTCTGATATATGATGAAGAAATATACACATTTGCGTACCCCTTAACCATCATGCCCTTTGAAGCATCAGGTTTTACTGCTAACAACATCACATACTGCCCAGACTTTACTGCTATGTCGGTAGTTGTTGTCAAGTCCTTTGTAGTACCTATTTGGGCTGCATCTGAATCAACTGCTGGTGCATTGAACATATTATCACCAACTATATACTTCCATACTAAGCCTGTATTATCAGCTAATCCTGCAAAGGACAATGATGTGAACCTTGTGGTACCTTCCGTTTCTCCCGCTGAAGGCACTGCATAGTTTGTACCTACAGTGAAAGAATAAGCAGAAGGCGTTCTAATCTGGGCCTGCTGTACTGTTATATCAGCATACCCCTTTATTCTATTGGTATTATCAACAGCAAATAGATATATGTGTTGATTTGCTTTAATCTTTATGCTGTCTCCCTGGATATACGATGTTGCTCCCACTAACGTTGTATTATAGTCAGGTACTGTCTTAAGCTCAGTGTCCGATATCTTATATGCCCACCTGGTTGCTCCCTGGACGCCCATCGTGTTAAGAGAAGCAATTCTGGTTGTATCACCTTCTTGTCCTGGCTCAGGATCAGAGTAATTGTATATCTCGTCTCCTGTGACAGCACTGCTTGCCTTGAGTAGGGTTGCAGATGGTTGCTTAATCTGCTCATTGCCAATTGTTTCTATCGCATATGCCAATACCCCACCCGTTTCGTTGACAGCTACAATAAGCAAGTTCTGTCCAACTGATACATTAATATTGGAGCCCTTTGTATAATCTGTCATTCCAGTGATTATCTGACCCTTATATGGTACTGTAAAGGCCTCATTCTGGACCTTTATCTGCCACTTACACCCAGCAGTCCAACCCGGTATTCCAACTTCAGACAGCACCACTCTGGTAGTGCCAATTGCGCTTCCAGGTTGTGGAGTAGAGTAATCATTTGGTGCTATCATCTTGAGTGCATCAGCTGGTCTTATCTGCGTTTCATTTATAGCAAATACCTTATAGGCCTTTATCTTTCCATTTGCATCGGTAGCGAGCAGTATCAGATTTTGTCCAGAAGTAACAGTAATATTCTGCTTCGCAGATACATTTTGCGCTCCTGATAACATGCTATTTATCTGTGGTACTGCAAATGGTTCATTCTGAACCTTGAACATATACTTAGTTACATCAGCAGAGAGCGCTGCACCCGTCAATGGTCTAGTGAAGTTCAGGTCTCTGAACATTGTAGTACCTGAGGAAGTACCCATTTCTGGCAATGAGTAATTTATAGCTGGTATTTCCTGAACATCAGCCTGTCTGATACATGTTGTATCAAGAGGAATACTCGCATATGCTTTGACGAGTTGTTTTGTCCCAGATTCATTTACACCAACTAATAACAGATAGCTTCCGTCTGTTGCACCAGTAATATCACTATTTTGTGTATAAGCAGTGAAGCTTGATCCACCTGCTATATACTTGGTCTGGTATTCAGAAATATCTACATCAGCTGCAGGGATTACAGCGTCCTTCGGAAGGATTACTACCAGCCATTTATTAATGTCTGTAAATCCACCCGCTTTGAGAGTTTTTATCTTAGTACTGTTGACTACTGAACCAAACTCAGGAAGCTCATAGTTATTGTCCACCTGTAGTGAATCTGCTGCCTTACTCACCATTGCTGTAGTCACTGGGATATCAGCAAAGGCCTTTATCCTATTACTTGCATCAGTCGCTGCAAGTACAATGTGCTGACCTGCAATTACTTTAATATCGGCACCTTGTGTATAATCAGTTGCACCTGTAAACTCACTATCAACGAATACGTCTGTAGGAGCTGAATTCTGAACCTTTATCATCCACTTCGTAGCACTATTTGAAACATTTGTAATATCCAAGTGGTCTATCTTTGAAGTGTACGCTTGAGTTCCGGCGGTAGGTTTATTGTAATCACTACCTTCAACTAGCCCTGTAGCGGTAAATGGTCTGATCATTGCAGCCGTGAGTTTAATATCCTTATACCCCTTAACCCTATTTGTTTCATCTACTGCCGCCAATCTCAAATACTGTCCCATAGAGGCTGTGAGGTTTGAACCAACTGTATATTCAGAATAGATATTATTATCTAGCGTATCATTGTAAGTTGGTACCGCTAGCTGAGCATCGGTTATAGCTACTACCCACTTCTTGGAGCCAGTAATACCTACAGTCAACAGCTTAGCTACTTTGGTAGTTCCACCAACTGTTCCATACTCAGGTATTGAATAATTTGCGCCCTCTACCAATAGCCTTAGACTATTAGACGCGAATATAAAGGTTTCACCCTTTGATGTAGGCAGCTTTGGTCCTGTTCCATCAGCGTCACTTATTGCCGTGAACGTATAATTGCCTCCAGATGGAACAACTCTATTGTTCAATGCAACAACTATTGACTGCCCTCTCTCCAAGTTAAGATTTGTGAAGGATATTGTCTGAATATTAGGCCTTTGTGAGGCATCAAGTGGATTGAATGTTGCTCCATTAATTGATGCTACGTCCCCATCAAATGTAGAGAATCCGGCCGGTAACATAATAACTACAGTACCATTTGACATATTATCTCCAGCTGTGTATGTAATCCTGAAGTCTTGTTTGGTACCTGTTTCAGCAGTATCCGGTGACACAGTAATGGAACCATCAGCTGTTATGTTACCAGATGTAACATCAACCTTGATGGAGGCTACAGCACCATTATATCCAGCCTTTTGTGCTGTAATATGTATGGTAGTCGAGCCTGCCGAAATTCCGGTAATATCGCCCTTATCATTTACCGTAGCAATAGAATTATCAGAAGAAATATAGCTTATACTTGCATCGGATGGGTAAATTCCAGCACCTATTGAGTGTGTTTTTCCCTCCTGAAGAGTTATATCTGAAGCACTTATAGAAATATTTGGAAGGTTAGAATCAGGTGTTCCAGTTGCCCCCCCTATGGCCATGTATGTTCCTGTTGGCTTTAAATCCAGTTTAACATTATTTGCATATATAATTGCATTGACCAGCTTACCTATTCCCGTGATGGTGGAAGGGGCATGTACCGTAAGTGTCGTTATACTTGCATCATTTTTTACATTTATATATGATCCTTCTGAGCTATAATCTAACGTTATTGCACTAATAGTTGATTTTTCCGCAGTAATGGCGGTATTTGCTTTAAGCATTATAGCACCGACACTAGTAGAGCTAATAGTAATCTTATTTGCAATAGCTGATGAGGTGACATTTAAAGAATTCACTATTCCACCTGCAAGCTCAATTGAATTCTTGGATGCCTCAGTTGTTATCACCTTTACTACACCGCTTTGCAGAGAAAAGGTAGTATTTTTAACGTCCTTTGTGACGTTAACATTGTCAGCTGAGCCATATAGTTTTACTATAATATTGTCATCATTTATTTTAATACTATTAAAGTCACCCTTTAAAGTTGCTGTATGCTCACCTGGTAAACTATCCTGCGCTATTACATTGATAAAGCCCTTTCCAACAGAGCTAAGTGACTTCTCCTGAAGGGATACTCCCGAACTTATATAAGTATTTTCAATAGATGTAGAACCTGTTGCCACAACATTTACATTGCCGGCACTCTTTTCAACTAATACGGAATCACCGACCTTACTGTTCTTGATGGTAATGCTATTTGGTCCCCCGCCCCGTATAATCAATTTGCCTGAAATTGTGACATTATCCAGTGTTGTGTTCCCTTCTCCAACACCTTCGGCAATTATAAGATCACCTGATATCGACATATTCTTGAGTGTTACATTAGGAGCATTTACTAGAACATTTGTCTTATAGGAGGTTGTGATAGTTGCTGCCTTTGAAATAATCTGTCCCATTGCACTATCAAGCATTGTTATTACGTCAATAAGTTTGATGATGCCCGTTGGTGCGTATTTACCTGTCGAGATTTCTTTAATATAACCTCTTTCTACACAGGCAGAAAAAGCCTCCAGCTGTTCATCGCTGAGGCGTGTTGCGTCCATAATCTTTGAAGTTGTTCTCTGGTCCTTTAACTTAAGCTTGAAAACCTTTGCTACTATCATGGCAGCATCAAGTCTGGTTATATTGGAAAACGGATAATAGTTTCCTGTCTGATTTTCAACGTACCCTGATGCTACCGCCTTACTTATCTCATCACTATACCATGAATCCTTAGGAACATCCTTGAAAGTCAAATCAGTCTTGCCTGAAGCCTTCATTATATTATTCAGCAGAATAATATAGTCAATCTTCTGAACGGGGCTTTCAAGTGTATTCATATTGAAGCTGCTATCCAATAGCCCATAGTTTTTCCACTTATCAATAAGAGATTTGTATGGAGATACAGATGTACTAGTTGCAGCAAGGGCTGTATCATTATATGAAGTTAATGGTATCAGTGCAATAAACGCAACTGCCAATAACAATGCTAATTTTCGTATTATTCGCTTCATTTAGTTCCCTCCCATTAGGTATTGCATAGCATTATACAAAAGTTGTGCTGCCTGTGCCCTAGAAAACTCATTCTTCATGTATAGATATTTTCTCCCATTTGAAGTTTCCCCTTCGTAAAGCTTGGCCCCACATACTGCTGAAACACTCGGAACTGCGTAGTTTGAAACGTTATTATAGTCGAAATACTGTCTTAGAATATTACTGTTCTGCTCAGGTAATGGACTATTCTTTAGATGCATGGCCCTTGTTAACATTATGAGGGCCTGCTCCCTTGTTATTTTGTTGTTTGGATAAAGCTTGTTGTTGCTGTCGGGAATCATTATGCCCAAACGAGCAGCCGTCATAAGCTCACTATAGTATTTATTTGTTGGTGATACATCTGCAAATCTGCCTGCTGAGCTTTTCCCAAGTTCTAAGCTCCTAATCAGCAGGGAGCAGAATTCAGCCCTGGTAATAGTTTCATCGGGCTTCAAGGTAGTACCCGGAGTCGCACTAAATACGTCCATGCTTGCTAATGTAGCAACTGCTGTAGAATATGGCTTATTGTCATACACATCTGAATACAGTACCTTTGGTGGCGTTGTGGCAACTGCAGTTTTTGAGAATTCACTCTTATTTACGCCATTTACAGCTATAACTCGATATGTAACCGTTGCATTAGGTGATAGTCCCTTGTGTACAAAACTTGTATTATTGGCACTCACCCTTCCCACTTCTCTAAAGTTATAAAATTGCATTGCTTCTATTATATATTCGTTCTCATCAAATGCATTATCAGTCCATGTTATTCTAACCTGGTTAAAAGATATTGGACTTGCTTTAATATTAGTGGCAGCAGTTGGTGGCTGTAAAGATACAACTACTTCGTTGCTGTAGTTTGCGATATTATTGGTATTCTGTATTTTTATCCTATAATATATCAAATCTTTGGTGCTTGCCACGCCGACATCTGTATATGTCAAACTCGCCGCATCCAAATTGGCTATCTCATACCAGTAACCTGACTCCCCAAGCTTCTTTTCAACCTTGTAATTTGTATCAATGCTGCTTGTCCCATTCCAACTTAGTTGCACCTTGTTGGTATCTACAATACTGTACCTTAAGTCCTGTGGAGCACTTATCTTTGAGATCCACATTGTTACTTCATTTGAGTAATCAGAGTACACACTGTTGTTATAGATTTTTGCTCTTAATTTGTATGAATAGGTCTCCCCTTCTATTATTGAGCGGTCAAAGTAAATAGTTGCATTTCTACCTGGTTCAGATATCTTCTCCCATGTACCTTTGCTGCTCGCCTTTCTCCAAACCTCAAAAGCAGTCTCTTCCTCCGAAAAGTCTGACCAAGTAAGCCTGTTATATAAGCCGTCCTCATCTTGCAAGCAGAGTACCTGAAGACTTGATGGTGCTCTAAGATATGTACTTGTAACTGAAATTATATCTGAGTACTCAGAAACACTTGTCCCAGTAGCTGCCTTTATACGATATGCATACACTATATCCTTATCTGGAACTGTATCAATATAACTGATAGTATTTTGTGGTACAATAGCAACCTCTTTAAAAACTCCCTCACTAGGCGCTCTTCTTTCAATAATAAATGCAGTCTCAGAGGAATTGTCCTGCCATTTTAGTTGAATCTGATATTGTGTGATGGCAAAGCCAAATAAGTCAGTAGGTTTATTGAGAAACGTATATGCACCTGTACCGGTGTATTCATCTGGATAGGCACTGGATCTGATATTACTCATTGAGTACGCTCTGACCTTATAAAAATACTTAACACCTGATTGAACATACGTATCACTATAGGTTGTCTGCCCACTGGTTACCTGAGCAATGATATACCAGTTAGTTTCTTTTTCACTTCTTCTCTCAATGATTGTGTTATATGCCTTTTGATTGTCATAAGTCCATTTGAGGTCAATCTGTCCTGGTCCCTGTGTAGTCACAGACAACGAATTAGGTTTCTCAATGTCGGTAGTGGACAGTGAAACCTCCTCTGTATGTGTAATCAAGACATACGAAGCATTTTCCACCCTGATTCTATATGTATATGTGTGACCAGCAGATACCGAAGTGTCGTAATATTGCGTGCTATTAGAAGTTAAATATGCAATCTGAACATACTGTTCGCTGTCAGTTTTTCTTTCTACTCTGTAGGATTTCTCGTCAGAATACCCATCTTGCCATTCAAGGTATACGGTATTCTTGGACACAATTGTAGCCTTAATATCATAAAGCGTTGCAGCACTAGCGAATTGCCCGAATGCAGGAACATACTGTATTATTAAGCAAAAAACTACAAACAGTGCTAAGTATTTTAACTTCGATAAACTATTTTTTTTCATAGAAAACAAAAGATATACCCCCATAATTGGTATTATTGAAGTATATCGGCAAAATTCCCTAAAATAATTATTATTCTTATTTACATAGGCATTACGACTTTATTAAGTTTAAGTTACTGGTGTTTTGTAACCCTAAGTCTTGCCATAGCTCGAGTAAGTGCTGCTCTTGTACGAATAGTTTCCACCTGACTTAATTGCCTTTGGAGGCGTTCTTCTGCTCTAAGCTTTGCAGCCTTTGCCCTATTTATATCTATTTCCTCTGGCAGCTCTGCAGTTCCTGTTAGCAAAATTACTTTATCAGGGGTTATCTCAGCAAAGCCCTGTGTAACAACAGCCTCAATCCATTTTCCGTCCTGGTTGATTTTGATAGTGCCAACTTCCACTGTAGTTACTAACGGAGCATGTTGCGGATATACTCCGAGTTCTCCGTCAGATGATTTAAATATCAAGCATTCAACATCGCCCTGAAAAAACTTTCTCTCGGGTGTGATAACTTCCAAGTAAAATGTAGCCATGTTTTACCTCCTACATCCCCTTTGCTTCCTCGTATACTTCATCAATAGTACCCTTCATATAGAAGCATGCTTCTGGAATGTTATCCATCTTTCCGTCTATTATCTCCTTGAAGCCACGTATTGTTTCCTTGAGAGGAACATATCTGCCTTTGTAACCAACATATTGTTCTGCTACGTGGAATGGCTGTGATAGATACCTTTGAATCTTTCTTGCTCTAAATACCGTTAACTTATCTTCCTCTGATAATTCATCCATACCCAAAATTGCAATAATATCCTGAAGCTCTTTATTTCTCTGCAATACTTCTTGCACACGTCTTGCAACATTGTAATGCTCTTCTCCAACAATCTTTGGATCAAGTATTCTCGAAGTTGAATCAAGAGGATCAACCGCAGGGTAAATTCCCATAGCAACAATATCTCTGCTCAATACCGTAGTAGCATCTAGGTGAGCAAAGGTTGTAGCCGGAGCAGGGTCAGTAAGGTCATCTGCAGGTACATATACTGCTTGAACAGATGTAATTGACCCTTTCTTTGTAGATGCGATTCTCTCTTGAAGAGTACCCACCTCAGTAGCAAGTGTCGGCTGATAACCAACCGCCGAAGGTACACGGCCAAGTAATGCAGAAACCTCTGAACCTGCCTGTACAAATCTAAATATATTATCTATAAAGAGCAGTACGTCCTGCCCCATTTCATCTCTAAAGTATTCAGCCATTGTAAGACCTGAAAGACCTACCCTCATTCTAGCTCCTGGTGGTTCATTCATCTGTCCAAAAACCATAGCTGTCTTTGAGATAACGCCTGAGTCATTCATATCATGCCACAGGTCATTACCTTCTCTAGTTCTCTCTCCAACCCCCGTAAATATTGAGTATCCACCATGTTCGGTAGCAATATTTCTAATAAGCTCCATAATTAAAACAGTCTTACCAACCCCTGCACCACCAAACAATCCAATCTTACCACCCTTTGCATATGGTGCGAGAAGGTCAACAACCTTGATGCCTGTTTCAAGTATTTCTGTGGAAGGCCTCTGGTCCTCAAATGACGGAGCAGGCCTATGTATAGGTAGATATGCTGTAGCATTAACAGCAGGTCCCTTGTCAACTGGCTCTCCTAAAACATTGAATACTCTGCTTAATACTTCTTTACCTACAGGAACCATGATAGGGTTACCTGTATCTTGTGCCTTCATTCCCCTGACTAGTCCATCAGTTGAAGACATAGAAACACATCTTACTGTATCATTCCCTAAGTGTTGGATTACCTCAACAGTAATAGTTCCATTGTCAGTAGGAATTTTGACCGCATTATAGATATTTGGCAAGTTGCCGTTTTCAAATCTGATATCAAGTACAGGTCCGATGACTGATACTATTACACCTGTGCTTTCAGCCAATTTAATCATCTCCCATCAAAGTAGTTTATCCTGTAAAATTTAATCTATTCTCAAAAAATTCTCAAAGAGCTATCATTTCAAAGCTGCAGCACCACCAACAATTTCAGAGATTTCCTGCGTAATTGCGGCCTGTCTTGCTCTATTGTAATAGAGGTTGAGCTTTTGAATCATTTCATCTGCATTTGAGGTTGCATTATCCATTGCTGTCATTCTAGCATTCTGTTCACTTGTAAAGGCTTCAACAAAGCTTCCATATATAATTCCCTTTATATAGCTAGGAATTAATACATCTAAAACCGCTAAAGGGGAGGGTTCATAATTCATCTTTTGGTCAATTATAACCTTTTCAGAATGCTTTTCCTTGAGAGCATTTACTTCTAGTGGTAAAATCTGAATTTTCTTAGGCTCAAGGTTTATAGCAGACACCATTAAAGTAAATATTATATAAACCTCATCTACCTCTTTATTGTTGTATAAATTCAAAATTGTCTCAGCAATCTCCCTAGCTCTATAAACGGTAGGATTTTGGACTGCGTAATCAAATTCAGAAAGAACATTAAATTTCTTATTTTTGAAGTATGCTCTGCCTGTACTTCCGGCCACAAGCAAAAGCGAATTCTCCCTATCATCACCTATAGACCGCTCAGTAAGCTTAATTATGTTGCTGTTATAGCCACCCGACATACCATTGTCCCCAGTAAGAACAATATATGCCTTCTTTTTACCCTCTACTTCACCTCTAATGTCAAAATAGGGGCTTTCAACGTCACCGCTGTGCATAAGAATATCAGCAATTGTCTCTCTTACCTTATTAAAATATGGCAGTGTTTGTTCTAACTGTGCTCTTGCCTTCTTTAACTTTGATGCAGATATTAATTTCATGGCTTTGGTTATCTGCCTTGTTTCGCTTATACTTTTCTTACGCGATTTTATTTCACGCATATTATTTGGCATATGTTATACCACCGTTCTGCTGCTATTTCACAGCATAAGTAATTACATATTTTTAGTAAAACTAGAACTTATCAAAACTGTGCCTTAAACTCATCCACAGCCTTTTTCATTAAGTCCATCATTTCATCGTTAATATCACCAGTCTCAGATATAAAGCTAAGTATCTGAGGGTATCTGTCTTTGACAAATCTAATCATATCATTGTTAAATTGCTTTACTTTACTAACAGGCAAATCCATAAGATACTTTCCTGTAGCAGCATAAAGAATAACTACCTGCTCTTCAACTGAGAACGGCGAATATTGAGGCTGTTTGAGTGTTTCAACCAATCTCTCACCCTGTGTCAGTTTGTCCTGAGTCATCTTATCGAGGTCTGAGCCAAACCGGGCAAATACTGCAAGTTCCCTGTATTGAGCAAGATTTATTCTGAGAGGCCCTGCTATCTTCTTCATAGCTTTTATCTGAGCAGATCCTCCAACTCTTGATACTGAAAGTCCAACATTAACAGCCGGTCTCTGTCCTGCAAAGAACAGTTCCGACTCAAGGTAAATCTGTCCATCGGTTATAGAAATAACATTTGTAGGTATATAAGCAGAAACGTCTCCTGCAAGTGTCTCAATTATTGGCAGTGCTGTAATTGAGCCTCCCCCCAAAGCATCGGACAATTTTGCTGCACGTTCAAGTAACCTTGAATGGAGATAGAAAACGTCTCCAGGGTAAGCTTCTCTTCCAGGTGGTCTCCTAAGTAATAGAGACATTGCTCTATAAGCAACAGCGTGTTTGGATAAATCATCATATATTATTAGAACATCCTTGTTCTGATTATACATAAATTCTTCTGCCATAGCACAACCAGAGTATGGGGCAAGATATTGAACAGAAGACATATCGCTTGCAGTTGATGCTACAATTATGGAATAATCCATAGCACCATATCTTTCAAGTGTATTAACAATTCCCGCAATAACTGAAGCTTTCTGACCGATAGCAACGTATACGCAGATAACATCCTTACCCTTTTGGTTGATAATGGTATCTATTGCGATTGCGGTTTTTCCTGTCTGTCTGTCTCCAATAATCAATTCTCTCTGGCCTCTTCCTATCGGTATAAGGGCATCAATGGCCATAATACCTGTTTGCAGAGGTTTATTTACGCTTTTTCTATCTATAACACCTGGTGCAGTAAAATCAACAGGTCTATATCCAGTAGCTACGATGTCTCCCTTTCCATCTATGGGCTTTCCAAGCGGATCAACAACACGACCAATCAGGCTATCACCAACAGGCACCTGTACTGTAGTACCAGTTCTCTTGACAGCCGAGCCCTCCTTAATCTCTGTGTCATCACCAAGAACAACACAACCTACATTGTCCTCTTCAAGGTTCAGTGCCATTCCATATACACCGTTGTCAAACTGCAACAACTCCCCCGACATACAGGACTGTAAGCCATAAATTCTGGCAATTCCATCACCGGATTGGAGCACATAGCCTACATCATCAGTTTTTATTGATGTACCGAAGCTCTCAATTTGCTGCTTTATTATTGAGCTAATTTCCTCTGGCCTAAGACTCATCATATCACCCCATAATTTTGTTAAAGTACTGTATTGCAGTACCAATATTCGCACTTCATATATTACTGTATCTTTAAAAGCTATTTTACCAGCCTAATTACTTAATCAGCATTTGCTTTAGAGAATCTATCTGCCCTTTTATACTACCGTCAAACACCTTATCACCAATAATAACCTTGACACCGCCAATAAGCTCTTTGTCTAGAATAATATCAGCATTAGCAGAGGTAGCTTTATACTTCAATATAAATTTATTTTTTATAGCTTCAATCTGCTCTTCAGTTAATGGTTCAGCAGATATTATTTTCATATCAATTATGCTTGCAATTTCCTGTGCGAGCTTAACATATTGTGCATATATACTTTCTACATACATCATTCTGTGCTTCTCAATCAGAAGAAGCAAAAACTTAAGCAAGTCAGGCTCAAGGCTTGTTTCAAATACATTAGTTAATAATTGCTGCTTCTTATTTGACTTTATTGTAGGGTCAAGAAGGAAGGATTTTAGATTTTCGTCCTGCCTGTATATATTTACAAAGCTTTCAAGCTCTTCCTTGAATCTATAAGTATTTTTTCCCGCATGTAACAGTAAAGCCTCGGCATATCTTTTTTCAACTAAAGGCATCTTAAGCACCTGCCTCATCAATAAATCTATCAACTAGACTTTTATTTGTATCGGAATCCATATTTGACTGTACTAACTTTGAAGCAGTTGCAATAGCGAGCACCGCGACCTGCTGCTTAACCTGCTTTAGCATTTCCTTACGTTCTCTTTCAATTTCATTTCTACCCTTTTGGAGTATAACCTCCACGTCCTTTTTTGCAGCCGATATCATTTCATCGTACTCACGCGAAGCACGAACTCTAGCATCTTCTAGTAGTTTATCGCAATCAGATTTTATACTTTTCATCTGATCTTCATACTCTTTTCTAACATCTGCAGCTTCAATCTTCGCTTTTTCAGCATCATCTAAGGCCTGCTCAATAGAATTTTGTCTGTCGTCCATAAATTTTGTTATAGGCTTAAACAAAAACTTTTTCATTAAGAAGTAAAGAATTAAAAGATTAATTGCAACAAATATAAACGTATATTTTTCAAACTCGAGCATACCCATCATCCTTTCGAAATAAACAATGCATATAGGCAAATCAAAAAACTACCCTATCTGTGAGGATACAACAAAATTGCACCCCCACAGATAATAATTGTAAAACTCTTAGCCTAGCTTCAAATACATAAGTATTGCAATAAGCAATCCGTAAATTGCTGTTGCTTCTGAAAGAACTGCTCCAAGAAGGGTTACATTTCTAATCTGATTTGCTGCCTCTGGCTGTCTTGCTGTGCCCTCTGCCGCCTTACCAGTAGCAATACCAATACCTATTCCTGCACCAAGTCCTGTGAATACAGCTAGTCCTGCTGCAAGTGCTATTAATCCCTGTTCCATAGTTTCACCCCCTTATTCTACAGCTTCACCAATATATAAAGATGTTAAAAATACAAATACATATGCCTGAAGGATTCCGTCAAATAAATCAAAATAAATACTAAGAGCCGCAGGTATTACTGGCGGAAACACCAAATATATAAGTTCCATTATTATGAAAGCTCCTAGAATGTTACCGTACAAACGAAGTGCTAGTGACAGCGGTTTGATTGCGTAGTCAAGTATATTAAAGGGTAGCATTATAGGTATAGGCTTTACAAAGCTCTTTAACCAACCCCTTACCTTCTTGTATCGGATGGATGAGAAAATCACCAAAACTATTGATATAATTGCCATACAAGCTGTAACATTTATGTTTTTTGTTGGTGGTCTGAGTTTGAAGGCTTCTCCAGGAATGACATTGAATACTGAGATGGTATTTGAAAATACCAAGAATAATAGAACTGTTCCAAGATATGGTGCGAAAGGTTTCCAATGATGCCCAATGGCATCCTTAACAATATTATTTATAAGATTTACTATTATTTCTGCAATATTTTGGCGCTTACCAGGGACTGGTTTAAGATTCCTAGTTAGGAAAATTGCCAATCCTACCATAACTGCCATAACAATCCACATGGTAAGAACTACATCGGATATGGGTATCTTTAACCCCATAATGTCAATCTCAAATAGCACTTTTGTCTTTGTTGCTTCAATAAGCTTTTCGCTTAAGTTCATACTGCAATCATCTCCCTAGCTTGCTCCCAAATTGATTATGAGTAACACCAGTTACCTCTGTAAAAGTATTTAATAATACAATTATAACCAAAGATAAAACTCCTATAAGTGTACAAATCATTGCTGAAATACTAACTCTAACTGAAACTATCAGTAGAAGCGCTATTGCAAGAAGGCTCAATACATACCAAAAAATACTCTGTAGTACTAATTGATTCTTGGTGCAAACATTAGTTAATCCTTTAAGAATATATTCTAACACACTAAGTCTTATGCCCGACAATACAACCCCTGCAAGAAATAATAAAATACTAACAAAGGTATTTTGCCTCAGGGTTATAAAAATAATAACTATCGTAACACAACTAAGTATTATTAGTCTTAAAATAAAAAACCGCATTAAATGGCTCAAATGTAATTTTTTCAATTTATTTTCTCCATAAACAGTTAAGCTATTAATAAATTAGTTCGATAAATTATTATAATTACTATATACAAAAATCAACTTATGGTAATATAATCAAATTAATATACATCATAGCACAAGCATAATTGTAAATCAATGGCCAGTTAACGAAAAATAAACACTTGTGGCTATTATTTTTATTGATTATTTTACAAAGGATTACATATCATTAGGAGAGTGTAGATACATATGGATATAACTACTATTATTGGGTTTGTTATTGGGTTCGGCGGTATTCTTGCTGGTTATATTGAAGAGGGTGGAACCTTACCTGCTCTGTGGGGGCCAGCAGCATTTTTAATAGTTTTTGTAGGTGGCGCTGGAGCCATGCTGATAACTTTCCCACTTTCTGAGTTAAAAAAGGCTTTTTCAGTTGTAAATATGGTTTTTACTCAGAAAAAGTATAACGAAATAGATATCATTAACGAGCTTGCAAACCTATCAGAAAAGGCAAGAAAAGACGGCTTGCTAAGCTTGGAACAAGATGCCCAAACAAATAAAAACGATCTGGTAAGAAAAGGTTTAGCTTTGGTTGTTGACGGTATTGAAACAGAAGTAATAAAGGATATTCTTGCTAGAGAAACTGAGCTACAGGAAAACATATATGAATCTGGAGCTAAGTTATTCGAAGCAATGGGTGGTACTTGGCCTGCGATGGGTGTTTGTGGTACTGTTATGGGTATGATTAGTATACTTAGAGACCTTTCTGATCCTCTAGCCCTTGGACCTAAGATTTCTAGTGCATTTATAGCAACTATGTACGGGGTTGCTTTTGCAAATGTAGTGTTTCTTCCATTTGCTGGAAAGATTAAGGCTAAGGCTTCAAGAGAAACAATGATTAATGAACTTATAATTGAAGGATTACTGTCTATACAGGCAGGTGAAAATCCTAGAATCATTAAAGAAAAGCTTAATTTAGCACTGATGGAAAAGCTTAATGGTGTCAAGAAATCTGCAAAGGGTGCTGAAGAAGGAGCTGAGGCATAATGGGCAAGGTAAAGGTAGAAAAGGATAATGCCGAGCGATGGTTGCTCACATATGCAGATCTTATGAATCTGCTTCTTATATTATTTATCATTCTGTTTGCTATGAGTCAAGTTGACTCAGAGAAATTCCAACAGTTATCTCAATCGCTTAGTAGCGCATTTGGCAATGGTAATCCACCTAGCGCTGTTCAGGGCGGCAAGGCCGGCAACTCCCTTATTAGTATGCCTGGTGTACTGCCTTCCCCGGTAATCCCATCAAAACAAGAAGATCAGCAATTCGACGAGACTATAAAAGAAGTTGACAATATTGTTCAGCAGCAAGGGCTAGACGGTAATGTCAGTGTTACCTTGCAAGAAAGAGGTATTGTTATATCTATAAGGGATAAAGTTTTGTTTAAAAGTGGTCGTGCTGAGATAGAGAAAGACTCAGAAGCAGACATTATAAAAATCGGACAGGATATACTTGCTAAAATCCCTGGAAAGTCAATAAGAATAGAAGGACATACTGATAATATTCCTATTAAATCTGCTCAATACCCTTCAAACTGGGAGCTATCAAACGCCCGTGCAATGAGTGTTTTGCGACTTCTTGTTGATAAAGCAGGCATTAACCCAAAGAATATTTCAGCTGTAGCATATGGCGAATTTAGCCCCATTGTTCCAAATACTTCAGATGAAAATAGGGCAACCAATCGTAGAGTTGATATTGTAATTCTAAGAGATGCTTTTGATGGAGCCGAAGCTAATTCTAGCAAGAATACTACAACATCTTCAAAGTAGAATGACTAAGTATTGTGTCATAGCTGTTGGGTATCTGAATAGCAGCACAGTAAATAGTTTTGCTATCTAGAAAACAGCACAATGAATAGTCTTGCTATCTAGAAAACAGCACAATGAAAGTTCTGCTATCTTGAATACAGCATAGTAAAATAGCTGGTGGTTTCTTTGGTATATTCTCCAATAAAGTTAGACGCTTCCTTGTGATCTAGTTCAGTCAAGGTCATAGTCTTTTGCAATTCCATTATTTTTAGAAAAGTGACTAGTACTTGAGGTGCATCAATAAAATCGTTGTTGAGTCTCATTATTGCTTTATAATCTAAGTTCTCTATTAACTTCAGAGTATGCATATCATTTTCAATAGCTTTCTCTGGGGTCAGATAGTGAGAGAAGTCAATTGAGGCAACTACTAGAGAGGAGCCCTGAGAAGCTTTTTTGTTTATTATCTGCGCAAGCTTAAGGCATTGTTGATAGTCCATAGAACCCGGGAGCAAAATAGGAACAATATTTGCATTACTAATGTAGTACTTTGCATATGGTACTAGAGCAGAAACAGAATGCTCCTGCTCTAGTAGTGAAGGATTATACTGAGTACTTATTTTTTTTGATATTTCCGTTATAGCCAGTTTATCTGCGTTCATAATACCAAATGGGGTATCCCAGTCCATATCCGCCGTCTGTACAACTGCTGCCCCCACTCGCTTGTGATTGGGGCCTAAAATGTATATAGTATCAATACTATCCGCCTTAGTGTCGGTACCCTTTATTTGTCTGAAAAAATCAGCCATCATTGGTGCCGCTACCAAATGGTGTGGAACTATCCCTCCACAAGCTATTCCTAAGCTCTTACCTTCTTTCTGTTCTGCTAGTCGAATAGATGTAGCAAAACTTTGCTCGTTATAGTAATTGCACTTAATGGTTCTTGCATATTTGTTATTAGCTATTTCTTTAGACGGCGCAAAAGAATCTACCTTTAACATACTTATAGCTAAAATAAGAAGTATTACAAATATAATTTTCTTGCCACTAATTAATTTTTTTAAACTCATATTCCCACTTTCTATTCAATGGTTATATTTGTTCTGTTTGCAATACCAGATGCACTTGATTCATCGTGCGTTACAATGGCTGAATCTGCTATAAATTTGCCAGGTGAGGTAGGCCTTGCATAATATTTGAGTACGGCAGAGCCCTTACCACCCTTATGATAAACACCTAGTTTTACTAGCTGACCTTCAGCTTCTGCATAATACCATGTGTCGTATTGTTCAATTGATGATTCCACATAGTGTAAGCCTGCAGGTAGCGTATCTGTTAGTGTATAGTACCCTGCAGGAGCCGCCTCATCAAAATTGACCCTTAGCGTAATCTTCACAATTTGTGTCTTGTCTAATACTATATTTGACCCAGTTTTTCCGTTGTATTCTCTAGTGACTTTTGCAACCTTTGATGCTACATCACTTGTGTTTATTACAGGGGCTGATTGAGTAATCGCAGCTACTATATCCCCCTTTACGTCAAGTACCTTCATATTTTTCACTTGTTCTTTACTTAAAAGCTTCTGAATACTTGCATTTCCATCTAGCTCCAGCTTCTGTTCTTTGTTGTCAATGCTAAGCGTTATACTACCCGTCATTTTGCAAGTTGGCAACCCGATTTTTGCTATCATCAACCTTTCTAAATTAAGCAAAATATCGTCTGTTGAATTATTCAGAACGTATCCAAGGTATTGTTGCTTCTCTGTATCATTTATTTTGTATCCTAAAACGGCTATCTTTGATGTAAGGCTCATTATATCGTCTTTGTCTCCATCAGTGTCTATATATCTATATGGCAACATTGATTTGGAATATCTTTGAGTTACTTGTGAAAATACGTCCTTTGCCCCTATATTATCCCCCATCTCAGCTAATGCCAACGCTAAATATAGCTTTTCATCTATTGTTATATCTTTACTTTTTATCATTTTTTGAACGTCTAGTAACACCGGTTCTCCTAAAGCTGCCATTCCCCAGTAGGAGGCACACACCTGAAGTGGTGTGGAATCCGTATTATTAATAATATCAGAAAAATATCTAATGAGCCTATATTGTTCAAAGCTATTTGGGGAAAGTGCTGCAGCTTTAGCCGATAGCTCACAATCACTGCTTCCGTATGTCAGCAGTGCTAAGCCCCCATCCTCCATTTGATACGGGGACAGATCAATATCATTATCGGTATAAAACCACCAATCGGAGTTAAAATACGTTTTCCACAGCTCACCCGATAACTTCCTAGCTAGTACCTGGTCAAGTCTAGTTCCCCATGTATAAAGGCCTGTGAGGGACTCATAATAATCGGCTACACCCTTATTAAAAAACAATACATTGGCATATGGTGCTTGCAGCTCCCCAATTGGACTATTTTTAGATAGATTGGTATATGTAGTTTTAGGTGCTGATAGCAGGCTCTCTCTCACATCTAAGCTTCTCTCGATGCTATCTGTATATTCTCCTGACCTGCCCTTAATCACCATCTGATATATACCAGTGTTCAATTTTGGTAACTGCAACACTGTCTGTTCTGACCCTTTTCCTTGAGTGGTAAAATTCTTCGTAACACCGTTGTTGTCGGTAAGAGAAACTTCATAGTATACTTTGTCCCTTGCATTTATCTCAGTTCCATACCCAGAGAGGAGTACTGCTGGACTGTCACCCTGCATAAAGCTATCATTAGTTACTGCCCTAACAAAGAATGGAAGTTTTGCGTTTATATTTACCTTGCCCTCTCCAACTTTTAGATCATCTGTGATACCTTGATATGTTAGGCGCCACGAGGTCAGGTTATCAGGAACCTTGAATTTTGCTATTGCTTTTCCTTCATCATCTGTTTCTATGGAATCGAAATATGCTGAGTCAACAAAATTGCTTCTAATTCTGCTTCCCTCATCATCACCTTCTCCCCCCTCTGCTCCATTTCCCATAATGTTTTGGGGAGGTGAGTAAGCCGTATATGTATTTGTAATACCTGGCTCATAGATATTGCGATAAATTTCTCCTGATATATCCACATACTGTTGGTATATTGAAAAATAGGCTTCGTCCACAACTGAAAGATTGACTTGCGCTTTGCATGGATTACCCTTTTTATCTTTTACTAATATGTTAACTGTTGCTGTATCACCTGGCTTATAGCTTTCCTTATCAGTCTTGACATCAAAAGTAAGTTGTTTTTTGCTGTAATTATAGGATATTAGTTTGTCATAAGCTTGGGACAATGACCTACCATCAAAATATATTGCCTTGAAATACACATTGGGTATATATTCTTCTTCAAACGATTTGATTTGTTGTCCCTTGGTTGATACCCAACATTCTTTGATTCCGTCCTGTAATCTTAAATAAAGAATACTTCCTTTTGATACTTCATTTATACGTTCATTGTCTTTATATAAATTCATTTCAATTTTTTCATCCTGCTCATACTGGTCTTGGTCCAAGCTCAAAACATAGTTTGACTGATAGCTATTCCAATAATCATAAAAATACCCTGAATATATGTAGTTAGTATCTAGTATTATTCTATTGCGTGAATCGGTTGTTTTGTACTCAATATAGTATATCTTATCATCAGAATAATTTGGTATTGTAAAGTCATAGTCTGCCTTACCCTGCACAGTTTTTACCACAAAGGTGCTTATAGGATTATTTACTTCATCATATTCATACTTCTCTACAGTCTTTTTATTTATAAAGTCATAATACTGCCCATTCTCTTTAGCAACCCAGTATTTTTCATAAAGGGTTATCTCAACATCCTTATCTACAGGCATTCCTAAAAAAATCGGGTCTCCATTATCATCATATAAATATTCGCTACCTTTTGCTTTTGAGAGGTCTATCTTGTTTGTTGCTAATGATAATGAAACTTTTCCCTTATCAATGGTTGGTTTTAAATCAACAGCTACATCTCTTGAGAAAGCCCAATAGTAATCTTCATTGTACAGCTCTGTTTCCTCTAAGTTATTTGACCTAACCTCTACCCTCTGATATTGAGGCTGCCATGAAGATAAATCGTTATTAACAGTTACTGCAATTTTCCCTTTTCCCTCTGTGTTAAGCTTTAAGGTTTGTTCGTCATCTCTCGCTATAGAATAGCTTACGCCAACATTTGCTACAGGTGTACCTTCAAAAAATTCACAGGATACGTCTATGTCTGTTGTTTCGCCTTGGAAGTAGCACCTCTCATTAGGAGTAACCTTCAAAACGTATTGTGGCTTCTTGTATTTATTAACATCAAAATATTTATCAGATATAACCTTATCCCCTAACACTGCCTCTATATGATAGGATCGGCTTGGTAAGTCCTTTATCTCAAAACTTCCCATATAAGTGCCAAACTTGTTTACGGGTATCTCCTTTGTATCAAGTATATCCTTCAAAGGTTCGTCAGCATTTTCAGCGTATTCATATACATATAGATTTAGTGTTATACTTTGTGGAGGCTCAGTGCCATTTCGGGGCTTTATAACCCCCCATACATTTATTTTGTCATTAGGCAGGTATGTAGAACGGTCTAAATACATATAGTTCCAGCTCGACTTATCAGTGGTGCTCTCATAATCATACATACTGTAATAGTAATTCTGGTAGCTATTTAGTATACTTATAAAGCTAGGGTGACCGTCTCTTTCTATCTTAATGGCACTTCTGCTCTTTTCTTTATTATTAAATATATTCTCTGATATAGATAGTAAGCCACTAGTATCACTCCTCCCGATGGATCGAGATTCTAGATCCACATTTGCACCTGCAACAGGAGTTCCACTTATCATATCATTAATCCATATAATACTGCTGTTTTTATCGGCGGTCATATACACCTGCATATCGTTTATTTGAAGTAATGTTCTTGTATTTATCTCACCGCTTTTAACATCTACCAAATAGTATCCTTCGGATAACGCCTCTGGGAATGGGAGAAAAGTACTGTAATAGGGTTCCTCTACCCTAATGGCCTTAGTGTTAAATGTATAGGCTTGATCAAGAGTTTTTATATCTATATTCTTCATTTGATCCATATTAGTCTGCGCCCAGCTATCATCACTAAACTGTGCCATGTAATCCTTAATAAATCTGTCTTCATCTTTGTATTTGTATACTGTTACTTCAAGGTCTTGTTGGAGTATATCTTCAGACATGTAAATGCCTAGATTAGGTGCAGCATCAGATGGCTGATTGTTGCATATGTCACTAAAGCCTATATATGATTGCTGCTGCTTTTCTTCCTTTGAAGCAGTTTGGAACTGGAATGTATAATCCTCCTGTAAAGCTTGCTTGCTTCCTTTGACATATACCTCTTTACCGATGGTAACAGTGTATACAGTTCCATATTCCAGTCTCTCTGGCGCAAATACTGCTACGTTTTTGTGATACTCAAATTTGCCGTTTACCTGTGGCTCAATTTTAAAATGTTTTTCAAACTCCTTTATGTCCTGGTGGCTAAATGTTATCTCTATACCCGAGTCCACAGGTACATTATTTGCTCTTTGGCGTGGCAGAGTACCAACAATTTTAAAGCTCCTGCGTGTTTGAAAGGCCCACGACTCATTTACATTTTGTTCAGGTAAAGACAATTTAACTGAATATACCTTATTGGGTATCAGCTTGCTCTTTGGCTTTATTAAAAATCCCTCTGCATGCTTTGAGATTTCAAAATCAGTAGAAGGGGTAATCTTGATATTGTTTTTTACGTCTTCAGGATCTAGCTCAGATTTCTTTGAGGTCATCAAAAGGAGGGAAGACGAAACTGCCACTCCTGTGCTATCATTGTCAAGCGGCGTAAGACTAAGCGTCTCAATATCTGATTTAATGGAAGTTTGCTCCGAAGGTAGTGAAGATGAACTTGCTTGACTATTCAAGAGTTTTGAACTTATAAAAAATGCTGCTGAACCTACTATTAACAATATAAGAACTGAAATAATTATGTACTTGTTCTTCTTTGTAAGCTTACTTAAATTCATGCACAGCGCCCTCTCTAACCATTATTTTATCATAATTCCATAATATCCTATTAACATATTCAATGCAATAAGATATGTTCACTATATAAAGGATGTGCCTTCACTTAAATAAAAAACTCCCTTAGGATATAGTCCTTAAGGGAGCCAATTTTACTAATACTTTTTATGCTTTTTCTATGCCTCAAACTCTTCAGGCTTTTCATCAGTGATTCCATAATGATAAAGCAGAGCTTTTACTATTCTTTCGGATGCATGTCCATCGCCATATGGATTAACTGCATGAGACATCTTGTCATATTCAGCTTTACTATCCAAGAGGCTCTGAGCATGCTCAATTATCTCTTCTTCAACAATGCCAGCAAGTCTCACAGTACCTGCCTTGACTGCCTCTGGGCGTTCTGTTTCTTTTCTGAGAACCAGCACCGGCTTGCCAAGTGTTGGTGCCTCCTCTTGAATTCCTCCTGAATCGGTCATTATCATATATGAACGAGCCATTAAGTTATGCATATCCTGTACGTCTAATGGCGGTATAAGGTAAACTCTATCCTTGTTACCCAATATCTCTTTTGCAGTCTCCTGAACAGCAGGATTAAGGTGTACCGTATATACAATCTCTACATCTTCATACTTGTCCACTATTGCAACAAGTGCTCTGCAAATATTTTTAAGAGGTTCTCCTAAGTTTTCTCTTCTATGAGCAGTTACAGCAATAACACGTTTTTTGCTGAAGTCAATGCCCCTTAGCTGCTCACAGTTAAAAGTATAATCCATTTTCACAGTGGTTTTGAGGGCATCATTTACGGTATTACCTGTGATATAGATCGCATCAGCACTTACACCCTCTTTCAAGAGGTTGTCTTTGTTGGTAGGCGTTGGCGCAAAATGAATATCCGCCATTGTACCAGTGAGCTTTCGATTCATTTCTTCTGGGAATGGTGAGTACTTGTCAAAGGTTCTTAGCCCCGCTTCAACATGTCCCACCCCTATTTGCTTGTAAAAAGCTGCTAGACTGCCAACAAAGCAGGTAGTGGTATCACCGTGCACCAATACAATATCAGGCTTTTCATCTTCCATTACCTTTTCCAAGCCTTCAAGCGCTCTAGTTGTAATTCCTGTGAGCGTCTGTCTGCTCTGCATAATATTTAAATCATGCTGAGGTTTGATTTCAAAAATATCAAGTACCTGGTCTAGCATTTCTCTATGTTGTGCTGTAACGCAAACAACAGAATCTATTTTTTCATTTCTTTCTAATTCCTTTACCAATGGAGCCATCTTAACAGCATCTGGTCTTGTGCCGAAAATGGTCATAACCTTTAATCTTTCCAAGCTTCTTCCTCCTATAGCAGCAAGCCTCGTAGCATTCTCAATATGGTGAACCTCGCTGGTCCTGCTTGCATTATTCATCTCTCTCATATAAATAGAGCCACCCGTTACAAATATAGCAACCCCTATTACAAGTATGATTGCACTGACGGGTCCCTTGTAATCAAGAACTACCGCGCACAACCCAAGTGCTGCACTGGCAACATATATTAATCCTACTGATTGTCGCTGAGAAAGCCCCATATCAACCAATCTATGATGTAAGTGACCCCTATCAGCTTCCATAATAGATTTACCACTTGCAAGTCTTCTTAATATTGCAAATATGGTGTCAAACAATGGTAACGCCAGAACCAAAATAGGTACTGCTATGGCAATTGCCGTATAGGTCTTGTAAGTACCCTGAATAGAAATTGTTCCTAATACAAAACCTAGGAAGGTCGAACCTGTGTCTCCCATAAATATCTTGGCAGGATTAAAATTGTATGGAAGAAAACCAAGTGATGCACCTGTCAATATTGCTGCAAGAACAGCAGTATGAATATCAGGGTCTGCTCGCATTACAGATACAAAGAATAGTGACATTGATGCAATTGAGGATACTCCAGCTGCTAGCCCATCGAGACCATCTATAAGATTAATTGCATTTGTAATACCCACAACCCATAAAATCGTAATTACATATGAAAGCCAAGTTGGAAAGAAGGATACGCCTACCTCCGAAAATGGATTTGTAATAGTTTGTATCCTTATGCCGGATACAGCAACAATAACCGCTGCAATTATTTGAACCGGCAACTTAATTTTTGCACTCAATGCCTTTATGTCATCGACTATGCCTAATATAGCGATAATAACAGCACCTGTTACAAGCCCTATAAACTCACTGTTAAACACAATCCCGGTTGCGGTATGCAATAACTCTGAACTTATTAAGCTAAAAAGTATTGAAATAAAGAACCCAGCAATTATTGCTATACCACCCAGTCTGGCTATAGGTTCTTTATGCATTCTACGCTCATCTTTTGGAACATCAATAGCACCTACTTTAAAGGCAAGGCTCTTTACGATTGGTGTCGCTGAAAAAGCTACTATAAATGCTAGCGTGAATGATATAAAATATTCGTAAACACTGGACACTTAAACACCTTCTTGTACTGAAAACAGAGGAGGTTTACGCCCCCTCTGCTCTTTATATTTTTACTACTTCTATTTGAGCTTCATTTAACATTTCCATGGATAGTTCATCAGGATAATCACCCTTAAAAACTATTCTCTTGATTCCTGCATTAATACATAACTTAGCACAAAGTACGCATGGTTGGCAGGTTACATAAAGGGTACTGCCCTCAACACTTGTCCCGCTGTAAGCTGCTTGAACAATTGCATTTTGCTCTGCGTGAATGGCCCTGCAAAGCTCATGGCGCTGACCTGATGGAATGTTCAACTGCGCTCGAAGGCAACCAACCTCTTCGCAATGCTTGCAGCCCGTAGGCGCACCATTGTAGCCAGTGGCAAGTATTCTCTTATCCTTCACTAATATCGCCCCCACCTGACGCCTCAAGCAGGTAGATCTAGTCTTGATAAGCTCTACTATTTCCATAAAATACTCATCCCAAGTAGGTCTCATATTAAATTACCCCCGCACAACTTACAAATTTAGATTTTACTTAGTCCCAAAAAGTCTATCCCCTGCATCACCAAGTCCTGGCACAATATATGCATGGTCGTTTAGTACTTCGTCCACTGCTGCACAATATATTTCAACATCAGGATGATCCTTTGTCATTCTCTCTATGCCTTTTTTAGCTGCTATCAAGCACATGAGCTTAATATTCTTTACGCCTCTGTCCTTAATAAACTGAATAGCAGCAGATGCTGAACCACCAGTTGCAAGCATTGGGTCAACAACAACTATTTCTCTTTCCTGAGCATCAACAGGAAGCTTGCAGTAATACTCAACAGGCTGAAGAGTCTCTGGGTCTCTATATAAACCTATGTGACCAACCTTTGCCATTGGAACAAGTTTTAGCATTCCATCAACCATTCCGAGTCCAGCTCTTAATATTGGTACAATTCCCAACTTTTTGCCTGAAATTATATTTGTCTTAGCTATACCAATGGGTGTTTCAATTTCAACTTCCTTTAAGGGTAGATTTCTGGTTACTTCATATCCCATCAACATTGCAATTTCTGATACCAATTCTCTAAATTCCTTGGTATTGGTATTTTTGTCTCTCAACAATGATACCTTGTGCTGAATTAATGGGTGGTCAAAAACAAATACATTCTGCATGATATTACCTCACTTTATAAATTTTTTTCTATGTTAGTAATCTTCTGAATTCGACAGCTATGCCTATTATCCCCTGAAAAATCAGTTGTAATCCAAGTCTCTACTATATCCATTGCTAAATCAGGTCCAATTATTCTTTCTCCGAGCGCTAAAACATTAGCATTATTATGCAGCCTGGAAAGCTTGGCCATAAAACTATCGGTACACAAAGCCGCACGTACTCCAGCAACCTTGTTTGCAGCAATAGAAATACCAATACCTGAGCCGCATATAACTATTCCCTTTTCACATTCTCCACTGCTGACGGCTTTTGCTACAGCCTGTCCAAAATCAGGGTAATCAACTGATTCAGGCCCATAAGTTCCAAAATCCTTTACCTCTAAACCTTTCTTTTGTAAAAACTCAACTATCTGACCCTTTAGGTTATATCCTGCATGATCACTTCCAATAGCTATCATAATGATCCTCCAAATACAGTGCATTATTTCCCTAACTATTTTATAGCATAATACTTTTTATGTCAAAATAAACTCAAGACTTTTTTTTAAGCTTTTCTATTAGCGCCTCAACGCATTTAAATATATCCTGAGCGCACCTTTCATATTCGTTATAAGGCATTCCATATGGGTCTCTAATATCAAGCTCCGAGTCATCTTTATTTTGGTGCCCATAGGCATACTCTTTTAGTGTAAAAATTCTATCACTATATTTTTGATAGTGCTTTTTTAGAGAATCCCTATGCTGTCTTGTCATTGTAAGAACTAAATACGAGGATAAAATATCCTCCTCAAACAGCATCCTTGATGAGTGCAGAGAAATGTCGATATCCCAGAGTTCCTTTAGTGCTTTTATAGAATGAGATGACGCTAAGTCACCGTCATAGGCAGATATACCTCTTGAAATAGTTGAAAATGCTGATAATTCATTATTCTTTTGTATAGCCGCTCTGAAAATACCTTCTGCCATACAACTTCTACAGGTATTACCAGTGCATATAAACGTGACTTTTTTATCCATTGTTGTATCTCCTAAGACTTACTCCTGCTTTATCCTGAATACATTATAACCGGCAGCCTTTATCATTCTATTCATTATAGCCAGTCCAACCCCACTGTTATCAACTGACTCGGCATATATCATATCAACCCCTAAGGAATCAAACTCTCTGAGTATAGAAAACAGGTTGGATGCAATACTTTCAGGCCTTTCTCTATCACCCATTGAAAGTGTAATAAACTCTTTATAGTTGCCAACAGTCTGGCTTGTAGCACAGATGCCTACCTTGCGCCCCTGTCTTCTACTTTCACCTGCTAGATTGAGAATATTGATGGACTGTTCCAGTGGATCCTTTCCTTCAACAATTGTAACTTCTGCTTTAGGAGCATAATGCTTATACTTCATTCCTGGCGACCGTGGTACATTGTCCTCATCTATTTTGCCTAGAATTGTTTTGTCAATTTGAATGTCTCCGACTACTGCTCGCAATTGTTCAGGAGTAATCCCCCCCGGCCTTAAAAGTACTGGAATATCAGAAGTAATATCTAAAACGGAGGACTCTAGACCAACCCTGCTTTTACCCCCGCTAACCAAATACTCTATTTTACCGTTAAGGTCCTCTAAAACATGCTTAGCCTCCGTTGGGCTGGGCTTACCTGAGACATTTGCAGATGGTGCTGCAACGGGAATGCCCGCCAACCTGATAAGCTCAAGTGCTACTGGGTGCTCCGGCATCCTAACTGCAACGGTATCTAACCCAGCAGTAATACTCATAGGAACAAATGCGCTCTTCTTAAATACTAAGGTCAACGGTCCCGGCCAAAAAGCGTCCATAAGAAGCTTTGCCTTTGGGGGAACTTCGCTTACCAACATCGCCAAGCTGTCTTTTTTAGCGATATGTACAATAAGAGGATTGTCTGATGGACGTCCTTTTGCTTCATAAATCTTTTGTATAGCTTTAGCATCCAAAGCATTTGCACCTAGTCCATAAACTGTTTCGGTCGGAAAAGCAACAAGCTTACCCTCTACCAAAGCCTGTGCGGGCTCAGCCAGCTTGTCCATATCAATATTATCTTCAAATATCTCTATAACTTTAGTACCCAAAATTGGTCATCCTTTCTAGAACTACTCTCAGCCAATCAATGTTACTATTATACCACATATTATCCCCATTATGTTTCCAATAGAGGACATTCTACCTAGATAAATTCTCTTTGATTCAGGGATTAACTCCCCAAAAACCACATAAAGCATAGCACCCGCAGCAAAACCCAAGCATATGCCGACAAACTGCTGTGATATACTTCCTAATGCAGCCCCTATTAACGCACCTATTCCCATCGGCACTCCTGATAAAATTGTCAGAGTAAATGCCTTTTTAGCAGAAAAGCCTCCAAGCTTCATCGGAAGCGCCATAGCAATCCCTTCCGGGACATCATGAATTACTATAATTGCGGTCAGCGTAACGCCAAGCTTTACTGATGCCTCAAACCCCGATCCAACAGCAAACCCCTCGGGGAAGTTATGTAGCGCTAGCCCTATAGAAACCAATATGCCAGCTCTCAAGAGATTTTTGTTCCCCTTTGTATCTTTTACAAAATCTATATTCTTGACTATGTCGTCCATAAAAAATATAACTAATATTCCTATCCCAACCCCAATCATTGTCAGATTGGTGCCTGCAATTTTGAAGGCCTCGGGCAAAAGTTCAAAGAATATTACTGAGGTCATGAGCCCTGCGGAAAACTCCAGAATAAATCCTAGAAGCCTGTTGCTTATATTTTTATCCACAAAAAAGGCTATCAATCCGCCAATACCTGTTCCGGTAATGCCTGATATCAAGCCAATAATAGATGTTGTTAGTATATTGTTCAATTTTATCCCTCCAAAATAGCTTCAACAAGGTACGATAAACAATGCTAAGTAAGAAAACTATTGTGATTTACACTGTTATATACTATTCAGAAGGTACCGTTATTATTCTTGATACATAAACCCCATATTAGTCTGAGTATTAATCTTTATCAATGACGAGTATTAACCTTCATCAATGACGAATATTAATTATTACTAATGCTGAGAATTGATCTTCCCCAATGTCTGAGCATCAATCTTTATTAATTCCAAGAATTAATCTTCATCGTCTCCGCCACTTCCTAATCTCTCTGATTGATCAGTGGTGATGAGCGCGTCTATGAATTCATCCAGTTCTCCCTCTACAACCTGGTCAAGCTTGTAAAGTGTAAGCCCTATTCTGTGGTCAGTTACCCTGCCCTGTGGGTAGTTATAGGTTCTGATTCTTTCACTTCTGTCCCCTGTACCAACCTGACTCTTTCTTTCCTGTGCAACCTCATTGAATTGGGCTTGCTGAGCTATTTCGTAGAGTTTTGATCTCAATATTTTCATGGCACGGTCTTTGTTTTTGTGCTGTGAACGTTCGTCCTGACATGCAACAACCAACCCTGTCGGTAAGTGAGTAATTCTAATAGCTGAATCTGTTTTGTTGATATGCTGTCCACCTGCGCCGCTAGCTCTGTAGGTGTCTATTCTCAGGTCATTTGGATTGATATCTACATCCACCTCTTCAACCTCTGGCAGAACCGCAACAGTAATAGTTGAAGTGTGTATTCTACCACTTGATTCAGTAGAAGGTACCCTCTGCACTCTATGCACTCCGCTTTCAAACTTTAGCCTTGAGTAGGCCCCCTTACCCTCTATAGAGAATACTACTTCCTTGAACCCACCAAGCTCTGTTGGGTTTGAATCCATTATTTCATACTTCCAACGATGCTTTTCAGCATATCTGGTATATGCCCTAAATAGTACTCCAGCAAAAAGAGCTGCCTCTTCGCCACCGGCTCCTCCTCGAATTTCAACAATAACGTTCTTGTCATCATTTGGGTCCTTAGGAATTAGCAGAATCTTGAGTTGCTTCTTGATAGCCTCGAGTTTTTCCTGAGCCTCTTCAAACTCCATCTGAACAAGCTCACGAAAATCTTTTTCAAGACTTTCATCCAACATCTCTCTGGCTTCGTCTACATCCTTCGTAACCTTCTTGTACTCTCTGAACTTTTGAACAATTTCTTCAAGCTCGGAGTACTCCTTCATTAATTTTTTATATTCGTCCTGATTGTTAATAATATCAGGGTCACTCAGCTTGTGACTGATTTCTTCGTATCTGTCTTCTGCTACTTGCAACTTGTCAAACATTCCTACACCTCAAATAAAACCTTAATATTGTAATTTTGCCTAAATAGCAAATTATTAATGCACCAAAAAAATAATCATGGCTAATTAATAGCTATGAGTTATTACTTTTTTATTGCAAATAAGTATAAGTATTATAACATTGAAATAGCATTTTAGATAGATGCAAAATGAAGAAAATTCACCTGAATACCTACTATGTACCAGTATAAAGGTTACTCATTTACTAAATATCCTATAGATAGCAAAAAAGGCTGTTGGAAAGCAAGAACGAACAAACTTGCTTTCCAATGCCTTTAGCTAATTCTATAACTAAATTTAAATCACATAAGCTTTATTTTACTACCTCAATCTGACCATTTACTGTTTCGGCTGAAATTATTACCTTATTTTCTGCTGTTTCAAAGCCCTTGCTCTCCGCTTCTACAAAGCTGCCAGCAGGTCCTTTTCTGTCAATGTTATGATACAGTATTTCGGGAATAAGTAGATTGATGTTTCCATTGCTTGCACGAGCTTTTACCTTGTATGCTCTGTTTTCCATATCATTCATATTAACCTTGATACCGCCATTTGATGTCTTTAGGTATAAGTTGAGTGCGTTGCAGTCAATATTCTGTGCATTCTCAATGTTAATGCGTCCGTTTATGGTAATAGCGTTTATTTCACATGCCTTGATATGCTTAACATCAACAACTGCGTTGCTAGTGTTAATATCAATCTTTTCACCTATAATATAGCTAAGCTGAATTTTGGCGTTCTTTGTATCGGTGAATATTTTGTCCGCGTGTACACCCATTAACTCAATATGGGCATTTTTTGTGCTTGCGCTAAGCTCTGTAGCAACAGCGTCCTCAACATAAATCTTACCATTTGAGTTTTCTATTTTTATGCTGCCAAACTTGCTTTCAGGAATATAAATTTCATGTGAAACGCTTGAGTTAAATGCAGTTGAAGTACTCAGTCTTACAGCAATTGTTTCCGGGTTATTCTCAAATAATACAATACCTTCCCCATTTGGATTTGGACTCTTGATCCTTGTCACAATTATGACTTTTGGCTCCAAATGCTTTTTAATGGATATATTTCCGTTTACTCCGCATATCTCAAGATTAGTTCCTTCTTGAGGAATAGCCTCGTATGTTTTTGTCACAGGCTGGTAGCTTCCAAAAATATTAAAGGAATTGGTGTCCACAAAACTTCCTACATAGTCAATAACCTTATCAACAACACCAAAGGTTGTTACCGCTACATTCTTCCCAAACTTTTCTGCCTTGTTGGCAAAGTCATCTATCATGTTATCAAAGTCTTTTTGATTATATGATTGTTTGAAATTCTTCTTCCAATCATTAACTCTATCTCTAACTTTTGCTGCTTCGTCAGCAAACCCATTTGATGCTTTTGGTCCTTTCTTTGGTCCCTGAGCTTCTTGGTAACTACTTTCGGTTTCTGATAATGCCGCTAGGAGCTTTGCAGCCTCTTCTGAAGTTATTTTCTTATCTTCGAGCATTTTCAAAATTAACATTCTTTCTTCATTTATGGACATGTCATTTACCACCTTTCAATTTATAAATCACACTATTCTTTCATCTGCGCTATTGCTTCTTCTACAGTGATCTCACCTGCGTTTAACTTATCGAGTATTTCCTTACTCTTTCCGGGTACTACTGGTTCTGGTTCACCCTTATGCCCTAGTGCAGTGGCAACATCTTCTAGTTTGTTTTTCACTGTAGGATAGGACACCCCTAACTCCTTTTCAACTTCCTTGATGTTTCCTCTGCATTTAATAAATACATCAATAAAGTTTCTTTGCTCTGCCGTCAGCTTACAGAATTTACATAGATTAAAATGTCCTTCTATAACAGTGTCACAACTATGGCAGGTAATTCTTGTTACTTCCGTTTCGTTTCCACAAACAGGACATTTCCCCATTGCTTCTCTTGCCATTTAAATCACCTCTTATTAAAATTTTTACTCGCTATATTAATTTTCTTAAGTTCATTGTTAATATTATTAACCTCACATCTATATACTATTCCAAAATGAAAAATATGTCAATATATTTTTATAAATATTTTTAACTTTTTAATTAATTTTATTAATGTATATATTAAATAATTTAATTATTTTAATTAGCGTCAAACAAAAAGAGGCCATTTTAGCCCCTTAGATACTCTCAGTATTAAATTACTACTTAGCTTACATTTAAACTTCCATTTAAACTTCCATTTAAACTTCCATTTAAATTACTATATAAACTTTTATTTAATCTCCAACTAAACTCCTATTTTACGTTCATTATATTAGCTACAACCCTATACTTATATATTAGTTAGAAACATATATTTATGCTTTGCAGCCCTTTACCTTTACAATTCTTTTTTCTCTGCTCTCTAAAACCTTGAATATCATATTTTCATATTCTATCTCCGGGTGTTCTCCATCTTCAGGAATTCTACCTAGCTGACCTGTTATAAATCCACCTAAAGTATCATACTCGTCATCTGGCAGCTTTGAATCCATTATTTCTGCCACTCTATCTAAACTAATAGAACCATCGAATAGGTAAGTGTCATTATCCAAGAACTCTACCTCACATTGTTCTATATCATATTCATCAAAAATATTGCCTACTATTTCTTCTAATAAATCTTCCATTGTTACTATTCCTGCAGTTCCTCCATACTCATCAATTACAACTGCAAGCTGCACCTTATTTTTCTGAAGTTCTTTAAAAAGCTCATTGGTCTTTTTTGATTCAGGTACAAAATAAGGTGTCCTAATAATCTCCTCGAGGTTAAAGATTTTATTCTTGTTATTGAGAAATTGCAGAATATCCTTTACATGCAATAATCCTACAATATTATCAATTGTTTTCTTATATACAGGTACTCTAGTGTACTTTTCCCTGTTCATAATATTGATAACCTCTTCAAAAGTAGCCTCTACAGGTAAACCAATAATATTAATTCGATGGGTCATTATTTCAGAAACAATTTTTTCATCGAAGTCAAAGATATTATCTATCATTTCCTTCTCGGTTTCTTGAATAACACCTTTTTCCTCACCGACGTCCATCATCATTCTTATTTCTTCTTCTGTAACATTCTCCTGAGCTTCATCAGAGGGATTACCCCCCAGCAGCTTAATAAAGAGATTTGTAGAAGCAGTTAGAAACTTAACAAAGGGATTTGTTATCTTTGAGAGTATAATTATTGGTCCTACAGCAAAGTTTGAAATAGCTGAACTATATCGCATTGCTATACGCTTAGGCAGTAATTCCCCGAAGACCAATGTAAAATATGATAGTATAATTGTTATTATTACAAGAGAAACACTGCTCAGAACACCTTCTGATATAGGCACTCCTGCATCTAGCAGAAGTGTAACCAATTCATCGGCAAAGCTTTCTGCCGCAATAGCACTTGCCAAAAACCCCGCAAGGGTAATTCCTATCTGAATGGTAGCCAAAAATCTACTGGGCTCGCTTAACAGATTAAATAGCTTTTGAGCCTTTTTATCGCCTTCCTCAGCTTGCCTTTTTATCAACTTATCATTGAGCGATATTAGCGCAACCTCAGAAGCAGCAAAAAATGCATTAATTATTACTAAAACAAACAACAGCACTACTTTTATAAACAAAACAATTCCTCCAAAAAGGCTTTTTATAGTTTAATATTACTCTCTACTTTACCCTAGTAGCTGCCTTACTTCCTCAAGAGATAAATCCTTTATAAAAACCCCCATATTGCCAAAACAACATAAATCAAACACTGAAGCGCTACTAAACTCGCCATATTCATGTTCTTGTATGTACCCGTTATACATTTTTTCAATTGTGTCCAATGCATCTATTCCAGACTTAATAATATAGTACCTTATACCCTGTGTAGGAATTATGTTTCTAAAGCCTTCGTCCTGCCATAAACGATTAGGTATGTAGACTAGTATATCGTGGACATCCTCTTGATTTCCAAAGCTAAATAGTTTACTTACAAAGGATGTGCTTGTGGGTGACGTTTTTCTATATCTGTACTGCAAGTCATAGCTCTTTATATCAGATATAAACTTCAGAGCAATTTCTGCTCGTTTATTTTGCTGACAACTAAATAGACCACTATATACATGAAGTATAATATCATTGTCTCCCACTAGTTTATTAATGAGCTCAAAGCTTTCTTGCTTTAAATCACCTGACATCTTACTATAATTAACTAAGAAATCGGGTGACCCCACGTCTTTATTATTACTTATAGAAACTTCTAAGCGCCCCTTATTTTTTGGTAGCATGCACACCTCTTTTTAAAGCCAAGGAAAATTTGAAAAAAATAAAATTTGTCCTTGGCTCAAATCTCACAACCTACATTTATTATTTAATATACTGCTGCTGTGTAAAAAGCTAGCTAGAGTTCACGTCTTCCTTCAAGAGCCTTGGCTAATGTTACCTCATCAGCATACTCCAGGTCACCGCCAACAGGAATTCCGTGAGCAATTCTAGTAACCTTTATTCCCAAAGGCTTAATAAGCTTAGAAATATACATGGCAGTAGCTTCACCTTCAATATTGGGGTTTGTAGCTAGTATAACCTCTTTGATATCTCCTGAACCAAGCCTGCCAAGCAACTCTTTTATTTTGATATCTTCCGGTCCTATTCCCTCCATTGGAGAAATTGCTCCATGCAACACATGGTATAACCCTTTGAACTCTCTCATTCTCTCCATTGCAACAACGTCCCTTGGATCCTGCACAACACAAATAGCTGTCTTATCCCTAGAAGTCCCACTACAAAGGGGGCAGGGATCAACATCTGTCAGATTGCTGCACACAGAACAGTACCTTGTCTTCTGTTTGGCCTCAAGAATTGCAGCTGACAGCCCCTGCACTTTTTCCATTGGCATATTAAGCACATGGAAAGCCAGTCTTTGGGCCGTTTTGTGCCCTATGCCAGGCAGCTTCTGAAACTCTTCAACCAGCCTTGCAACAGGAACTGCATAATAACTCATTTTATTCTCCTCTAATACCTAATTTTGACCCATTTCATATCTAATTAGAAAAGACCTGGTAATCCGCCTAATCCACCTGTAATCTTGCCCATTTCAGCACCTGCTACTTCATCGGCTTTTCTCAATGCTTCATTTACGCCAGTTAATATTAGATCCTGTAACATTTCTACATCATCAGGGTCAACAACTTCTGGTTTAATAACTATTTCTTTGATTTCTTTCTTTGCAGTCGCAACGATAGTAATAGCTCCACCGCCTACTGAAACCTCAACAATCTTGTTTTCAAGTTCCTGCTGAGCCTTTTCCATATCCTTCTGCATTTTCTGCGCCTGCTTCATAAGGTTGTTCATGTTGCCCAATCCGCCGCCTCCGAAGCCGCCTCCTGGAAATCCACCTCTAGCCATTTTATACATCCTCCTATATAGGTATATTTGTTATATTAATAATCAGTTTCGAATCGCATGCGCTAATCAAAACTTGATAAATCCAATAATATTATATATCATTCTTCTATTATATCAAGCGGGACATTCAGTCGATCTGCAATTTCCCGTGAATATTTTAACAACTGGCTTTCATCATCTTTCTTGGCCTTTGAAGTTGCATGCATATTGATTTCATCAAAAGCCCCCTGTGTTATAGTCTTTATTCTAATGGCTCTGCCCAACAATTTACCAAGAATTGTTTCTAGCACCTCAGCATTATCTGCCTTGGCAACATTATCTTTCAGAGAGGGTGCGCTGTCAGGAAAAATTATCATTATGGTGGTATCATCTACCGCAACGGCTTTCGCTGTTGCCAGGTATGCTACCAAAGACATCCTCTTGAAGCCTCTTAACTCTTCCATTACCTTAGGCCATTCTGGCAGCTCCTGTACCTCAACCTTGCTTTTCTTCGGTGATGCTTTTTTTTCAAGACTGTTTGCGGTATTATTACCAAGGCCAGCAGCTATATTAGTATTAGCAGCAAGATTAGAGTTAACAGCTATATTAGCATTAGCAGTTATGTTAGAGTTAGGAACTGTATTACCGTCAGCAGCTATTCTACCGTTAGCAGATAAATTAAGGCTATCAACCCTACCAAGGTTTGGTTGAGAAATGTTCCCAATGCCTGATGCTGCTTGTGCTGCCATTGTTGATGGATAAACCCCTATTTGGCCTTGCCCCATAGCAGTTACCATTCCACTTCTCATGTTCTGTTCAAGATTTGATATCCTGTCTAGAAGAGCACCATTATTCTCTTCCTGCCCATAGCCCCCTGTGCTTATTGAAATAAGCACTACTTCTAAGAAAACTCTTTGATTAAGTGCATATTTGAGCTGTGTCTCCACAGAAGACAATTCGGTAATTATCCCAATTATTCTGGATTTATCAAATGCCTTTGCTTGTTCTATCATCCTTTGAACATACTCTTTGCTATATTCAATAATATTCCCAGGGTTGTCACTAAGCTTGCATATAAGTAAATTTCTAAAATACATTACCAGATCAGATGCAAACTTTAGTATGTCCCTTCCATTTGCAGAAAGACTCTCAACGTCCTTAACAAGGGCAGCAACATCTGCATTTTTGATATCGTCAACAAGGTCAGCAATAAAATCATCACTTACAATTCCGACTATATCAAGCACTGACTGGTGGGTAATTTCACTACCACCTACTGCAATACATTGATCCAGGATACTCAGAGCATCCCTCATAGCTCCATCTGCTAACTTAGCTATAAGCTGTGCTGCATCTTCATCTATATTTAATCCACTTTGTGCTGTAATGTATTTAATGCGCTCAGCAATACTATCCTGTGTTATCTTCTTGAAATCAAAACGCTGACACCTTGACAATATTGTAGCTGGTAGCTTGTGTGGGTCGGTGGTTGCTAAGATAAAAACTACATGTGAAGGTGGTTCCTCCAGCGTTTTGAGCAGAGCATTAAACGCTCCGGAAGACAGCATGTGTACCTCGTCTATTATGTAGACCTTGTAACGAGATTGAGATGGAGCATATACTACCTCTTCTCGAATCTCTCTAATATTATCAACGCTGTTATTAGATGCTGCATCTATCTCAACTACATCAAGTACTGTATCCTCAAGTATTCCTCTACAGATTTCGCATTTATTACACGGATCTCCATCATGAGGCGCAAGACAGTTGATGGCACGTGCAAATATCTTTGCCATAGAAGTCTTTCCAGTGCCTCTTGTACCACAAAAAAGATAGGCATGCCCAATTCTATCAGCTTTAACAGTATTTTTTAAAGTTCTGACAACATGGCTTTGCTCAACCACATCTTCAAAAACAAGAGGTCTCCATTTTCTATATAACGCCGTATAGGACATTGCTTCTATCCTTTCTATACAAATTTGCTAATAAAATGATTTATTGTTTAATATATTTTACCACAAAAACTATTATTATAATAATTTATTGAAGTAAATAGTTCTTGATTTAAGGTTATCGGGTAGACTGATATAAGGATTAATAAAGCCCGTCCAATTAAATGAACGGGCTTTATTTAAATATTTGAAGGCTGTACACCCTTCTTTGACAGAAGTATATGACCGCTACACATGTAGTTAGCTCTGACCAGGTATTCTAGCGGCACATAGACTTTACCGCTTACCGCTGCTTCCTTCCGGACCTGACGGGGTTCACAGTGTTCTATTGCGCTAGACCCGATCTTCATTACCACTTGCATGAGTCAGACGCCACACACCAAAGCCGAGGAAGGGAATTCAATCCTGCTATAGCGGATTGCAGGTACAGAGCACCGCTACCTCCCCATCTAGTACAGCCAAACCTGACATAAATGAGTGCTTGTAAAATAGCACTTACACATTATAACCCAAAAAATTTTTTATATCAATACATATGTTTTCCATTTTGTAAATTGTAGTAACTAAAAAAGCACAGAAAAAAAGCACCCTGTTATATATTTTATAATAATTCCTGATAAATATAGGTGCTTTATGTACAAACAAAATCAATATGTTTAAAGGAGGAACAAAATGAAAAAGCTTAACTGCTTTCACAATATTAGTATACCACTATTTGCTAAAAAATAATATTTCAATTGTATAACAATGTTATTAATAATGTATGAATAAGGCGCCCTGCTCTGCTACTATTATCATGACTTATAATAACACCAACTGTCAGCTTTATTCTATTTCAAGAAATTTATAATAATATTTGCTATGCCAATATAAAGAGCTGCTTGCCCTAATGCAGCACCTGTACTATTTTGTTCATAGATTTCCTTCCAGATGTTTACCCTTATCAGCTTTGTAAATATCAACTTAAACAAAACAGAAAGAATTCCGAAAATAAGCAGTGCAATTGCTATAACAAGTGCTACTGTTATTACTTCAAAATCCTTTTGATAGAGTGAAATTGCTCCATCAACGATAGTCTGTACTGCAAATACAAATCCTAACAACCCAACACCTGCTGCTGCGTTGTTATCAATAAACAACTCTTTAAATAGCGTTGTTCTTATTCTAAGAATAAAAGTGTATGCAACTAACGCAATTAGCATAAATGCTACAAACATTAGAATCTTTATTAAAGCTGAAAAGCCATTTCCGTTAATAATTTCTACGAGGTCAATGTATCTGATTACTATTACAAATATAACTGATAATGATACCGAGAACAACGCTGCACCAACATTTCCTTGTTCAATAATCTCTTTGTTTAAGCATATCTTTCCGCTGCTATCCTTTTGGTTGATAGCACTCACAATAAACTTTGAAGAAAGCCTCAGAAGTGTAAGTATAGCTATGTAAAAAATGGTATAACCTGTACAAACCGCCAAATCTACATAAATATTGTCACTAGCTGATCCCTTAATTCCCTCTCCTGCCAAAAACAATACCGGGAAAACAAATGCACCGATAAATTCTATCCAAGCTGCAACATTATCCTTTTCAAATAGTGCTTCCTTTAGGCATACGTCCTTTAAAACAATATGGTTATAAATCATCCAACCTAGTATAAAGCCTACTGTCATTATAACGAAGCTAAATGACAAATCCTTTAGAAAAAATAATAAGTACTCCATAAAAATCCTCCAATTTGTAATCTTTAACAAACCATCTATAGATTGCTAATCTTTATCCAACCCTTGATACAGCTTATAAAACACGTCCTCTAACATTTGACCAACAAATACTCTAAACATACCATTGTCCCTTAACATCTCCATATTAAGATATTCAGTATATCCTTCTGCTTCTCTTTGGTAGTCCCAAATTTCAACCTCTACCTGTCTTTCAATCCTCTCTGATTCTAAGTCATATACTAAGATGCTACCATTGGTACCATCAAGCCTGCAATCCATCTCAGGCATTATACACCGTTCAAACTCCTCTCCGTTTGGAGTGGTAAGATACTTTTGTCCAACAACCTCCATAAACTCAGGGGTAAATGGTATTGTTTCTATTAATTCATACAAAAAAACTTCTTTTTGCCCGGACGGCAGAGTAAATACCTCCAGCACAAACTCCTGTTCCTCTGATTGTGAATACAAAAGGTATCGTACATATGAACGTTTTCCTACATCCATCTGGATAATCTTTCTAAAGCGAAAAAACCCCATTTCCTTTAAATCATCAAGGTTAAACTCAATCATAGAATTTTTGTTTATATTAAGAGGATTTAGCATTTTATCTATATCTAATTTCTTTTTAAACACAAGACATCACCCCATTTTATTAGTAAATGCTACTATAGTGAGACTTCTTCTTTTTTGGTTTTGAAAGTTTCCTAAATGCAATAAAAGCTCCGACACCTATAACAATTGTCACAATAACAACAGTACCAACCCCTGGTCCGCTTTCCTTATCGGTATAGTATACCTTGTCAACGTTCTCCTCCTGATATTGCTGAGAAAGCTGTAAATCAGGATCAACATCAGGGTCTAAATAATTGGTATCCCTTTGTATACCTTGCTTTTCCAACTCATTTACTCTTGCTTCAAGCTTATTGAAATCCTGCTGATTGAAATAGCTTCTGTAAGGGATAATCTCGAGCCAATGGTGATACCAAAACATCTCCGATGCTCTGGTCAAAAACCATAAGTCCCATGGGCCAACATATGCATACCCATAAGAGAATGGACTGCCAAACATACCAGTATTGACATTAATAAAAATAGGTCGTTTGGCACTAAAAGCATTAATTCTTGAAGTCCTGGTATTCATAGCATTTTCAAAGTTCATTCTACGGCTGCTTGTAGTATAGTCACGCTTCATAGAATCAGTGTATACCTTTTGCTGATCATTATTTAAAGTTTGCTTGTACTTATTATAATTTTTGCTAGAAACCTGGCTCTTGTATGTATCTGACATGTAAGATGTCTTTCTCGACGTGGAGCTCTTAGACGTAAACCCACTTGTATTAGAGCTTTTTGAGGTTGAAGAACTTTGGGTCGAAGAGCTTTTTGAAGTACCGGGCAAAGACCTAGTAGTGGTCTTGGACTTAGAGCTTGAAAAGCGTGACTTAGACTTTGAACTTCCAAAAGACTTAGAAAAGGACGACCTGCTCCCCGACGACCTAAATCCCTTTGCATAAATACCAATAGTTGAAGTAAATATAAAAACCAAAATCAAAAAAACTGCAAATATTCTTCTTTTCACAAAAATCAACCTCCGCAAGGCTACCCATGTATATGTATTAAAAACACTATTGTTAAAACTTGGTAAATTTAACAAACTAAAAGCATTATATCATAATATTTTACTTTTTTAAAAATAATTTGTCTTATAATTGTATATATTTATTTAATCATGGCAATAACTATTACTGACCCCACAAAATACATTTTAACCCCCTAAAAAAAAAATGCTCCGGCTATGCCGGGCATTTTTTTTATCCTGTTATCCTATTACTCTATTATCCTATTATTCTATTTATTTCATCTGAACTTTTTTTGGCTTTTCCATATTTCTCATTAGTAGCTTCACCTACTACCCTTATTTCATCCGACCTATTGTTGGTTTTCCCCCAATTCCATCTGCGCCTGTAATAGTAAGTGGTATAACATCATTTGGTATCAGTGTAATTTCATTGTCAGTGATAGAAAACTTCTGTGCAACTATCCCTGGGTCCAAGGCATTAATCAACACTCTCTTCGGTGAGCTGGCATAATTTGCACCTGCCTGAATAATAGCCTCATAATATGATTGACATGCACCAGCAAAAATAAAAAGCTTTTCGGGATCGGGCTCTATATTTCGAGCAAGCTTTACTGAGTCTATAAAAAAGCCTGAATTCGCATAGCTGTCTATAGCATTTATGTTTTTGCAATTCTTTTTTATGCCATCGTGGCCTGTAATTACTAAAATATCAGGTTTATACGATTTTATATACTGCTCTACTACCTCGGACTGTCTGTTTTCACTTACCCATTTGCCAACGCAATCAATGCTACTTTGTTTATATAAGTTGAGGCTACGCTTCAAGAAATCTTCGGCTGAATCTATTTGAAGTATTTTTCCTGGCTTCTTTTTAATTCTAGTTATAAATTTTCTAATGCCGGAATCACTCTTAAGGTTTCTATTCATGCTTGTGAGTTCCATCTGTAAACGTGCATATGCTGTTCTTGAATTCTGTATTAGCAAGTCCTCACTTGTAGAATCTGCTGCAATTCTGGTAGATAACCCCCTGAGAGTATAGTGTTCTATTCTGTTTTCATCTCTTGTTATGTTAACTATTCTAAACAAAAGGTCTTCACCATAAGATCTTCTTGTTACTATATCTCCAACTCTTAAAGCACCCAAAATACCACCTCAAAACAACTTTTTTACTGCATAATATGCAACCAAAAGTTGTTTTGCGCTTGGCAACTGCTAAATTTGTCCGAAATATACTGTTTTACTATACCTTAATTTTCAAATGGATATTTAAGTCCCCACTCTTTTCGCAATCTATCCATAATTTCCAGTATAGCAATAGTATCTGAAAGAGGATTTATATCTGAATGAGTTTTCCCCTCCGATAGGCACTCCATAACCTCCATAGCCTCAAATTCAAAACCATTGCATTTATGTGGCAGGTCAATTATTTGCTCTGGCATACCGTTCACACAGAACTCTGCAATTGTAGCAGCAGAGAAATTAGGGATTCTAATGAACCCTTTTGAGCCAATAATATGTGCTTGATTCTTTATATCCGTTGTTACTGCACAGGACAGCTGCGCTAACTTGCCTTCTTCAAAGCCCATAATTATAACGGCCTGTTCATCAACGCCAGTAATGCCAATATGCGGTATACTATGTACGGTCCTTGGTTTATTCCCAAAAATCATAGTTGCTAGTGTTAAAGGATAAATGCCCACGTCAAGAAGGCTGCCACCAGCAAGCTTTGGATTAAGAAGGCGTTTATTTTCATTGAAACCACCATCAAAGCCAAAATCAGCTTTGAGCATTTTAATTTCTCCTATTTCCTTGTTATCAATTAATTCCTTAACCTTTTTCATAACTGGGAGAAATTTCGTCTTGAAAGCCTCCATTACAAAAATATTCTTTTGTAATGCAAGCTGCTGTATTTCTTTAGCGTCCTTTGCATTTACGGCAAAAGGCTTCTCACATAAAATAGCCTTTCCATTCATAATGCAAAGCTTCATATTCTCATAATGTAGCTGATGTGGAGTTGCAATATAAATAATATCAATCTCTGGGTCTGCTGCTAACTCATGATAGCTGTCATATACCTTTTTAATGCCAAAATCCTTTGCAAAACTGCTAGCCGTATCAATTGACCTTGATCCTACCCCAAGAATTCTGGCATTGTCCAAGGTTAAAAGCGCTTCTGCAAATTTGTGCGCTATATTACCCGTACCCAGTATACCCCAATTATATGTTCTCACTGTTGGCCTCCTCTCAATAACATTAATTTTATAATCCTGTAACATTTTATAGAACCCTATTTATTTTTATTATATTATACTTTATAAAGTAATAAAAACATTTCAAGGATAAATTTAGTAATTAAACATTCAAGGAGCCTTTACAGATTTGCTGTGAGGCTCCTTGAAATCAGTCTTAAAAATTTAGTTAAAATAAAATACTATAATATCAGGTGGTTATCTAAAACAATGAGCCTATCATTCCGGCTGCAGACAACTTGAGCTGCTGAACAATTACTAATAAATAGATTGAATAATATGCCAAATATGAAAGCGCAATCGTATAGGTTATCTTATTCTCGTCCATTGCAGAAATCTCAGTAAGCATAGGAACGGCAAGAATAATTGACATCAGTATACCAAATATAATAACCAAAAAGGCCAGTGATGGTAAAAACCAAGTAAATACCATTGCCACAGTAATTCCAGCAGTAACTGGAATGGATGCAACCCCTATCCCTGAAAGAAGAGATTTGTATTTGCATTGGCTTTTAAATATCTTGGATATACCGAATATAATTGCAGTGAGTATAAAGTATTGAACCGCGCCCGATAATAATGTTCTAAAAAATGTTCCCACATAATAAGAAAAAGAAGAACCCGAAAAAGATAATAAGCTTCCAAGCCCGGAGCTCTTTATCATGACGAGTGAATAAAGACTCATCATGAGAGCAAGAGCAGCTGCAAAGAAAAATCCCGTAAATAAATCAGCCTGCTTTGCGGACTCTTTTACGGTACTAGCCGGATTCTTGATGAATGCTGTACTAATCGCAAGCATTCTTTTCATAAACTTAGCAGATTCATTCTCTTTATAGACCGGTTGCTGAAATTGTGGAGCGTATTGAGCCTGCGGTTGCGGATTAGTTTGCTGGTATTCTGGTTGATACTGCTGTTGGTAAGGTTGCTGATACGGACTTGCTTGTTCAAAGTTGGGCTGACTTGCTTGCTGGTACTCTTGATGCTGTGGTTGGGGGGGCGGCTGTGGTACCTGATTTGTTTGTTGAATGTTAGGATCAGCTGCTGCTGCCTGTTGTCTGCAAACGCATGTCTGTCCTTCTTCTAGCGGAGTTCCGCAATATGTACAAAATCTTGCCATTGTTTTAACCTCCTGTAGTAAATTATAATTGGTTAATATGGTAGTTTTATACAGATAATTATAACAGCATACTTTACTTTTATCAACAAACACTATCCCTAAAAAAACTGTCTCTTAAAAACACTATTTCTTAAAAAACTATCCCTTAAATAGGTGATCTATAAATATTTTAAGTCCTATCAATATAAGTATAACTCCTCCCACTAAGCCTGCCCTTTTTCCAAGCAATGCCCCGAAGCGCTTTGCAACAAGTATTGCTATAAGGCATAAAATGAAGGTGGTAGAGCTGATAATTGCAACAGCACTGAAAATGTTGACATTAAGGGCTGAGAGACTAATGCCTACCGCTAATGCGTCTATACTTGTTGCTACAGCCTGAACCAATAGCAATTTTGTAGTTAGTGAGAATATACTACAGTCTGTCTTATCTTCACTATTAATAGACTCGCTAATCATTTTTCCTCCAATGATCGCCAAGAGAATTAGCGCAATCCAATGGTCATAGGGTGTAATATACTTCTCAAAGGAGGATGTAGCAAAATATCCGATTAAGGGCATTATTCCTTGGAAAATGCCAAAAGCAAAAGCTATTTTAAATATATCTATGTAGCTTTTACGACAAGATGAAAAATTCATACATATTGCATTTGAAATGGATACTGCAACGGCGTCCATAGATAAACCAATTGCTAGTAAGATTATATCGATAAAACTCATAAGTGTTTTTCCTTTTCCCGTGTAAAAAGTGATTTCTCAATTATACTATTATATCAGCAGTTATTTTATGTTTCCAATATAATTGTATAATTTTATTTGTATTTTGCCTTTATATGTTCAATATATTTATCATAAAATTTGAATGAATAGGCTTATAAATTAGAATCATACCCAATTAGAAAATATGAAGACAAAACATGATAAAATAGAGTATTATATATTTAGTGTTAAAACATAGGAGGAAATATTAATGGAAATACTAAAAGCAATTATTTTAGGTATTATAGAGGGCATAACTGAATGGCTGCCCATAAGTAGTACTGGACATATGATTCTGGTCGATGAATTTTTGAAATTAAATGTATCCGCCGCATTCAAAGAAATGTTCTTTGTTGTAATACAGCTAGGTGCCATAATGGCAGTAGTAATTCTCTTTTGGAAAAAGTTATTTCCTTTCAAAATAAGAGAAAAAAAGCTAATGGTCAGCAAAAACACGGTAGAGCTATGGCTAAAGGTAATAGTTGCGTGCGCTCCAGCAGCAATAATTGGTATTCCTTTTAACGATAAAATAGATGAACTCTTCTATAATTATAAAGTTGTTGCTCTAATGCTAATAATATACGGTGTACTTTTTATAGTAGTTGAAAATGTCAAGAAGAAAGCCAACCCACTAGTTACAAAATTCTCAGCACTCAGCTATAAAACCGCCTTACTCATAGGTGCCTTTCAGGTATTAGCACTTATTCCTGGAACCTCCCGTTCAGGTGCTACTATACTTGGTGCTATGATTTTGGGCTGTTCGAGAGGGCTGGCAGCTGAGTTTTCCTTTTTCTTGGCCATACCAGTAATGTTCGGTGCTAGCTTTGTGAAGCTCCTTAAGTTTGGGTTCAATTACACCGGAATGGAGGTTGCTATCCTTTTGATAGGCATGATTGTGGCCTTTGCAGTATCAGTATTCGCCATTAAGTTCCTCATGTCATATATTCAGAAGCACGACTTTAAGGCGTTTGGATGGTATAGAATTGCGTTAGGTGTCATAGTAATTCTGTTCTTCATGCTATAATTAGTGTTTGTCATATATTGGACAATGGATTTATCATATGCTCGACAATGAATTTATCATATACTCGACAATGAATAAATTCATATACTCGACAATGAATTTATTCATATAATGGACAATGGTGCTGACTTGGTTATTTATTATTGTGATTTAATAGACTAATTAATTATTGTTATGGTTATGGTTATTTTTTAAGTTTTATTTGTTAAGTCTTGGTAATGATATTTCTACTATTATACTATATATTGGCGGTCTTTCCAACAGGTGCTCGCTATGATAAAATATAAAAGACCTCCACTTGGTCAAATGGAAGGAGCCAATTTATGGGTGATAAACTAAAAAAACAGAAACACATTGCTTTAATTGCACATGACAATAGAAAGGACGACCTTATAAACTGGGTAAAAGCCAAGAGTGATATTCTATGCCGCCACTTTCTATGCGGCACAGGCACAACAGCTCACTTGATTACCGAAAATACAGGATTACCTGTAAAATCCTATAAGAGCGGACCCCTAGGAGGTGACCAGCAGATAGGTGCTTGTATTGCAAATGGAGAGGTAGACTTTATGGTATTCTTTTGGGACCCTCTTACCTCCCAGCCACACGACCCTGATGTAAAGGCGCTTCTAAGAATAGCTGTGCTTTATGACATTCCTGTAGCAATGAATCAGTCAACCGCTGACTTCATAGTATCTTCTGAATTGATGGAAAAAGAATATGACAGAAATGTTGTAGACTATTATAGCAGAATAAGAAAGCAGCTTTCAGGAGAGGCCGCAGCAACACGTTCTTCTACATAGTTCTTAGTATTATTTTTATTTACGTGGTATTTTATTACTTAAGTTTTTTATTGCTTTAATATTTGTATATTTTCCCAAGTAATATTTATTTAAATAATATAGGATGAGCGCTTTATATTTTGCTCATCCTACTTTTTACAACCGTCTTCTTTTCACCCTTTGAAAGCGCCACTCTCTTGAAACCACACAAGCTATGATGCGGCACCCTATTCTGAATAGCTTTCATTCTTAAAAATATAGTTAAAGTTCGAAATTACTAAGGTCTTGGGCAACTATTCCTGTATTCAACCTTTGTTTCAACAATTTGCGATACAGGAAGGTTGTCACCCGATTTCATCATTTTTAATAGTACCCTCATACATGACTCTGTCATTTCTTCAATAGGGTACTCTATTGAAGTAATAGATGGCGAAATTGCTTCATTTAGTATATTTCCACCAAAAGATATTACTTCCATATCCTCGGGTATTCTTATTCGTTCATTTAAAACAGGTAAACAGCCTACAGTCATATAACTGTTCTGTATAAAAAGTGCCGAAGGAATTGAGCCCATTTCTATAAGCTTTTTACCCGCAGCCTTACCGCCTGAAAAGCTATTCTCTTCTTCAATAATATGGCACTCCTCTATACTTATATCAGAACTTTTGCAACCATCCAAAAAGCCCGTTTTGCAAAGACTTCTCGGTTTATTTGTCTTATTAGGTGTAATTAATGCAGCTCTCTTATGCCCCTTGGCCGCAAATATTTTAGCAGCTGTCATACCTACATCATAGCTATCAATGTAAACGGTGCTAAAGCTGGGACTTAAGTAATTAAAAAGTACTACCGGAATATTTATTTTATGAGATGATAAAAACTTAAAATCATTTTCTGAAATATTTAGAATTATAGCTCCATTGCTATATTTTGAATATAGCCTTGATGCATATGCTTCTAGATTATCCAGCTCAAAGGGTTGAAATACAATTTGAAGGGGAAAATCGGCTGTTCTAATCATATTTTGAATTCCCAACATTACTCTTCCAAGCGGTCCACCTTCTGGCACATAAGGGCAGAAAAAGGTAATAACAGGTGCATTATTCAGAACGGACTTGAGCTTTTTAGAAGAACTTTGAGACTTAAAATATCCCAGGGCTTTGGCTTTCTCATACACTCTTTTTTGAGTATCCTCAGATATCCTCATTTCAGTTCCCCTATCGTTCAGTACTAATGACACTGTCCCCTGAGAAAGCTTAAGTTCCTGTGCTATTCTCTTGATACTAACACCTTTTTTCAAATAATTTACCCTCCTTTTATTTACTTTGATATGCTCAAATTAAATAGCTTCCTATTCCACTAAAACACAACATGCTAAAATTATACCTCTTTTTTGCTAAATAAATCAATACAAAGGAAATCTAAAATTTGAGAACAACATGGACTATGGCATAACAAATACCTATTGTGAAGCTACTTATATTTACACCTAGAAATCAATGTGCTAAAATATTCTAATATAAGAACAAATTTTGCTATAATTTTAGCAAAACCTTGGGAAGAGAGTGATTATATTAATACTTCTAAGCTTTGGACTAAACCATTTTTGCTATTATTAGCAGCAAGTTTTCTAAATGCATTGGCATTTAATATGGTTTATACTAATATTGTAGATTATTCTATTAAAAGATTAGATACCTCTATGGCTTTGGCCGGAACAATATCCGGTATTTTTTCTATAAGTGCTTTATTTATTCGGCCTATTGCAGGTATTCTTACTGACAGAAGTAATAAAAAGAATCTATGTGTAATAGCTACAATGGTTATAGCTACCGTCTGCCTTGGGTATACCTTTTGCCCAAACACCGGATTCATGCTGGCCTTTCGTATTTTACACGGAGCCGCCTTTGGTGTCAGTAGTACTGTAAACGTAGCATTGGCCAGCTGCTATCTTCCAAAGACGCGTCTAGCTGAAGGAATTGGTTACTATGGCCTTGGACAGGTTTTCGCTCAAGCTGTGGGACCAGGTATAGGTGAGGCTGTTCAGGCACTATTTGGTTATAACATGATGTTCATATTTATATCGGTGCTAACTTTACTTGCTGTAGGTATACTGTTACTTGTCAAATATGATTATATACCAAATGAGAGATTGCCTTCAGACAATAGTCTCAGTAGTATTTTACATAGTATTTTTGCAATAGAAGTTCTAATGTATGCGATAGTTAATGGTATCTTCTCTTTTGGAAATGGTATTATAAATGCTTTTCTCAAAACAATGTGTCAGGAAAGGGAAATACACGGATTTGCTCTGTTCTTTACAGTTAGTGCAATTGTTCTATTTGTAGTGAGGATTTCAATCGGAAAAATTTCTGATAGAAAAGGAATACGCTCAATAGTAAACATTTCCTTGATAATTACCGCAATATCATTATGTGTTCTTGCTAACTCCAACATCCTTGCAACCCTACTTTTTGCAGGTGCCCTTAAGGCAGCAGGTCAGGGAGCTGGGCAGGTCTCATTACAAGCTGAATGTATAAAACGGGTAAGCCCTAGCAGAGTCGGTGTTGCAAACAGTACATTTTACATAGGCGCAGATATTGGTCAGGGAGTCAGTCCGATAATAGGAGGGATATTAGTTTCTTCTTTGGGGTATTCAAGTACCTTTTATATGACCGCGGCACTGTTTATTATAGCCTTTATTGCCTTTAACCTATATCAGAAAAGATTAAGCAGGGCCGGTTAAAGGATTATTACATATTTGGTAATATTGTTTGAGAATATAACTTATTTTATTATAAAGGAGTGACCATATGTTAAGAAAAGTTAAAACCAAAAACGGCTGGGTTGAAGGCATACCTGCTGCCGATCCAAGAATTACGGCCTTTAAAGGAATCCCATTTGCTGCACCCCCAGTAGGAGAATTGAGATGGAGAGCACCTCAACCCGTTAAGGACTGGGAGGGTATATTAAAGTGTGATACTTTTGGGCCACTGGCAATGCAGGGAGTACCCGGTGAAGGTGACCCAGAACAATTATATAACAAGGAGTGGCATGTAGATAACAAGGTTCCTATGAGCGAAGACTGTCTTTACCTAAACGTGTGGACACCGGCAAAGTCAGCAAACGAAAAGTTGCCTGTAATGTTCTGGATTTTTGGTGGCGGCTTGCAATGCGGTTATCCTTCTGAAATGGAGTTTGACGGCGAAAGAATTGCACGACGCGGAGTAATTCTTGTCAGTGTAAATTACAGATTAAATGTTTTTGGTTTCTTTGCCCATCCAGAACTGGGTTCTGCCCCTAATGAACCAAATTGCAATTTTGGATTTTTAGATCAGTTGGCAGGAATGAAGTGGGTAAAGGAAAATATCTCTGCTTTTGGTGGCGATGCTGACAATGTAACTATCTTTGGTCAATCTGCCGGCGCTGGAAGTGTTATGGCTCATCTCACCTCTCCAATGAGCTCGGGACTATTCCACAAAGCTATTCCACAGAGCGGTGGCGGTTTCTCCCCAGGGTTTAATCAGGGTTACAGGACACTGGAGGAAGCACAGCTTTTGGGCAAACGCTTTACTGACTGGCTTGGGGTAGCATCTATCCAAGAAGCAAGAGAACTACCTTCAAAATACTTATTTGAAAAAGCAGCAGAGTTTTCAGCAATAGACCCTGAGCCTGCCGATACAGCAAAAAACTCATCCTTTGCCACTATACGTTTTAAGCTTTTTTGGGGACCATGTGTAGATAATGAATTCCTCCCTTTGCAGCCAGTAGAGGTAATGAAGTCAGGTAAGTGGAACAACGTCCCTATGATTGCAGGTAACACCATTAATGAGTTTGTTGCTTCACCACTGGTAAAGAATTATGACGAGCTAGAAGCTTATGCAAAATATGCGTTTCCTGATACATACAATGAATACCTCTCCATAATAAAAGAAGGTGCCTCTTCTTTTGAGGAATGCATTAAAAATGCAGGTTATAATTCATTTGAACTTGGAAATGTATTAATGCTTTATAATAACAGCATGCTAGGTGGAGCACCTGCATATTTTTATAGATTTAACCCCGAAATGCCGGGTGATAATAATGGATCCTTCCATTCAAGTGAACTTTGGTTTACCTTTGAAACGCTCGCAAAGTGCTGGCGCCCATTTAAGGGAAAACACTACGATTTAGCCAGACACATGTGTAACTATTGGACCAACTTTGCTAAAACCGGAAATCCAAACGGAAATGATAATGACGGCACTCCAATGCCTGAATGGAAGCCATTCACAGCTTCTTCACCGGATTATATGTATTTTGGTGACAAAGCGGAATTAAACGGACAGCCACTTGGAAAGCTAATGGACTTCCTTGTTAAAAATAACCTGGGAAGTAAGTAGGAGTATTGTGTTTAAGGGTTCCTAGGATAAAATTTAGTTCTTAATTGCATAATTATGATAAAGCCAAATTTATCATATGCCCATTTATCATATGCCATATTTATAAAAGGCTCAATATCATATACCTATTTTTTTAAAGCCACCAATAAATCCGTTGCATACAGATTTATTGGTGGCTTTTCATCACATTGGCATCGAAATACCCCTGTGTTTGCTTATTACAAATACTTTCTTCATAATGCATAAATCAGATTCATGTTATGGTCTGAATCTAGAACTTAACCTCAGGAGTTGTTCCATCTAGTTTAATCAGGGTGGCTTTTGCGGCTCCAACATCAGACGAGTCTCTTGAAACTATCCAATCACCTGCAATGCCAAAGAGAACAGAAGATCTTGCGCCCCTATCAAGAAGTTGACGCTTGTTTTTTCCATCCAGGCTTCTTGCAAACAAATTATAGTCTTGTACATATATTAGGTCATTATCCATTATAGTATAGGTATATATAGCTTCTTTCAAGTAAGTGCTCCAGTTATTCTTATCATTTATACTCTTGATATAGAGATATCCATTTTTACCTGGCCATCTGCCGTTATTGCCCTCTCTGCCCATCATTATTATCTTATCATCTGAGAATTTCTGCTGCTGGTACCATTCTCCCTCTGCAAGAACTTCTCTTGAATTATTAATCCCATAGTCCCCAAGCTTGACCCTATTTATCCATAAGTCGTCGAAGTATATGTAGTCACCCTCAATGTAGAAGCTTCTAATCTTATCATCTGTCACAGAGGAATTCCATTCAGAATATATAGTCTGGCGCATCCATGTATCAGGTATCATGTCTCTGCCTATCATCTCAAACTGATAAATGTTGCTGGTATGCTGAGGATTTGCCCACCTATCATAGTCATTATAGATGCAATATACGGAATCATCTACTATTAGCACGTTTTTCATTTGCTGATTATATCCTGAATATAATGGTTGGGAGTGTAAAATCTCATCTTTTCCATCAAGATCAGAGCTGTAAAGTTGTCCACCAAGTGTGTAATACAGCCTATCGTTTACAATATTAAGATTTACAGAATAGCCCCCCCTTAATGCTTTGGCCTCAGTTCCCGCATTATTCATTTTGTATAAGGAATGATTACTTAAGAAGTAAATACTATCCTTGCCAGCTACAGTAAACCCTTCCCACAGTCTATTAAAAGTAGTATTCCCCTGCTCATTTATCTTTCTTTCAAGCTTTCCAGAAGCATTGTACTTGTAGCTTGTCATCAGCTGATAGTCTGCACCCTTGCCGGCTTCAACAGCTTTGAAGCCACAGCCTAGCAACTTAGCAGCTTCTTTCATAGTAAGACAGTAGTTCCCAGCAATTATGTAGCCCGCAACTTTTTTTGTAGCTCCATCTACTTGTAACTCTCCCCAGCTACTTGCAGGATAATCTAGCAGTGTAGAAGCTGAGTACTCAGTACCGTTAAGGATATGGTTCTTTTTGGTGCTTACCTTAATATCGTTATCACTTTTAGTAACATCAAACCTCATTGAAAGGTCTCTTACCGATGCTGCTATATCCTGTATCTTATAATAGTAATCCTTATTTATCTTATATGCCTCGGTAGGTTGATATGCTCCATTTACGTATATTCTTGCTATAACTGACTTTGCAGTGACCGTTGCCGCATTAGTTCCGCCCCAAAATGGTACTGCACTAAGCAGCAGAGCAAGTATTAATAAAAAAGATACTCTTCTCTTCATATTATCCTTGTATGATGTATTTATTGAAAATACACAATACATTCCTTTCTTAATATTTTTATTTTATAATTTTTTTAACACTGTGGACTTTTTATTTTTATCCTATAGCCTTGACTATTCAATGGAGTGTA